>JAKISU010000086.1 GCA_021648445.1 Flavobacteriaceae bacterium
ATGGGCTTTAAAGCACCAATGAATTAAAAGGTTTGATTTTTCTATCCCTTTTATTAAAAACAACAAAGGTAAACAACTGTTATATTTGGTAAATAAAAGGTGCATCGAACATTGATTAACTTACATCTAACTCACGTTATGCTAATAATATTAATCTTGTTAAAGTATATAAAAAATCAATCCAATTCTGAAGTCTCTAACTTCAATTGGTGTTGTTTCGTTAAGATTAGCATTAGAAAATAAATCAGTCAATCCGTAATAAAAATTAAAATTCCAAGTGCCATAACCAACAGCTAATTTTAAACCGTATTGTAATTTATTAATTTCTGATATTCCTTTTACTTTTATAGTATTACCAGGCTCTTTAAACCTTGCATTAGATGCAAACACATAACTTAATTTACCTCCTGCATAAATTCTCCAAAATTTGTATTTATTAATGGTAGAAGTACGCCATCTTATCTCTAAGGGAACATCAATTGTATGTGTTGAGAATTTATTGTTTTTAAACCCTTCCGCTGCTATTTGAAATTGAGTAATATTATTAATCTCTTCAATTTTTATATTCTGGAAATATGTATTACGTCCATAACCCAGTCCAATTCCAAATGCAAAATCGCCTTTATCATTTATAGGAATATCCTTAATAATACCCAATTCAATACTATTTGACAATCCATTTTGAGTAATACCTTTAGGTGTATTAATTAAAGTAGCGATTGAAAATCCAATATAAATTTGATCTTCTAAATACTTAGTATTTTTAATAGTATCATTATTCTGTGCTCTAAGCATGGAAGAAATCAGAAGAAAAAGAAAAAATGCTTTATAATGCATACTACAAAACGACATAAATTTTTACATTGTAAATATACATAAACTCAATGTAAAAATTTATACGAAGCTTACCTCTGACCATAATCATAAATTATTTTTTTACTAGAGTAAGTATAAAACTAAAAGAGGTAATCGACCTGATATTTTGGTTGATTACCTCTTTATATAATTTTGAATATGAATCTTTGTTATTTCATATTATCTAATGCACTACCTTTAATTGTTGAATAATTAATTTTTAGTGCATTAATATCTCTCAGTTCTATTTTTATATCTGTAATAGTACCAACATTTGCTTCAACATCAGCTTTAATAGAAGTCGTTAAGCGTGGTATTTCATTTTCAGAATGTTTAGCTCTTTCAGAAAAAATAAAACTTTTGATGTCTTTTACACTAGAAATTCTATCGTTTAACTGAAGTTTATCGCCAGGGGTTCCATCTTTAGATTTTCCTACATAAATATAGCTCACCAAACTTTTCTTTTCTAATTTTTTAACCTGATCGGCTTTAGGTAATTGCGGTTTTTTAATTTTTAAATCTGTTTCACGCATTACTGTAGTAACCATAAAAAAGAACAACAACATAAATACAATATCTGGTAAAGATGCTGTATTAATTGCCGGCATCCCTTTTCTTTGTTTTTTAAATTTAGACATATTAAATTTATTTTGTTGGTTCAGCCTCAGATATAATTTGAGGATATTTCTTTTTAATATTGGCTATCTTATCTTTTAGACTTTGATTGGATGAATTTTTAGCATCTTTTAAAAGTTGCGTATATGATATTCCATACAGTTTTTCAGATAATTTATTTCTCAAATCTGTATAAGCACCCACCAGCTCATTCTGTACTGCTATATATGTACCGTACGAAGTACCTCTATCACTCTGTAAAGAAATAATTGCTTTTTTAGGATGATCAGAAGATGCAGGGTCTTTTTTACCTCCACACCAAGTACATTCTTCTCCATTTTCATCTACTCCTCCTCCATTGTCTATAAACTTAATAGTAGCTTCACGTAAATCAGCTATTTGCATATACGTATCACCTTCTACTAAAATTTCATTCCTTCTATTCACATTAACCTCAAATACATTTTTTTCTTTAAGTATAGGTGGCTTTATATTAGGATCTTGCTTTTCCGGTAATTTACGAGAAATACCGGTATCAACATCCATTGTAGTTGTTACTAGAAAGAATATCAATAATAAGAAAGCAATATCCGCCATAGATCCTGCATTAATTTCAGGGGTTTCTCTTCTTGACATAATTAATATATTTTATTTAAATGATCTAACAAAACCAAGAGCAATTGTAACTAAACCAATAACTCCTAAGAATCCGGTAAAATTAATTAAAGCACTTACCCATTTAGAAGTAGCACCAGCTGCACCATCTTCTAAAATATTACCCACTCCATCCGTTACGGCATCACCTGAAGCCATAAAATATGCTATAGCTAATAATACGCCTAGTGCAACTAGACCTATCATTGTTTTTTTCAATGCCTGAGGATGTTTTACAAGGTTTACTACTGAAAATATAATTGCTATTGCTGCTGCCACTATTAATAATATTTTTGAAAACGTGACAATAGCACCTACTGCACTATCTATAGCATCGCCACCTTCAGCCATAATAACGCGTATCAAAAGAAAAGCGCCAATAAAGCTTATTAAAGCAACACCTATAGTTAACATTTTAGATTTATCCATAATACTATTTTTTATGTCTGATTAGTAAATCAACTAATGAGATAGAAGCATCTTCCATATTATTAACAATACTATCTACTTTAGATACAATGTAATTATAAAATATTTGAAGAATAATGGCTACAACTAAACCAAATACAGTTGTTAAAAGTGCTACTTTAATACCTACTGCTACTACTGCCGGAGATATATCACCTGCTGCTGCAATGGCATCAAACGCACCAATCATACCAATTACGGTACCCATAAAGCCAAGCATCGGTGCCAAAGCTATAAATAATGATAACCATGAAATATTTTTTTCTAACAATCCCATTTGCACACCGCCATAACTCACAACTGCTTTTTCTGCTTGCTCAATTCCTTCATCCATCCTATCTAGTCCTTGATAAAATATAGAAGCAACAGGACCTTTAGTATTTCTAGCAACCTCTTTTGCAGCTTCAACACCACCTGATGATAATGCATCTTCAATACTTGTTATCAATTTATCTGTATTAGTTGTTGCCATGTTTAAGTAAATAATTCTTTCTATCGCGACTGCTAAACCTAATATTAAGGCTATTAATACAATCCCCATAAAGAAAGGACCACCTTCAATAAAACGTTGTTTTAATATTTGGTGAAAGGTTTTACCATCGTCTGCTTCAGTAGCAGCTTCTTCAGTTTGTACAGCAGTTGTTACAGCATAACTGTTTTGAACTGAGCCTAAAAATAATAATCCTGTAATTGCAAGGATAGTAAGTAGTTTTTTCATTGTTTGAATATTAATTAAATTAGTTAACGGGCTAAAGATATAAATTTTTTATTAAAAAAATAATTCCAGCGGAGAGAAAGGGATTCGAACCCTTGTTACAATTGCTCATAAACACGCTTTCCAAGCGTGCGCCTTAAACCACTCGGCCACCTCTCCTTAAAAATAATTTTTTTAAGTGGATGTCAAATAAAACAAAAAAAAATAACTTGAAAAAATAATAATCATAAAAATATTGTGAACCCATGATATAATAATTCCAGAATCAAATTTAAACCCTACAACAAACTAATATTTAATATGTTTATTATCAGTATAATAAGATGTTTTAAGACATCTCACCTCTTAGTGATGTTTCAAAAAAAGTTTTAAATTCATTTCTAGAAATATTTTCTCCTAATAGATACATTAATTTTGCTATAGCAGATTCTGTGGTTATATCTTTACCGTTAATCAACCCTATCTTTTGTAATTGGATACTTGTCAGATATTGCCCTAAAATAACACTTCCCCCTATGCATTGGGTAACATCAACAATATAAATTCCTTTTTGCAGTGCTTTTTTTAACAAATCCATAAACCATTTTTCAGTTGGCGCATTCCCTGAACCATAGGTTTCCAGAATTACACCTTTTATATTTGGTATTTCTAATATACTTTGCACTACTTGTTTAGTAATACTCGGAAATAGCTTTAAAATAACAATATTATCTTCCAGTTTTTTTCTAACAATTAATTTTTTGTTTTTAGCTGGTTTAAACAAAAGGTTGCTATTAAATTTTAAATGCACACCACTTTCAGCAATCGCAGAATAATTAGGCGAAGAGAATGCTTCAAACTGTTCAGCGTTAATTTTGGTTGTTCTATTAGCTCTATATAATTTATATTCAAAATACAAACCGACTTCGGTTACAATAGGCAATCCTTTTTTATCTCTGGCGGAGGCTATTTGAATAGCGGTAATTAGATTTTCTTTAGCATCAGTACGTAAATCACCTATAGGTAATTGTGAGCCTGTAAATATAATAGGTTTATCAAGATTCTCAACCATAAAACTAATAGCTGATGATGTATATGACATGGTATCTGAACCTGTTAAAACAACAAAACCATCTTTTTTATCATAATTCTGTTCTATAATTTCTATAATGTCAACCCAATAGTTGATATTCATGTTTGATGAATCGATAGGGTTTTCAAATGAAATTGTTTCTATATAACAGCCTAATTGATTCAGCTCAGGAATATTTTCATACAAATGATCAAAATCAAATGCTTTTAATGCATTTGATTCATAATCTTTAATCATACCAATAGTACCCCCGGTATAAATAATTAATATTTCAGGTTTTTTTGTCATTTTGTCTTAAAAATAGAATTTGGAATAATTTATGCTGTAAATTTACCAAGATTAATTTATTTTATAATAAAATTTTAAAACATAAAAAATTATGATAGGTTTTTATATTCTTATTGGAGCAATTTCACTTATAAGTTGGTTGATAAGTAACAAGTTAAAAAGTAAGTTTAAATATTATTCTAAAATACAACTTCGTAATGGTATGAGCGGCGCAGAAATTGCGCAAAAAATGTTATCAGACAATGGTATTACAGATGTTGAAATAATTTCTACTCCAGGTATGTTAACCGATCATTATAATCCGAAAAATAAAACAGTAAATTTAAGTGAAGGTGTTTACAATCAACGTAACGCAGCTGCTGCGGCTGTTGCTGCTCACGAAGTAGGACATGCTATTCAACACGCCAAAGCATACCAATGGTTACAGTTACGGTCAAAATTGGTTCCTATGGTAAGTATTACATCTAAGTTCTCTCAATACATGATTATTGGTGGTATCATTTTAGGCGCAGCTTCAAATGCTACAGGATCTATAGGGTTTATGATAGCCATTGGAGGTTTAATTTTTATGGGTTTAGGTACTTTGTTTAGTTTTATTACGCTACCGGTTGAGTATGACGCGAGTAACAGAGCATTAGCTTGGTTAAAAGATAAAAACATAGTAAGCCCGGAAGAATATAAAGGTTCTGAAGATGCTTTAAAGTGGGCTGCCAGAACTTATTTAGTAGCTGCATTGGGTTCTCTTGCAATGTTATTATATTGGGCTTTACAGTTATTAGGTAGAGATTAGTGTTAAGTTAAGTGTACTGTGTCGTATAAGTTGTAGGTATTTTTGTCTCAGGCGATGCAAAAAATATGCGCCTAGCCTCAGTTACGCAAGTATTTTTTAAAGAAGTATTGGGGCGAAAAGAACAAGACTTGGTTCGGCTAAAGTATGCTTAACTTAACACTAGATTTCGTTTCTAATTTTTAGTTTACCGGAGACTGTTTTACAAACTAAATCTTAATTTGCCTATCAATTTGTTGATCTAATGAAATAAATGTTTCTGTTCTTGAAACTCCTTTAATAGCTTGAATTTGTTTATTCAAGACTTGCATTAAATGCTCATTATCTTTACATAAAATTTTGACAAAAATGGCATAGTTACCGGTAGTATAATGACTTTCTATAACCTCATCGATTTCTTTTAAACGTTTTAACGCTTCTTTATATGTACTTGAAGTATCTAAAAAAATGCCTACGAAAGCTACCGTTTTATATCCTAAAATTTTTGGATTCAAAACAAATTTAGAACCCATCAATAAGCCAGATTTCTCTAATTTTCGTAATCGTTGATGAATAGCTGCGCCTGAAACACCAACTTCTCTAGCTATACTCAAGATAGGTGCACGGGCATCTCGCATTAAATTTTTTAGAATAATCTTATCTATTCCGTCAATATGTAAGTCTTTTTGTTTCATTTGATTTTGAAATATAATCAAAAGTAAAAATAAAAGAGATATGAAAAAATCATATCCCTTTTTATTTTGCGATTAATTATAAAATTTTATTCTTCTTTCATTTCAAAATCTTCCATAAATTTAGTAGTATAATTTCCTGCTAAATAATCAGGATGTTCCATTAATTGTCTATGAAAAGGAATGGTTGTTTTTATCCCTTCAATTACAAATTCATCTAATGCTCTTTTCATTTTATTGATTGCTTCTTCTCTGGTTTGAGCTGTTGTTATCAATTTAGCGATCATAGAATCGTAATTTGACGGAATTGTATATCCGGCATATACATGTGTATCTAAACGAACTCCATGACCACCCGGTGAATGTAATGTTGTTATCTTACCCGGAGAAGGTCTAAAATTATTATAAGGATCTTCAGCATTAATTCTACATTCAATAGAGTGCATAGTGGGTGTATAATTTTTACCAGAAATAGGTACACCAGCCGCCACTAATATTTGTTCTTGAATTAAATCAAAATCAATTACCTGTTCTGTTATTGGATGCTCAACCTGAATCCGAGTATTCATTTCCATAAAATAAAAATTCTTATGTTTATCAACTAAGAATTCAATAGTTCCGACGCCTTCATATTTTATAAATTCAGCGGCTTTAACAGCAGCTTTACCCATTTTATTACGAAGTGTGCTTGTTAAAAAAGGAGATGGTGTTTCTTCTGTTAACTTTTGATGACGTCGTTGAATAGAACAATCTCTTTCAGATAAATGACACGCTTTTCCGTAAGCATCACCAACAATTTGTATTTCAATATGGCGTGGTTCTTCAATCAATTTTTCCATATACATCGTATCGTTTCCAAAAAATGCTTTGGCTTCTTGACGAGCACCATCCCATGCATCTTTAAGGTCTTCTTCTTTCCAAACGGCACGCATTCCTTTACCACCACCACCAGCTGTAGCTTTTAGCATTACAGGATAGCCCATTTTTTTAGCTAATTTTTCAACTTCTTTAAATGTTTCCAGTATACCTTCACTCCCAGGTATTGTTGGTATTCCTGCTTCTTTCATTGTAGCTCTTGCAGAAGCTTTGTCACCCATTCTATCAATCATTTCCGGCGATGCACCAATAAATTTTATATCGTGTTCAGCACAAATTTTAGAAAATTTAGAATTTTCAGACAAAAATCCATATCCCGGGTGAATTGCATCAGCATTGGTAATTTCTGCAGCGGCCATTATATTTGAAATTTTAAGATATGACTCACTACTTAATGGCGGTCCGATACAGACTGCTTCATCGGCAAATCTAACATGTAAACTATCAGCATCAGCAGTTGAATAAACTGCAACAGTTTTGATGCCCATCTCTTTGCACGTTCTTATAACACGCAATGCTATTTCTCCTCTATTAGCTATCAATATTTTTTTAAACATAAGACCTTTTTTAAATTCCAAATTTAAAATAATAATTTAAAATAATTTTGAAATTGTTATTTGTGATTTGTCTCGAAGCCTCGGGATTGGGATTTAACTTTAAGATGGATCAACTAAAAATAATGGTTGATCAAATTCAACCGGAGTTGCGTCGTCAACTAAAATTTTCACTATTTTACCTGAAACTTCAGATTCAATTTCATTAAATAGTTTCATCGCTTCAATAATACACACAATGTCTCCTTCGTTTATCGAACTTCCCACCTCTACAAATAACGGTTTATCTGGTGATGATCTTCTATAAAAAGTACCAATAATAGGCGATTTAACAACTAGGTATTTAGAATCATCAGTTGTATTAGTTGCTGGCGTTTCAGCTAAAGGAATAGATTGAACAGGAACCTGTTGTACAGGCGAAACTGCAGCCATAGGTGCTTGAACAATAGTTGTCTCTGTTTTTCCAGGACCTGTTTTAATTGTTATTTTAATATCTTCCATTTCTAATTTCACTTCGCTGGCTCCAGATTTAGAGACGAATTTAATTAGGTTTTGAATATCTTTTAAATCCATTTTAATTTAGTTTTAATTTGAGTTGTATGCCCATTTAAAGTAAATAGCCCCCCAAGAGAAACCACCACCAAATGCAGCGAAAATTATTGTGTCTCCTTTACGGAGTTGAGTTTCGTAATCGTTCAATAATAAAGGTAACGTAGCTGAAGTAGTATTTCCATATTTATGGATATTTATCATTACTTTATCCATATCTAAATTCATTCTTCTTGCTGTAGCCTCAATAATTCTTTTATTAGCTTGATGCGGAGCCAACCATGTAATATCTTCTTTTGACAGTTTATTACGTTCTAATACTTTTTCGCTTACACCTGCCATATTTGAAACTGCAAACTTAAATACAGTTCTTCCGTCTTGATGCACAAAATGTTGTTTGTTTTTTATAGTTTCTTCTGAAGCCGGTAATATTGATCCTCCTGCATCGACCTTTAAAAATTCACGTCCATTACCATCAGTGCGTAAATATTCATCTTGAAGCCCTAATCCTTCTCGATTAGGTTCAAAAAGAACAGCTCCTGCACCATCACCAAAAATAATACACGTTGTTCTATCGGTATAATCGATCATTGATGAATTCATATCAGCACCAATCAATAATATTTTTTTATATCTGCCGGATTCTATATAACTGGCTGCAGTAGACATTCCATATAAGAAACTTGAACATGCTGATATTTGATCAAATGAAAAAGCTTCAGTGGCTCCTATTTCTGAGGCTACAAAAGCTGATGTTGATGCAGCTTGCATATCTGGTGTTGCGGTTGCTACAATAACTAAATCAATTTCTTTGGAATTTAGATTTGTTTTAGAAATCAAATCTTCAGCAGCTTTGATTGCCATAAAGGAGGTTCCTTTTCCTTTTTCTTTGAGTATTCTTCTTTCTTTTATTCCGGTACGCGTAGTAATCCATTCATCATTGGTATCTACCATCGTTTCCAACATTTTGTTGGTTAACACATATTCCGGAACATATTTTCCAACAGCTGTAATTGCAGCAGTAATTTTACTCATGATTCTATCTTAATTAGAGATAATTCCTTGACAAAAGTGGGTCAAAGTAATGAAATTTATTTTAGTTTTTTATCAAAAAAGTATTGTTTTTGACTATTTTTTGTCAAAAAACATAAAAAAACCCTCATTTTTGAGGGTTTTTTTATGTTTTTAGAAAGTTTACTTAAGCAGCACTTTCTTCACTATCAATTACTATTTGACCGCGGTAATATAATTTACCTTCATGCCAATGAGCTCTGTGATACAAGTGCGCTTCTTTGGTTGTTGGATCAACTGCAATTTGAGGAACAGTTGCCTTATAATGTGTTCTTCTTTTATCTCTTCTTTGTTTAGAAATTTTTCTCTTTGGATGTGCCATCTTTATATTTTTTTATCTGTTAATAACCCTTTTAAATTATCCCATCTAGGGTCAGAACCTTTTTTATTACTTTTTGTTTCTGGTTGTAATTCTTTTAATTTATCTAATATATCAGATTTCAAAGTTCCATCTTCTACACCTGGATGTATTCTTTTTGATGGTAAAGCAAGTACTATAATTTCATAGATATATTGTGCTATATCTATTTCATATACTTCATGAGGAATAATTAGAATATTTTCATACTCATCATCATACTCATCACTAAACTTAACCTTTAAATCTAAATCTCCTTTAATTGGTTGTTTGTAAATTTCATTGGTAATATCACAAGCAACTTTAACTTTCCCTTCAATATTAAAGTTAAGTTCTAATAATGTGCTTTTTTTAATAAATTCTAAATGCACTTGTATATCAGCATCTAAAATATCTTCATATTGATAAACTTCAAAGAACTTATTGTCTATTTTATATTCAAATTGGTGCTTTCCTTCTTTTAAACCTCTAAAAGAAATCACATACATTTTCTTTTCCATGGCTACATATCAATTTGAGCGCGCAAATATATAAAATTATTATAAATTTCTTGTAAAAAATAATTACTTTCTAATTGCTAATTTATTTTGAGCTAACTCATTATATTCTTTACGAAACTTATAAATGTCTAGTGCCTTATAAAGCGCTTCTTTAAATGAATTATTATTTGCAACGCCTTTACCGGCAATTTCATAAGCGGTACCATGATCTGGTGAAGTTCTTATTTTATCCAATCCTGCAGTAAAATTAACGCCATTACCAAATGACAATGCCTTAAATGGTGCCAAACCTTGGTCGTGATACATTGCTAAAACACCATCGAAGTTCTTATATGATTCAGACCCAAAAAAGCTGTCAGATGAATAGGGTCCATATACTAATTTACCTTCTGCTTGTATTTTTTCTAGCGTAGGTTTAACAATTTCATCATCCTCAGTACCAATTACTCCATTATCTCCACAATGTGGATTCAAACCTAAAACAGCAATTTTTGGTCTGTCAATTCCAAAATCTTGAATTAATGAATTATATAATATATTTACTTTCTTTATTAATAATTCTGGTGTAATTGTTTCAGCAATTTTTTGAACTGGTATATGTCCGGTTACAAGCCCGATTTTAATTTCATCTGTCATTAAAATCATTAAACTTTCACCCTCTAGGTTGGCTTCTAAAAATTCAGTATGTCCTTTAAAGTTAAAATCATCTGATTGAATATTATGCTTATTGATAGGTGCCGTTACTAATAAATCAATTTCGTTACTTTTTAATGCTTTCACAGCAGCCTGCAATGATAAAAAGGCATATTTACCTCCTTCTTTTGTTTCTTTACCGAAATCTATAGCTACATTTTCATTCCAAACATTTACCAAATTAACTTTACTATTTATTGCTTTAGTAACATTTTCTATACCTTGAATTTGAGTATTGATATTCAATTCTTTTTTATGTATTGCAATTGTTTTGTTGGAAGCAAATAAAATTGGAGTGCAAATCTCTAACATTCTAGCATCTTCAAAAGTTCTCAATATAATTTCTATACCTACACCATTAATATCACCAACAGATATACCTACTTTTATTTTTTCAATTCTATTCATACAACAAAATAATTGCTATTTTTGAGCTTACAAAAGTAGTCATTAATATTAACATATATGTTTACAGGAATTATAGAAAATATAGGAGAAATTACCTTAATTGTAAAAGACAAAAGCAATATACATATTACAATAAAAAGTGATATTGCAGATCAACTAAAAGTTGACCAAAGTGTTGCTCATAATGGTGTTTGTTTGACGGTTGTAGCTATTAACAATGAAACCAGTTCATATACTGTGACGGCAATTGATGAGACTTTAGCAAAAACGAATTTCAAATCACTTAAAATAAATGACCACATCAATCTAGAACGTGCTATGAAATTGGGAGATAGACTCGACGGTCATATAGTTCAAGGTCATGTTGATCAAATTGGTAAGTGTATTGATATAAAAAATGAGAATGGAAGCCATATTTTTACTTTTGAGTATGATAGCTCAACTCAAAACATTACCATAGAAAAAGGTTCAATAACAATAAATGGAGTGAGCTTAACTGTAATTAATTCATTAAAAAATAAATTTAGTGTTGCCATAATACCTTATACATATAGCCATACTAATTTCAGTAAATTAAAAATAAACGATACTGTAAATTTGGAATTTGATATTATTGGGAAATATGTTGCCAGAATTGCAACATTAAAATAATTATTTTTTATCTTTTCTTAGCTTACTAACAGCATAACCTATACCTATTACTAATAACAGACCAATACCTCCATCAATTGGGGCTCCGGGAGGATTACATGGTCCAGGTCCAGGGTTAGGACATGGAATACCTTGAGCCATAACATTACTTGAAAAAGTGATAAACAAAATTAGTATGATTAATATAGCGTACTTTTTTAACATTGAAATTTCCCTTTTTACTATGAACTAACGAAAAAATCGCTAATTAATTGCAAATATATAAATTCTTTTCTTTACTATACATGTAAATGCTCATTTTATACTTACTCAGGCAAGCATTCCAAATAAAAGCATTCTCTTTTGTATAAAACAACTCAGGCGAGTAAACTACTAACAAAAAATTCGTTTTTCACAAAAAAAAATTCTTTATACTAAATTAAGTGATTTTCATTTAACAAAATACGTTCCTAATTTCTATTCAAAAAAATGAGATAATACTATAACTGTCCATTATCTTTTACTTCAATTTGTGAACCTGGAAGAGCCCGAACTTTGGTTCCCCTGATTATGAGAAATTAACCTTCTACCTTCTTTTAATTTCACATGTCTCAATATCAGTATTTTTTACAAAAATTTCCTATAGCATTATGTGTTATTAAAAACAGAAGGTCTAAAGTATTTTAAAACCCCATGTAATGCTTTAAAAATGAATGGGGTAAAATATAGGGGAATTCAATATAAAAAGTAATAATTATATTCAAAAAAATAGATTACTAAATACATTTAAAAGCAGAGCTTATAAAGTAATTATGGACTTAGAAACTGAAAATGAATATTATAGTTTAGAAGATTTCGAAAGAAAATAGCATCAACTTGCTTTTTAAAACTTAATCTATGATTTCTCGATCAACCAATCTGAATTTTACCATTATATAATTTTAATGTTAATATTTTTATTTACTTTGCGATGAGTATGAATAATAAGTTTATCAAAAATATTACCAATCATGATTTAATGAATCGGATTAAACAATCTGATGAACGCGCCTTGGAAATATTATTTGACAGATTATGGGACTCTATGTATGTTTTGGCATTTTCCATTCTTGAAGATAAAAATATTGCAAAAGATATGGTTCAGGAAGTATGGATTAGCTTTTGGGAGAGAAGAGAGAAAATTGAAAATGATAAAATTGAAGCATACCTTTTTAAAGCAGTAAGGTTCAGAGTGTATAAAGAGTTGAGAGACTCAAAGATGAAAAATTATCACCGAAAATATATAGAGCAAATACCAACTTCCAACAATATTGATGATGCTTTAAACTTTTTCGATGCCAATAATTTAATTCACAAAACAATTGACGCACTACCCAAAAGATGTGGGCAGGTATTCAAGTTAAGTCGTTTTGAAGGTTTGAAAAATATAGAAATCGCCGATCAATTAGGAATTTCCAGACGTACGGTAGAAACACACATCTCAAACGCCATTAAGCAAATTAAAAGTAAAGTTGCATTGTTTTTATGGCTATTTTTTTTGAACTTCATGTTTTAACTCTGAACTCAAGATGAGTTCTCTACTTAGAGATAAACTACTTTTCATTCTACATTCTACAATTAGATTAAGGCGGGTTCTAAAAATTGATTTTTTTAGTTTTCTCAAAAAACAAGAACCCAATTTTATCTTTTTTGAGAAATTTATATTTAAAATGTAGTGAGAATCTGTTGATTTTACAGTAAAACTTTCA
>JAKISU010000087.1 GCA_021648445.1 Flavobacteriaceae bacterium
TCCAGTAATTATTGGCTTTGGATATGGTTTGAAAGTTTAATGCTACTACGTGAGAAACGGCTGTCAAGCTTTCTGCATTGTTTGCATAATCTTTCCTTAGATTTTTCAATATCTCCATATCTGGTTGCGTATATTTTACTCCCATTCTCGAAAGTTTAATAGCTAATTCAAATCCTTCCTGAACTGTCTTTGTTTGCAAAGTGTTTAACCAAATTTCGTTTACCATATTTCTTTTTTTTTAATTACAATTTTCCATTTCTATAATGTAATATCCTTTTTCATTTATGCTATTTTCAATTTCTTGAGTAGCATTTTCCATATGACAGAACTTGCACTCTTTAGTGCTTAACTCTTTTGTCGAAAATGGTTTTGTGCTTAAATAGTCATTACCAAAATTAAATATATCGACTTTGTTCGCAAAGTCGCTTGGTACTAAGATATCAAAGTGCATAATTTTTCCGTCACCTCTTGTTACGTAGGTATCCCAAACTGCTATTTTCATAATTTTATTTATTTTTAATTGATTCTATGGCTATTTCAACAACCACATCTACTTCATTCCATAATTTAGAAACGCCATCTTCACCAGTATGTACCGCTTTACAAACCTTATTTAAGGCGATAATTCCTGATGATGCATTCCATCGCATTAAATTTATACGTGTATTAATTTTTATTTTTCCATTTGAGATAGTATAAGTAAAGGGTACAACTTGACTTTTTTCTCCAATCATTATAGTTACTTTACCTCCTTTTTCACCTACTTCAAGGAATTCGCCTGTAATGATTTCTGCTCCAATTTTTGAAAATAAATACGTGTATATTTTCTTATCTCGAATTTCTAAATTAGAATTTACAGATTTTGTTTCTATGGTAAACGAAGTGTTTTTTAGCAATTGTTTTACCGTACCTTTTTTTATAGTTGATACATAGTTTGCCTTATCAAATACTCCACTAACTCCTGTCTTGTTTGTAAATTTGTAGGCTGTCCATTTAATATATGGGGTTTCTTTTTTCAGCCTATAAATTTTAGTTTGTTCCGTTTTATTTACGTTTTCAGAAATAGCTTTTTTATTAATTTCTGATTGCTTTTCTGAATTAGTATTGCAACCAAAAAAGAAAAGAAAAGAGATTGTAAAAATCAGAAAACTTATTGTTTTGAAATTGTTCATTCTTATTTTTTTAGCGTTAAAAATAGATGACCAATGATTTCATAATCACTGGTCATCCTTTAGAATTATTTTTTAACCGTATAAGGAAGTGACAAATCACCACTTGCTACGCTATACACTTTGTAAACGCCCAACATTGGTTTATTTTCGTCCTCAGTATTTACTTGCATATAACAAGCTACACCATCGTAGTTAAAATCGGTTTGATTGTTCATACGGTAATCAGGAACAAGAACTGTAATGGTATTTCCTTTTGTGGTAACTTGAAAACCTGGAGAGTCCATATACATCGGCATCCCTGGGTTTGTTGGC
Organism: Flavobacteriaceae bacterium; assembly: GCA_021648445.1. Lineage (GTDB taxonomy): Bacteria > Bacteroidota > Bacteroidia > Flavobacteriales > Flavobacteriaceae > Aureibaculum. The sequence goes on from JAKISU010000087.1 coordinate 1,485, forward strand.
GGTAGTATAACCGACTTATCGTCTTTCTTAAACTGTTTTACTGATAATCCACCATCTACACGATCATCTTTCGTTAAAATCACCCAATGTGGATGCCAAACAATTCCATCATTTGCATAATTTTTATCATTGTTTTCGTCCCAAAGTGGCGTATCGTCAAAGTCTGGATGCGAAGTTAGAGCCAATGCCACAATTCCGTCTGTTTGGTTAAAACCAACATCTGTAGGTTTTAATGACGTTGGAAAAACATAGCCTAAAACTGGAGCACCATTCATTTGTCCTGCTGGTTCTGGGGTTGTTTCTCCTGCGTTTCCTTCCACTTCTATTTTCCAAATAGTACTTGAAATAGATGCGTTGTGAGATACTGAAACTTTTTTAATTTTAAAATTACCATTATCATAATTTTTGCAATTATCACAAGCAAAAAGTGTAGTGCTTATGAATAGGGTTGCTACGAATATTGTTATTATATTTTTCATTGTTTTTGTTTTTTGTATAGTTAGGATTTTTTAAATAGGATTCCTAACTATTGATTATAAAATTTTTACGTATTAATTTACAGTATATGGTAATGACAGATCACCTGAACTAACATCATACACGTTATAAACACCTAATAAAGGCAATGCGTTATCCGATGTGTTCACGCGCATTAATACAGTTACTCCATCAAAATTAAAAGTTGTTTTGTTGTTAACTGCTGTTATTGGAAATACAACTTTTATTTGGTTGTTTGATTCTATTACTTGAAATCCAGGGGAATCTAGATACATTGGCATACCAGCATTTGTAGGTGGCAGCACAATAGAGGTATCACTAATATCAAATTCTTTAACAGATAAACCTCCTTCTACTCTTGTATCTTCTACTAATAGAACCCAATGCGAGTGCCACTCGTTACCATCATTTAAGTAATTTGCATCATTATTTTCATCCCATAAAGGTGTGTCGTCAAAATCTGGATGCGATGTTAATGCCATTGCTACAATACCTTCTGTATCTCCAAACCCTACATCTTCAGAACTTAGTGTTGTAGGAAATACATAACCTAAAACGGGTGCTCCATCTAATTGTCCTACTGGTTCTGGACGTGTATTACCTGCCATACCAGCAACTTTTATGGTCATTACAATTTGCTCTAACACATTGTCGTAGCTTGCTGTTGTTTCTGTAATGTCAAAATTTGCTTCAATACTTGGTGCTGTGGTAGTGCCATTATCATCATTATCACAGGATACTAAAAAAACAGTTAGCAATAACCCTATTAAAGTTAGTTGCACGTTTATTTTTATACTTTTCATTTCTATTCTTTTTTAAATATTTTTAATTAATCAACGGTATAAGGCAATGACAAATCTCCAGAGGCAACACTATATATTGCGTAAACACCTAATAAAGGAAAACTACTATTAGAGGTATTTACTTCCATATATGCAGTAACAGCATCAAAATTGAAATCTGTTCTATTATTCATTCTATATGCAGGAACAATAACCTTTATTGTGTTTCCTTTTGCAACAACAGAAAATCCTGGCGAATCCATATACATTGGCATTCCTGGATTTGTTGGTGGCAATACTATGGTTGGATCACTTGCATCAAACTCTTTTACAGCTAATCCGCCTGGAACAGTTGTATTTTCTTCAAGAATTACCCAATGTGCGTGCCATACAACACCATCATTTGTATAGTTTCTGTCTAAATTTTCATCCCATAAAGGCGTATCGTCAAAATCTGGATGCGATGTTAATGCCATTGCTACGATCCCTGTAGTATTTCCAAACCCAACATCTGTAGATGCTAATGTTGTAGGAAACACATAGCCCAATACTGGTGCGCCGTCCATTTGTCCTACTGCGGTTGGCACGCTGACTCCTGCATTTCCTTCTACAGTAATAGCAAATACTAATTGCTCTAATTCTTCAGAATAGCTAACTGTTGTGCTTTCTATTTTTAAGTTTGTAGTAGTTGCAAACCCTGGATCTTCATTTCCTCCTTGTCCTAAAGCAGACAAGCTAATTAATAGTCCTAATATACTAATGCTAATTTTTTTCATTGTTTTTGTTTTTTGCATAATTAGGAATCCTTAAATTAGGACTCCTAACTATTGATTATAAATTTTTTTAACCTTTTACATCTTCCATAGAGGCACCAAAGTTGATATGTAAAACATTTCCAGTAGGAGTTACTAATGCTGGAACAGATTTTACGCCTGCTTTTTCGGCTTCCTCTATTCTAGATTTTCCGTCTGCAAAGTTTACAACCTCTACAGTTGATGGGTCAATAAGGTTTAGTATGTCTTGTTCTGCACTGATACATACCGGACATCCTGCGTGATAAAAAATTGATTTACTCATAATTTGTTTGTATTATTTAATTGTTTAGCATTATTGCCGGTGCAAATATAGTAAGGATTCCTAACTTTTACAAATTTTTGTATCAAAAACCTTAAAACGCTTCAATTAATTTTTATTTTTTTATTTGAAGAAGTTACTAAATAGATTATATTTGCAGCCGCATTTACTGTTCGGTAGGTATGTAAAATAAAAATGGTGGTTGTAGCTCAGTTGGTTAGAGCATCGGTTTGTGGTACCGAGGGTCGCCGGTTCGAATCCGGTCTTCCACCCAAAGATGAAAGCTTCTCACAATTGAGAGGTTTTTTTTATTAAAATTTTAAGTTTTAGTTTTCAATAAATTAAATACATTTGCAATCCAATTAAAATAAATAAAAATGAAAAGATTCTACATTACATTAAGCGCTTTACTAGCTTTTATTTCTTTTTATGCACAAGATACTAATGATATAACATTAGATAAAGCTGTAATGAAACAAGCATTACATTATGGTGATAATGCTATAGCTACTAATAGTTTATACAATATAATTGCTAAAGAAGGCGCGAATAGCGTTTATAAAGATAGTTTAGCATATTTATATTTTAGTAGCAGAAAATATTCTTCATGCTTTATGGTGTGTAGCGATATTTTATCTCGTGATGGAAATAAACAAGATATTTTAGAAATGCAGGCTGCATCTTTAGAAAGCCTCGGTGCTATTGATAAAGCTGCACAAGTATATGCTAAATTAGTTGTTAAGTCAGCTAATAACTATCATGCTTATAAATTAGCTAATTTATATTTTGCGGTTAAAAAGTATGATGAAGCTTATAGGTCAATTAAAAAAGCACAAGAATTAAAAGATAAAGGTACGGTTAAAGTTACCTATGCTGTGAATAAAAATTATAATCAACAGGTATCTTTATTGGCTGCTATTTCAAACTTAAAGGGATTGATTGAGTTTGAACAAGATAAAATGGACTTAGCCAAAACTAGTTTTAAAAAAGCAGTTGATTTACAAGCTGATTTTGTATTGGCAAAAGAGAATCTTCAAGCCGTAATAGAAGGGAAGCAGGTTAAGAAGGAATAGACCAGTCAACACTAATCAGGGAAGTTCAAAATTAGTTAATTATCGTTCCAATTTTTCTCCTTCGGGGAAATGTCCGCCTTAGGCGGACAATGGGACTATAGTTTCTCCTTTAAATATTGGGCTGTGTATGAAGTTTTTGATTTTATTAAATCTTCAGGGATACCCTGAAATAAAACTTCACCACCATTTTTACCACCTTCTTTACCAAGATCAATAATATAGTCAGCACATTTTATGAGTTCAATATTGTGCTCAATAACTATAATGGTATGCCCTTTATCTATCAATGCATTAAAAGAAGCCAGTAACTTTTTAATATCGTGAAAATGAAGTCCGGTAGTAGGTTCGTCAAAAATAAAAAGTACTTTGTCTTTCGTAATTCCTTTTACTAAAAATGAAGCTAATTTTATACGTTGCGCTTCACCTCCTGAAAGGGTAGAGGATGCTTGTCCTAATTGTACATAACCTAATCCAACATCTTGTAGAGGTTGTAGTTTATTAGTTATCTTTTTTTGATTATGGATTGTAAAAAAATCAACTGCTTCATCAATAGTCAATCCCAATACATCAGAAATTGATTTATCTTCAAATTTTACTTCTAAAATTTCTTTTTTAAAACGTTTTCCATGACAGGTTTCGCAAAGTAAGTGTACATCAGCCATAAATTGCATACCAATAGTAACTTCACCTTCTCCTTTACAAGTATCACATCTGCCACCATCGACATTAAATGAAAAATGTTTGGCCTTATAAGCTCTTATTTTTGAAAGCTTTTGATTCGTAAATAAAGCTCTGATATCATCATAAGCTTTAATATAGGTTACGGGATTCGATCTACTTGAACGCCCAATAGGGTTTTGATCTATAAATTCAACATTCCTAATTGTTGTGTAATTACCATTTAATTTTGTAAACTGTCCGGGTTTATCTCCATAACTGTATAATTGCTTTTGTAATGCCGGATATAAAATATTTTTCACCAATGTACTTTTGCCACTACCTGAAACTCCTGTAACAACAGTCAAAGCATTAAGCGGAAATTTTACATCAACATTTTTAAGATTATGCTCTCTGGCACCAATGACTTCAATATAATTTTTAGCAGTTTTTCTTTTTGCAGGAATTTCAATCTTTTTCTTCCCATTAAGGTATTGCGACGTTAATGTATTCGCCTTTAATATTTCTTTATAAGTGCCATGAGCTACCAATTCACCACCAAAAGTCCCGGCTTTCGGACCAATATCAATAATATAGTCAGCAGCTTTCATAATATCTTCATCATGTTCAACAACGATAACGGTATTGCCGAGATCTCTCAGGTCTTTCAATACTTTAATCAGACGTTCAGTATCTTTTGAGTGTAAACCAATACTTGGTTCATCTAAAATATACATTGAGCCAACCAAACTACTACCTAAAGAAGTTGCAAGGTTGATTCGCTGACTTTCACCACCAGACAATGTATTTGATGTTCTGTTAAGTGATAGATAATTTAAACCAACATTATTTAAAAATTGCAGCCTATTGATTATTTCTTTAAGTAATCGTTTTGCTATTTTTTCATCATGTGATGACAGTTTTAAATTATTAAAAAGATCTAATACTTCATTAATAGGTAAATTTACCAGATCATTAATGGTAATATTATTGATTTTTACATATTCAGTTTCCTTTCGCAATCTTTTACCATAACAGGTTGTACATTTTGTTTTTCCACGATAGCGAGAAAGCATCACTCTATATTGTATTTTATAGGTTTTTGCTTCTAAATCCTTGAAAAAAGCATTTAATCCTTGAAAATATTTGTTGCCTTCCCATAATAATTGTTTTTGTGCATCAGTTAATTCATAGAAAGGTTTGTGGATAGGAAAATCAAATTTATAAGCATTATCGATCAATGCTTCTTTATATTCTAAAAAGGATTCTGTCCGCCAAGGAACAATAGCATCATCATAAATAGATAATGAAGTATTAGGAATTACCAGATCCTGATCTATTCCTATAATATTTCCATAGCCTTCGCATGTTGGACAAGCGCCATAAGGATTATTAAAACTAAATAAATGGGTATTAGGCTCTAAGAAAGTAATACCATCTAATTCAAATTTATTACTGAATTGTTTTTGTGTATTATCAGATATATTCTCTACTATACATTCTCCTTTACCTTCAAAAAATGCAGTTTGAATGGCATCTGCCAGTCTATTAAAAAAATCTTCATCATTACGTACCACAATTCTATCTACGACCAAATAAAAATCTTTTGTTTTTGAAAGCTTCACATCATTTATTCTGACAATTTCATTATTGACTTTTATTCTTGAATAGCCTTGTTGTTCTAAAATTTTTAAAACGGTATTAATTTTTTTTCCATTATCAATATATATAGGAGCAAGCAGTAATAATTTTGAATTTTCATCATAGTTCTTAATATGCTTGATGACATCGTTCACGGTATGCTTTTTTACTTCCTTACCGGACGTAGGAGAAAATGTTTTACCAATTCTAGCATATAAAAGCTTTAAATAGTCATAAATTTCTGTAGATGTACCTACTGTAGAACGCGGATTGGTACTATTTACTTTCTGTTCTATAGCTATTGCAGGAGCTATACCTTTAATATATTCAACTTTTGGCTTATTTAATCTGCCTAAGAACTGTCTTGCATAAGAAGATAGGCTTTCAACATACCTACGTTGACCTTCTGCATATAAAGTATCGAAAGCCAGGCTTGATTTTCCTGAGCCTGAGAGCCCGGTAATTACTACTAATTTATTCCTCGGAATGGCAATATCAACGTTTTTCAGGTTATGAATTGCTGCTTTTTTAATAATAATATATGCTCTTGGATCTAAGTTGTCTATCTTCACGGAAGCCCTTTAAAATATGAAATAATTGCAAAGATAGTGACTTATTTTTAGATTAAAAATTAAGTTTAAAATAAAAATTTATTAAAAAATAGTTGTTTTATTAAAAAATTTGTTTTTATATTTGCCCCGTTGTCAATCTAACCAATTGACCAATTTTAATAACGGAACTAGTTTCCCCCTAACTAACAAAAATTAACGCTTATAGTATAGTTCTACTTTTTATCATTTAATTAAACGAAGTCTCATAGCTTCATAAAAAGGGAATTATGCAAAAACAAAAATTAGACGATAGCGTCTTAGTTAGTAACTACATTAATGGTAATGAAAGATCATTAGAAATTTTAGTTGGTCGTCACAAGCAAAGAATTTACAGTTTTATTTATTCAAAAGTATTAGACAGAGATGTTGCTGAAGACATTTTCCAAGATGCTTTTATTAAAGTAATCAACACTTTAAAGCTAGGTAATTACAATGAAGAAGGTAAATTTTTACCTTGGGTAATGCGAATTGCTCATAATTTAGTAATTGACCACTTTAGAAAAGGAAACAGAATGCCTTCATTTAAAAATACTGAAGAGTTTGATATTTTTTCAGTATTAAGTGATTCTTCTTTAAATGCCGAAAAACAAATTATCAAAGATCAAATCCATTTTGACGTTCGTAGAATAGTTGATGAATTACCTGAAGATCAAAAAGAAGTATTAATAATGCGTATTTATAGAGATATGAGTTTTAAAGAAATATCTGATAGTACTGGCGTTAGCATCAATACAGCTTTAGGTAGAATGCGTTATGCATTGATCAATTTGAGAAAGATTATTGAAAAAAACAATATAATTTTAACCAATTAGCAATAAAGTAGGTTTTTTTGCGTTTATTTATTAATTATAACCCCAAACTAATTAATAAAGTATGATGAAAAAACTTTACTCTGAAGAATTGCTCAATGAGGAATTCGAACCAAAAAAAGAAACAATTTCGTTTTTATTGAATTACTCTAAATCAGTTAGGGTAGTTAGAAACAAAAAGGATCAACCGATTATGTTTCATTTGAATTAGTTGAAAAAGGCTTGTAATAATTTACAAGCCTTTTTTGATTTTGTTATACGCCAAAATCACACTTTTTCTTCCAACTGTATTCATAATAATATCTTTATCTAAATTCCATCCTCTAGCAGGTGAATATTCTCGACCATAATAAATAATCTGTAGATGCAGTTTATTCCATATTTCCTTTGGAAATAATCGCTTTGCATCTTTTTCTGTTTGAATAACATTTTTTCCATTGCTTAAATTCCATCTGTACATTAATCTATGTATATGAGTATCTACCGGAAAAGCAGGAATATTAAATGCTTGACTCATAACTACTGAAGCTGTTTTGTGTCCAACTGCCGGTAATCTTTCTAAAGCTTCAAAACTTTGAGGAACTTTACCATTGTGTTCATCAATTAATATATGTGACAATCCATAAATACCTTTTGATTTCATGGGAGATAAGCCAACAGGCTTTATAATTTCTCTAATCTCTTTAACCGTAAGTTTGATCATGTCATACGGATTATCTGCTTTAGCAAACAGAATAGGGGTGATGATATTTACTCTGGCATCTGTACTTTGTGCTGACAATAATACAGAGATCAATAAAGTATATGGATCTTTATGAGTTAATGGAATAGGTGGCTCAGGATATAACTTGTCTAAGGTCTTAATAACAAAATCGACATTTTCTTTTTTAGTCATTTTTGGTTAAATTTGCTTTCATATATCTTTTATGCTAGTTTAAAAGTTTAACTGTCACTTCAAGTGATCAGCCTCCGGAGTCCCGAGGCTTCGGGAGTATCGAGAAGTTCTCGATACTTCCCTGCTTAATGCAGGTTAACTCGAACGGATATTCTTTAGTAACTTAGATAAAAGAATATTAATATTATTCAAACAAAAATACAAATTATGACCACATTAAAAAAAGGGGATAAGGCTCCAAATTTTGAAACACAAGATAATCAGGGAAATACTATAAAATTGACTGATTATAAAGGTAAAAAATTAGTATTATTCTTTTACCCAAAAGCGAGTACGCCAGGATGTACAGTTGAAGCGTGTAATTTGAGAGATAATTATAAACGTTTTTTATCTTTAGGATATGAAATACTTGGTGTTAGTGCAGATACAGCTAAACGGCAGCAAAATTTTATCACTAAAAACAACTTACCTTTTCCTTTATTAGCTGATGTTGATAAAGAAGTTATCAATGCTTATAAGGTTTGGGGGCGTAAAAAGTTTATGGGTAGAGAGTATGACGGAATTTATCGTACAACTTTTGTTATAGATGAGAATGGAATTATTGAAGAGGTGATAACTAAAGTTAAAACTAAAGAACATACTGGGCAGATATTAGGGAGTTAGTACTTTTTATTAAAACAATATTCGTGTTTTATTAGTAGAAAATCTCAAATGACAATAATCAAATAACAAATCAGTACCAATAAGGAAGGTTTGAAATTTGCTTTTTTCAGTTTATCCGGGGCTAGTGTCAAGTCAAGTGTGAAATGATGTAGTTGCGACTATTTTTTGATTTTTACGAAAAAGAGCAAAACTTGGTGCGTTATTTTATGCTTGACTTGACACTAGTTTTGTTTTGCAAAACGTCTTCTGGAATACCCAAACAAACGATGTTCAACAATAATGTCAGAAATACCTTTAGGTAACATTTCTTCCCAGCCTTCTTCACCGTCAGCAATCATTTGCAGTACTTTTCTTGAGAAAATATCTAATATTTCAGGATCATAATCTTTAATATCAAGCATTTTACCATTGTATTTAAAGAATTTATACAATTCTTTCATACGTGGATGTACTTTTAAGGTTTCACTGGTAATATATTCACCACTTTCCTCATCTTTAAGAGGATACAGGTATATTTTTAAATCTTTAAAAAATAATTTACCGAACGCTTCCAAGATACCACCACTTAGGTGTCTGTAGTATTTCTCATCAAAAATTTGAACTAAATTATAAACACCCATAGCCAATGCCATTCTTGCTTTTGTAAATTCAGCAAAATACTCAACTAGTCTATAATACTCTTGGAAGTTAGTAATCATTACATTTTGCCCTAAAGAACAGAGTAATTCGGCTCTATCTAAGAAATCACGTTCATTGATTTCTCCTTCAGAACGTAAATTGGCTAGTGTAATTTCAAAAATAAAAGTAGCATTATCTTCTTTTACCGTTTTTTCTTTTAAAAATAATTCTTGCGCTTTTTCAAACATGTCCATGTTTACCTTGGTAACAGGTCTAAAACTACCGCGAAGCGTTAGAATATTCTTTTTATATAATACTTGAGCAGGTAACAAATTATTACCATCGGGTCCAAACATTACCGCATCGGTCATCTCGTTTTTAACCAATTGCAAGCTCATTAATCTGTTGTCAACATACATAAATCGAGATCCAGAAAAATTAACCATATCAATCTCAATCTGATCTTGATCTAGATTGTCATAGAAAGATTTTAATAATTCTTTAGGTCTGTCATTCATGTAAAATGCTCCATAAATAAGATTAACACCAAGTACACCTAATGTCTCTTGTTGTAAACGGGCATCAGTTTGTTTAAAACGAATATGTAAGACAATTTCATTATAATCTTCTAGCGGATCTAATTGAAATTTTACACCTACCCAACCATGACCTTTAAATTTTTTAGCAAAATCTATGGTTGCTACGGTATTAGCATACGAGAAGAATAGTTTATCAGGATGCTTGTTTCTACTTATCCTATCTTCAATGAGTTCAATTTCATGAGATAACATTCGCTCTAAACGAGGTTGTGTAACATAGCGATTATCAGATTCAATACCGTAAATGGCATCAGAGAAATCTTTGTCATAAGCTGACATCGCTTTGGCAATAGTACCTGAAGCACCACCGGCTCTAAAAAAATTACGTACTGTTTCTTGACCTGCACCAATTTCTGCAAAGGTGCCGTAGATATTCTCGTTGAGGTTTATTCTTAATGCTTTTCTTTTTATTGAGGGGATATTTTCAATTTCTTTATCACCTTTAAGTACAACCGCCATTTTATTAGCTTTTTTTTAAGATACTACAAATGTAATAACATTAGATTATTAATTACATAAATTTAACGCTATTTTTGTAAAAATATTTATAATGAAAGTCACTTTTTTAGGTACTGGTACTTCACAAGGTATTCCTATTATTGGTAGTACTCACCCTGTGTGCCTATCTGATGATGTAAAAGACAAACGTTTGCGGAGTTCTGTTATGTTAGAATGGGATTCATTTAGATATATTATTGATTGCGGACCTGACTTCAGGCAACAACTATTACGTGAGAATGTAGATAGTATAAATGGTATAATTTTTACCCATGAACATGCTGACCATACTGCAGGTATGGACGATATCAGACCTTTTACACATAAAATGGGCAATGTACCCTTATTTGTACCCGAACGAATTACCGATAATTTACAACAACGTTTTTATTATATTTTTACCAGAGTAAACAGATATCCGGGTGCGCCTAGTGCTGATATTCAAATAGTGTATAATGAACCCTTCGTATTGAATACTAAGAAGGTGATACCTATTGAATTTATGCATGGTAAAATATCCATTTTTGGATATAGAATTGATGATTTTGCTTATTTGACTGATTTAAAATCAATTTCTACTACTGAAAAAGGAAAACTTCAAAATTTAGAGGTGTTGGTAGTGAGCGCTTTACGGATAGATTCGCATCCAACACATTTGAACTTAGAAGAAGCGCTGGCATTTATTAAAGAAGTACAACCAAACAAAGCTTACTTAACACATATTAGTCATAAATTAGGCTTTCATACTGAAGTTGAAAAGCAGTTACCAGAAAATGTGTTTTTGGCTTATGATGGGTTGAAGATTGAGGTTTGATTTTTTGTTTCGTTTATCGTTTTGTATATGAAAAGTAGCGGTTTTATATACTGTTTTCGGTTTATTACTGACCTTTATTTTTTGTTTATATTTTCGTTTTAACACTTATTTCATTATTTTTCACGTTGTTACCCTTTGTTATTTTCTGCTCGTGAATGTTGGTAGAAAGATGTCTTTCATTATGGCAAAAGCCAACTGACTATCTTGCGAGTTGTAATCACCTCCTGTAAATATAGCGACCATATCCATTTCTGGAATTACAATAATAAATTGTCCACCATTTCCAGACGCAGTTTTGGAAACAATCACTTTTTCATTTAGTTTAAATGGAATATTCCACCATAAATAAGCATAATCAATTCTTACAATTTTTGTTTTCATTGTTGTCGATTCCTCAACCCATTTTTCAGATACGATTTGCTTTCTGTTCCATTTTCCATTGTTGAGCATTAATTGTCCGATTTTAGCCATATCTCGTGACGTCATATACAATCTTTTGGCAGAAGGAATAACCTTTTTATTTGAAGTATGTCCCCAACTTGCACTAGTTATGCCTAAAGGATTGAATAAGGGCAACCTCTTGAATTAATTCTTTGAATATCAAATAATTAATTGCATATTGTCATTATGAATAAATACAAAACATCTGGATCAATATCTTTATTTTCAGAGCATTACCGACTTGAGAAATTAAGTAA
>JAKISU010000088.1 GCA_021648445.1 Flavobacteriaceae bacterium
GAGAACAAACTCCATTGGGCCCTTGATGTGGCCTTCTCCGAGGATGCCTCCAGAAAAAGAACGGGGAACTCCGCCCAAAATTTCTCCATACTCAAGAAAATAGCCCTGAACCTATTGAAAAAGGACACCACCGCTAAAATAGGCGTTAAAAGCAGGAGGCTCAAAGCCGCATGGAGCAACGACTACCTCCTGAAAATACTCAATTTATGATGCGTTTGCCCTGAACTGAATACTAAGTTATCCATTAATCGCCACAACTTCTTCAATTTTATTAGGTAGTAACTGTTTTAAAGTTGCTTCAATTCCGTTTTTTAAAGTTATTGTCGAAGAAGGACATCCACTACAAGCACCTTGTAAAATAACATTTACAGTTTTACTATTTGTATCATACGATTGAAACATAATATTACCACCATCAGAAGCCACAGCAGGCTTAATGTATTCATCAAGAATAGCAATAATTTCTTTAGAGATATCGTCTAAATTTTCAAGATGAACAGGTTCTTGCTCTATTGCTTGCTGTTCAGAGGGAGTGTAATCTTCATCTACCACAGACTTACCACCTTCAAGATAATTTTTTAAGAAACTCCTTATTTCATTGATAATTTCAAACCAATCGATTGATTCTGTTTTTGTAATTGACACATAATTTTCAGAAATAAAAATTTCTTTTACAAATGGGAAATTAAATAACGCAGTTGCTAAGGGCACTCCTTTAGTTTGTTCTATTGATAAAACTTCTATGTTTTGAGAAGTCAATAATTTATTAGTTACAAATTTCATTACACTCGGATTCGGAGTACTTTCAGCATAAATTTGAACAGGCATTTTTTTTGTATCATCTTCATTATTAAAAATAGATCCATTTTTATTGAGATAATTTTCAATTACTTGCTGTAATTCGTCTTGAACATCTTCCCATTCAATAATATTATAACGTTCAATAGCCATAAAATTGGCTGTAACAAACACTTTCTTTATAAAAGGCAAATGAAATAGTTGCTGTACTAAATTTGAGTTAGTAGCATCTTCAACGGTGTTATATTCAAAACTACCATCAGTTAACATAGTATTTGCGACAAATTTTAATATAGATGGTGTATTGGTGGTTTCTATGGTGATGTTACATATTTGCATTTTAGTAAATTTTAATACAAAAGTAGTTAAAACAGATTTACTGTGATGATAAATATAATCTAAAAATATGGAATAGAATGCAGATAATACTGATTAGCGTTCTATTAAGAAATTTGTCATACAGCCAATATAAACATCCCTGAAAACCGTGAGGTAATTTTTACTGTTATTAGGGTATTTATTTTATGCTTTAGATTTCATCTTTGTATGAATAAAATAAACGAATACTAAACTTAAATAATGCAAAATAGTATCAGCATTTTTGAAGAATAAATGAGATAGGAAAACCTGAAAACCTATGTGCATTGAGTATATAATGGATAATAACTGTAAATCAAGGAATTCAATCACGAAAATTCCTTTTAAAGTTTATCGAATACTGGCAATAACAACTTTATTGTTCCATTTAAAACCATTCAATTATAAATTATGAGAACCTTCAGTTTATTAATTAGCCTCTTATTTTCAAGCTCAGTTTTAATGGCACAAGCTTTCATTACCACTTGGAAAACCGACCGCCCGGGATCATCAAATGATACTTCAATCACAATACCAACAACTGGTACAGGATATATGTACGATGTAGATTGGGATAATGATGGAACTTTCGATGAAATAGGATTAACAGGAAATGTTACCCATGATTTTGGCACCGCAGGTACTTATACCATAAGAATACGAGGAACTTTTCCGCGTATTTATTTTAAAAATGAATTTGACAAAGATAAAATAGTATCGGTTGATCAATGGGGAAATCAACAATGGACTTCAATGGAAAATGCTTTTTATGGCTGCTCTAATTTAAACGGATCTGCTTCTGATAATCCGAACCTTTCTATGGTAACAGATATGACGGCAATGTTTAGAGGTGCTACACTTTTTAATCAAGATATTGGAGATTGGAATACCGAAAATGTTACAAATATGAATGAAATGTTTAGAGAAGCAATTGCCTTTGATCAAGCTATAGGCAATTGGAATACCGAAAATGTTACTACTATGTTTTTTATGTTTGGAGATGCAAGATCTTTTAATCAAGAAATCGGCAATTGGGATACCGGAAAAGTTACCGGTATGAAATCTATGTTTTTAAATGCAGAATCCTTTAATAAAGATATTAGCGATTGGGATACCGGAAAAGTTACTGTCATGGGATTTATGTTTCACAATGCAATTATATTTAACCAATCTATAGACAATTGGAATACCGAAAGTGTTACCGACATGTTTAGAATGTTTGATAATGCTACATCTTTTGATCAAGATATTGGTTCTTGGAATGTTGCTAATTTAACAAATGCCACAGATATGTTTGAAGGAGTAACGCTGTCAACCACAAATTACGATGCATTATTAACAGGTTGGAACGCCCAAACATTACAACCCAATGTTCCTTTTAGTGGAGGAAACAGCAAATATTGCGCAGGTGAAACCGCAAAAAATAATATGATGAATTCTGATGGTTGGACGATAACTGATGGCGGATTAGCTTGCGCAACACTTAACACAGATGATTTTGTAACCACTTGGAAAACCGACAACCCGGGAACATCAAACAGTACATCTATAACAATTCCAACGTTCCCTTCAGCTACTTATAATTATGATGTAGATTGGGATAACGATGGAACTTTCGATGAAATAGGATTAACAGGAAATGTTACCCATAACTTTGGCATCGCAGGTACTTATACCATAAGAATACGAGGTACTTTTCCGCGTATTTATTTTAATGATGAATTTGACAAAGATAAAATAGTATCGGTTGATCAATGGGGAAATCAACAATGGACTTCAATGGGTAGCGCCTTTCATGGTTGCTCTAATTTAAATGGACCCATTTCTGATAGTCCGGATCTTTCCTTAGTAGAAGATATGTCGGGAATGTTTTCAAGCGCAATATCCTTTAATCAAGCTATCGGTAACTGGAATACCGAAAATGTTACTAATATGAGTCAAATGTTTTGGAATGCTGAATCCTTTAATCAAGAAATCGGCAGTTGGAATACCAAAAATGTTACAGATATGAGTGCAATGTTTCTAGAAACAATAGCCTTTAATCAAGACATAGGTAATTGGGATACCGGAAAAGTTACTGATATGAGTAATATGTTTCGGAATACAGACTTTTTTAATCAAGATATCGGAGATTGGGATACCGCTAATGTTACAGATATGAGTGCAATGTTTTGGGATGCCAAACTCTTTGACCAAGATATAGGAAGGTGGAATATCGCTAACGTTACCAATCTAAATAGTATGTTAAGATTAGTACCCTTTAATCAAGATATCAGCAATTGGGATACCGGAAAAGTTACTAACATGAGTTCAATGTTTGCAGATGCCTGGGCTTTTAATCAAGATATCAGCAATTGGGATACCAAAAATGTTACTAGTATGTTTCGAATGTTTACGAATACCCCCTTCTTTAACCAAGATATTGGTGGTTGGGATACCAAAAATGTTATTAGTATGGATCTAATGTTTTGGAAAGCGACATCCTTTAATCAAGATATTGGCGGTTGGGATACCGGAAAAGTTAAATTTATGGAGAGTATGTTTGGAGAAGCAACATCCTTTAATCAAGATATAAGTTCTTGGAATACCGAAAATGTTACTATTATGAGATCTATGTTTAGAGAGGCAACAGCCTTTAATCAAGATATTAACTCTTGGAATGTTGCTAATCTAACAAATGCCGCAGGTATGTTTACAGGAGTAACACTCTCTACTAATAATTACGATGCATTATTGGTAGGTTGGAACGCCCAAACATTACAACCCAACGTTACTTTTAGTGGAGGAAACAGCAAATACTGTACAACAGGTGAAGTCGCAAAAAATAATATGATAAATACTGATGGCTGGACGATAACTGATGGCGGGTTAGACGTCGGATTTGACTGTAGTTTACCAAACTGTACAACAGTAAGCAATCCGTCAGACGGAGCAATCAATGTGCCGGTAACTTCTGATTTAACTTGGACAGCCGTTAGCAATGCCGATGGCTATCGCATCACTATCGGAACAAGTTCAGGAGGAACAGACATAGAGAACAATACCGATCTAAGCAATGTTACAAGCTATACACCACCAACAAATTGGACAGAAAATACAAGCTATTTTGTAACTGTAATTGCCTATAATACTCAAGGTGATGCTATGAACTGCTCTGAAACATCATTTAGCACTATAGGTTTTTCAATAGGCATAAATATTCCTGCCTTTTTTACCCCTAATGGTGACAATACAAATGATTTTTGGGAAGTAACAGATAATTTAGAGACCATTAAACAGATCTATATATTTGACAGATTCGGAAAAGTATTAAAAAAATTACTACCCACCCAAAGTTGGGATGGTAATTATAGAGGTAAACCTATGAATGAAACAGGTTATTGGTATGTAATAGAGCTAATATCAGGAGAACAATTATCAGGTCACTTTAGTTTAATTAGAAGATAAAATAGGATGAATATTTTTAAAACAATAGTTATAGTTTTAGGTTGTTTATTAGGTGGGAAAAACCTGGTAAATGCACAAGGCACTTTACCCATATACTCAGATTATTTATCTGACAATATTTATTTAATACACCCGTCAGCAGCAGGAATTGGTAATAGTGCTAAATTGCGATTGACCCATCGTCAACAATGGTCTGGTAGTGATGAAGCACCTTCATTGCAGACTATAAGCTTTAACAATAGGTTAGGAGAAAGAGTTGCTATAGGTGGAGTTATTTTTAATGATAGAAATGGCTTTCACTCACAGTTAGGCGTTCAGGGTACTTATGCTTATCATCTTAATTTTGGTAGAGACGAGGCGTTAGATCAATTATCATTTGCCCTCTCAGCTACCTATGCTCAGAATAGTGTAGATCAACGTAGTTTTACAATTCCGGATCCTGTAATTTCTCAAATAGTTGAATCAGATAGTTATTTTAATGCTGATTTTAGTATTGCTTACCATAAATTAGATGGATTTATTTATTTTACTGCTAAAAACCTATTATTAAATACTCAAAATTCTGAAAATAGAGATTTTCGTTCTATAAATTTAAGAAGGTATTTATTAAATGCCGGTTATTTTTTCGGTTGGGGTAAAAGTTTTCAAGTAGAACCATCAATGATGGTACAATTGGTAGAAAGAACAAAAGAAGTAACGGTTGATTTTAATGCAAAAGTGTATAAAACGTTAGATAGAAATAAACGTATATGGCTGGCAGCCTCTTATAGAAGAAGTTTTGATAATAATAACCTCAAAGAATTAAGTCAGATAACTCCCATTGCCGGAATAGAATTTGATAATTACTTAGTATCATATACATATACCCAACAATTAGGTGATATTACTTTTCAAAACGGAGGATACCACCAATTCACTTTAGGGATAAATCTTTTTCAAAAAAGACCGAAAGATAGAGGCTATATTAAAGGTTATAATCCTTTTTTATTCAAAACGAATAATTAATTATTTAAGGTTTTAAACTCATTAGTTAAAAGTTCTTTCACTATAAAACTCTCAATAGAAACTGAATATATATGCTCATTATCTAAGTTGTTGAACTTATTGTTTTTGTCAGAATCTTCAATAGTTTTAAAATATATTTTTTTAGTTTCCGATATGTATTTCCAACCTTTTAAATGTTCATCTGATTTAGATATTTTTTTAAATAATTTCCCATTATTAGTACCTAAATATAAACTTACATAAGTTAATCTAAAGAATTCCTCGAGGCTTGCCTCGGGGTAAAAGTGGAAAGTTTGAAAACCTTAGGTTTTCATTAATCTAAAAATATTTTTTCCGCTTGATACCTCGTCAGCTTGCTGCGGGGTCATTCATTTCATTGTCATCTTTAGGAAATTTATCGATTATTTGATAGATGATAATTTTTTCTGCTTCTCTTTTTGTGTTATATAATTGTTCATAAGAGATGATTTTGATTTTATCATTTATCAAAGAATGCGTTTTATCTGTATATATATTTTGAAAAATGATATTATCAAGGTAGTTTTCATAGCCAGATCCTCTGTATGATATTTTAGAATTATACTTTGAATTTACCAATTTATGAACTGGATAAATAATATAATCAGAACTGTCTAATTTTATTGGTAGATCAGCTGTTAACTTAAAAGAACCATCATTTTTAGTTTCATTTTCTTTAAGAGTATTTATAATTACTCCATGATTTGATTTTTCTGAATGATTTCGATTACAAGATGTTAGCAGTATTGTGAAAAATACTGCTAACATGAGTAGGCGAGTTGTTGTTCTACCACACATAGTTTTTTATTTTAGCTTGCTTTTTGATAGCATTGATCATTGCTTTATCAATACTTTTTGTATTATCACCTTTTCTTTTTTTAGCTACAAATACATTCCTTTTAGTATTTAAAGCATTGATCTTTTGTTGAATTTCTTTACGTTCTTTACGTTGTTGTGCTACATATTTTTTAAGCTCTTCTGATGATTTACCTTGTAAATGTTTAGGTAAACTCTTTTTATTGATTTTACTATAGCTAAAGCCTTTATTTTTTTCAGCATCTACCAAATCCCATGTAGCATTTTTATAGATTCTTGAACTTTTACTAACGGCTCTTTTTACAACTACAACCTCATCTAATTCAGCAGCATTTGAATCTTGAGTAGCTTGTAATTCCATTTTTCTTCTTCCTTGAGCCCCATAATAAATGTAGGTACCATTCAATTGATTATTTAATTGAATGATGATGTCATCATAAGGAGAAGCTATATGAACAATAGTCTCGTTATGGTCAATTACCATATAATCACCATTAGTTAATCTGGCACCATCTTGCCATTTACCATAGATTCCATTTTGATAGTTTCCACAAAAAATAGTATTTACTGTTACATCTTGTTCATTGGCTTGTGCAGCAGCATCTTTATAATCAATCTTACCTTGTGTAAAAGGCTCATTACCGGCAATAAAAATAAGTTTTAAATCATTTTTATTTTTACCCCAATCTAATTGTTTTAATGAAGTTTGAATAACTTCACCACAAAATTCATTTCCACCATTGGTGTTAAGTGAAAAGAGTTTTTCTGAAATTTCATCCAGATCAGAACTAAAGCCAATTACTTGACGAATATAACCTTCATTAGATGATAAATTATCATTACCATATTCATAAAGTGCAATTTCTAAATTTGGATGTTCATTTTCGCATTTGGCATAAGAAAGTTCATTTACAATTTCCCACAATTGTGTTTTAGCTTGATTTATCAAACCATCCATAGAATTACTGGTATCTAATAATAAAGCAACTTTAATGGTGTTCTTTTTTATAGGTTCAGTATTATTGGCTGATACTATAAAGATATTCAAGGCTAGGGTTAAGATGAGAATTTTACTTAGATTATTCATAATATTAATTTTAAATTCAGGGTAAAAGTAAAAGGTAAAAAGAGCGAATAAAACTATAAATGAGCCTTTAGTCATTTTCAATGAGTGAAATGCCCTTTTCAACCAGTAAGCAAGAATATTCATACTCTTTTTAAGGTAAAAAAGTATGCTTTTAGAAAATAGCCATTTTATAATATGAATTATAGGTTGTAGTTTTACCTAATTTTAGAACTGAAATGCAAAGAAAAATTAACATATTTATTTTCCTTTTTTGGATAGCTGTTATAGGAATTAATGCTCAGGTTTCTGATGAGATGCAAATTCCAAGTAAAATTTATTCTGATAGAATAACTGATCAAGATGGAAATCCTTTAAGTGGAATTCAAGTACGTGTAAGAGGAAAAGGAATTTCTACTTTTACTGACTCAAATGGCGAGTTTTCGATAAATGCTAAAAATGGAGATATAATTATTTTGAGTAAAAATGGTAGAAGAATAAATACCTATAGATTAGATGGGAGTATTTATTATGAAGTTGAAGATGAATCAGATCAAGTTGCATCGCAAAAGAATGAGAAAAAAAGTATGCGTTCAATTTCAAAAAGAACGAGAACGAATAGCACAGTTCAATTTAAAACAGCGCTAGATTCAGCTATATATTATAAAAATAAAAATTCTATTCAAAGTGTCGATTTTGTAGCAAACGCATTGAATTTTGCTAGTGGTAATAATCAGATTTCACAATCTTATATTGTATTGGGCGATGTATATATGAATTTAAAACAATACGATTTAGCAGTAAGTAATTATAAGATTGCAGTTGATAACTCAAAAAATAACAACTATGAGTTAAAATTGGCAAAAGCTTTTTTACTCAATAATGAATATCAAAAAAGTGAAGATAAATATAACACTTTATTAAAAAAACGAGGGTTAACCACTATTCAAAAAGTTGAGATTTATGAAGGTTTGGGCGATGTTTATACAAGATTAAATCAACATAAAAACGCATTGAACCAGTATAGAACAGCGCTAACTCTTAATAAACGAACCTCTAATATTAATAAAACTCCAAATTTAAATGCTAAGGTTTCAAGTGCATTTGAAGCTATTGGTGAAACTGAAAAAGCTGAGGGTTATTTATTAAGATCTCAAACTTCTGTAGTAAAACAAAGCCCCCAAAAATCAGTAATTGAAAGTCAACGAGCAGCAGATTTTTATAGTAGAAATAAAAATGTAGCTAAAGAAGTGAAACTCCGTCAAGAAATAGTAAAAAATTTAGTAGAAGCTGATGTGGATGAAGTATTTGAAGGTAATCAAGGTATTTCTTTGTCAAAGCCTAAAGCAAAGTTAGATCTAGGTAATGCCTATTTAAAACAGCAAAATTTTAAGGAAGCAATTCCGATATTAGAAGAGAGTGCTGCTGAAGCTGAAATTACAGACGATATTGAAACTCAAAAAAATGCTGTTCAAAAACTTTCTGAAGCCTATGTATTTTTAGGGAATGATGAAAAAGCTTTGAGCAATTATAAAAAATATGTGGTTTTAGTTGATGCTATATACAAACAAAAAGAGAATGAAATTAATGAAGCGGTAAGTTTAAGTAAAGATCTGTCAACAAAACAAAACAGAATTACCAGTTTAGAAAAAGATAGAGAGCTTTCTGAAAGTAAATTGCAATTGTATAAAACAGAAAACCAGTTGACGGTTGAAAATGATAAACGTCAAAAAACAATCATTTATGCCTTACTTGCCGGACTAATATTGTTGTTGCTATCTCTTTTCTGGATGTTGCGTAGTAATAAACAACGAAGACTGGCCAATAATTTATTATCATTAAAGTCATTGCGAACACAGATGAATCCACATTTTATATTTAATGCATTGAATTCTGTAAATAGTTTTATTGCTCAAAACGACGAACGAACTGCGAACAGATATTTGACTGATTTTTCTACATTAATGCGTAGTGTGTTAGAAAATTCTGAAGAAGATTTTATTCCCTTAGAAAAAGAGGTTGAGTTATTAGATTTATATTTAAAATTAGAGCATTCAAGATTTAAGGACAAGTTTGATTATGAATTTTTAGTTGACGATACTATTGAATTGAGCTTGTTTCAAATTCCGCCAATGTTATTACAACCTTATGTTGAAAATGCAGTATGGCATGGTTTACGATATAAAAAGGAAAAAGGATTTTTAAAAGTACAATTACTCAAAAAAGATAAAGAAACCTTACTGATAGAAATTTCTGATAATGGTATTGGTAGAAAAAAATCTAAGGAATTAAAAACAGACTATCAAAAAAAGAAGAAATCAAAAGGAATGCAAAATATAAAACAACGCATAGCTATCTTAAATAAGATGTATAAAGATAAAGTAGATGTTTTTATTGAAGATATGTATGATGATGAAACCGGAACGAAAGTAGTTTTAACACTTAAAAAAGATTGATATTTTGTCATTTCTGCGAAGGCAGAAATCTCATGAATAATTATCTAAGTTTCAAAAGATTCCTGCCTTCGCAGAAATGACAATTTATAAACAAATACAATGCAACTAAAAACCATCATAGTAGAAGACGAACAAACCAGTAGAGAAATACTACGAAGTTATCTTACTAAATATTGCCCAACAGTAGAAGTAGTAGGTGAAGCAGAAAATATTGATGATGCTTTGGTATTAATTAGAAATAACAAGTTAGATATGGTATTTCTAGATGTAGAAATGCCTTATGGTAGCGGATTTGACTTACTTGAAAAATTAGGAAATACAAATTTTGAAGTAGTATTTGTAACAGCCTACAATCAATATGCTATAGATGCTTTGAATAAACATGCATCTTATTATTTATTAAAACCAATTTCAATAGATGAATTAATTAAAGCAGTTGATTATGTGACTGAAATTAAGATGAAAGAAAATCAGTTACTAAGTTCTGTTTTAGTACCAAAAGCAAACCCAGTTAATCAAAAAATAACCATACCTACGCAAGATGGATTTGAAGTGTTAGAAATAAAAAATATTATTTATTGTAAGGCAGATGATAATTATACAGAATTGTATTTAGAAAACAATCAGAAAAAATTAGTTAGTAAGACCTTAAAATATTTTGATGATATTTTAAAAGAAAAAGGATTTGCTCGTATCCATAAATCATTTTTAGTGAATGTGGCGTATATTGCATCTTATAAAAAAGGAAAAGGCGGTACAGTATATTTATCAAATGGTAAAGAGTTAAGTGTATCGGCTTCTAAAAAAGCAGCATTTTTATCGTATTTTAAACCATAGTACTGTCCCGATAGCAATCGGGGTTGTTTCAGCATCTTATTGTTAAAATTAACATTCATGATTATAAAAAAACTCAACGGAAAAGAGCCACAATTCGGTGAAGACTGTTTTATTGCCGAAAATGCCGTAATAGTTGGTGATGTGGTTATGGGTAACCAATGTAGTATTTGGTATAATGCTGTATTAAGAGGTGATGTACATTATATTAAAATTGGTAATAAAGTAAATGTACAAGATGGTGCTGTGGTACATTGTACCTATAAAAAAAGCCCAACAAATATTGGTAATAATGTGTCAATTGGCCACAATGCTATTGTGCACGGTTGTACAGTTCGAGATAATGTATTAATAGGCATGGGTAGCATTGTAATGGATGATTGTATTGTTGAAAGTAATTCAATTATTGCAGCCGGAGCTGTTGTCACAAAAGGAACTAGAGTAGAATCAGGTACAATATATGCGGGTATACCGGCTAAAAAAGTAAAAGATATTTCTAAAGACTTAATTTCAGGCGAAATAGATCGGATAGCTAATAATTATATAAAATATGCCGGATGGTATAAAGAGTAGTTTATGAGAAATAATTGACTAATAAGAGGTTAATTAAAAAAAAAGTATTATTTTAGCAAAAGAGAATAGGAAACTCCTATTTTAAAAGTTAGATGCTTTTGTATCTTTCTTTCTTCATTTCCTTTCTCCCCTATTGCATAGGAGTGTATATATAAGTGTTTAGCGACAAATTGATTACTCCAAAAATTTGCAAAAAAAGACCAAGTTTTATACTTGGTCTTTTTGTATTAAAATTTAGATATACCCAAACCATTTAGGTTTTCGGGAGTTTTGACGAAAGTTATTTTTTTCTTTAAAAAGGCAAAAAAGTTCAACCATAGCCTTTGTTATGGTTTTATTTTTTAACGCATTTAAAGGGAGAAAGAACGAGTCAAAAAACCGAAAGGCTGTGTGGTTTGGGTATAGAATCTAAAAATCTAACTTTTTTATTAAATAGTTTTTTTTGAGATCATTGACAATTTGTTGAATAGTAGTAATACCTGAATTACTGTATAATTTATGGTGAGGTTTAATATTATTATTTAATAATTTATGTTGTTGCTTTAAAATTGAAAGTGTTTGTTTTGCTACAGCTTCACCAGAATCAATGATGGTTATCTTATTACCAACAATTTTTCTAATTTTAGGAATCAAAAAAGGGTAATGACTACAACCTAATACTAAATAATCAATATTTTTTTCAAGCATAGGGTTTAAATATTTTCTGAGTAAATTATCCATTTCAACTGAATCGATATTGCCAGATTCAATTAATGGTACTAAACCTTCACCTATTTGTTCGATTATGTTTATTCCTTCAGAAAATTTTTGAGAAGTACTATTAAAAAGCTCACTGCTTAAGGTTCCTTTAGTAGCTAAAATACCAATAGCATTTGTTTTGGTTTGTAAAGCTGCAGGCTTTATAGCAGGCTCTATTCCAATAAAGGGGATATTATAATTGGCACGTAAATATTTGATGGTATTTGTGGTGGCAGTATTACAAGCAATTACAATGAGTTTACAATTTCTTTCTAATAGTAACTCAGTATTTTTTACAGAAAATTCAATTATTTCCTCTTTAGACTTTTGCCCGTAAGGCGCATTTTTACTATCTGCTAAATAGATAGTATTCTCATTAGGTAATAACGTAATTATTTCTTTCCAAATAGAAATCCCTCCAATACCGGAATCAAAAATACCTATAGGTCGTTTATGGCTCATGAATTACAAAGATAGTACCATTTATAATATGAATTAAAAGGGTAAAAAAAAATCCATTCCCGATATTTACTGAGAATGGAATTTTAAATTGTAAGTATTTTTTTATTAAATGCCTAATTTTGTTTTTACAGCTGTCATTAAGTCTTCACCTGTATAAACTAATAAGCCTTTACCCGGAGATGAATCAAGTACATATTGAATGCCCTTTACTGTAGCAACTTCTTTAATTGCTGCCTGTGCCTTTTTTTCAATAGGAGCGTACAAGTCAAACTGTTTTTTTTGTAATTCTTGTTGCGCATTTTGAGCATATAACTGAAGTTTTTTCTGTAACTCCTGTACTTCAGCTCCACGTTTTGCATTTTCTGTATCAGTTTGAGTAGGAGCTTCTGCATCATACTTCTTTAATTTAGCTTGTAGCGCATTAGTCTGAGATTTATAATCAGTATCATAAGTTTGTGCTACTTTCTTAAGCTCTTCTTCCATTTGTTTAGTTTCAGGCATAGCTTGAACTAACTCTTGTGTATTAATATGTGCTACTTTAGATTGAGCTTGTGCTGCTGTAAATCCTAAAAATAATACACTAACTAATAATAAATTTCTAAATAATTTCATTTGTTTTAAATTTTAATTTTAATTGTTTTTTTCTTTTTGTTCTTCCTTCGCTTTTTTTCTTTTCTCTATTTCTTCTAATCGTTTTTTTCTTTTTTCCTCAGCTACTTTTTTTAATTCTTTTTTTCTTTTCGCTTTAGCTTCATTTTGTTTTTTTTTTTTATCTAATAAGGCACTTCTT
>JAKISU010000089.1 GCA_021648445.1 Flavobacteriaceae bacterium
ATATTCTGCAACTCTAAACCGTATCTCCTCTTGAGCATATTGATTCTTTCGCTTCTTTACCTTTGTTTTCATACTGTAAAGATAGAAAATATATTTAAAATAAGAACTATATTATGCTCTTATTAATTAGCTGTCTAAATTATATTTTTTGTCCAGTTTGTTCATTAATCTGATATATATAAAAATCAGGATAACAAAAATATAAATAGAACCTTGCTGTGCAAACCAAAACCCGAGTTTAAATCCTCCTATTTTTATAGTGTTCAATTGTTCAACCAATAAAATTCCAAATACGTACGAAACTAAAAACCAAATGGATAGTAAAATAGCTAAGTATTTTAAATTTTCTTTCCAATATTTTTGTTGTTTACTCGCATTCATATAGTTAATGTTTTAAGGTTGAATTGATGTTTTGGTTGAGCAAGATAAAATATATATATTTAAAATTAAAAACTATTTCTATAAGCAGTATTTATTTGTGTATCAAAGGTGATTAAAAAAACAGTACTTTAGATTTTTAAAAACTTTATATGATTGAATTTTCTGAACTATTACAAGTTGCCATTGATAATTGGGGTATTGTTGTCTTGTTCTTTTTAGTGGCTATATTATATTCTTCTGTTGGTTTTGGTGGAGGTTCAAGTTATTTGGCAATTTTAGCTTTAACGGGAATGGGTTTTATTCAATTTAGAGCTATTTCATTGTTATGCAATATTGTTGTAGTTAGCGGTGGAACTTATATTTATTTTAAGAAGGGGCTATTTAATTGGAAAAAGATAACTCCACTTGCTTTGTTAAGTGTCCCGTTTGCTTTTTTAGGAGGTTATTTAAAAATTAGTCAAACTTTCTTTTTTGTGTTATTAGGGTTTACATTGATTGTTGCTGCACTATCAATGTGGGTTTCTAAATATATAGTCGATTCGCCAAAACAAGGAACGTATAAATCTGTTGTAAAAGATGGTTTTTTAGGAGGAGTAATTGGATTTGTTTCAGGAATGGTGGGTATTGGTGGAGGAATCTTCTTAGCACCTTTATTACACTTAACTAATTGGGATACTCCAAAAAGGATCGCTGCAACAGCAAGTTTTTTTATATTAGTAAATTCTATTGCCGGCTTACTGGGGCAATATCAATCTCGAAGTATCGGAACTGATTTTTATTTTGAACCCAATATTGCTTTTATATTAATACTCGCCGTTTTTTTTGGAGGGCAGATTGGTTCACGGTTAAGTGCGTCAAAAATTTCTCCTTATGTGTTAAAAAGGATTACAGCAGTACTTATTGCTTTTGTTGGTTTAAGGATACTATATAAATACCTTTTATAAAAATTTTTAGTTTAAAATATACCAATTGGTATATTTTATGTATATTCGCAGCATGATAATAACAAAAGCAGCAAAAACAAGTCAATACATTTTAGAAACGGTATCTCCAATTTTTAATAAAAATGGTTATAGCGGTACCAGTATGTCTGAAATAACGAATGCTACAGGATTGACCAAAGGTGCGATATATGGCAATTTTAAAAATAAAGAAGAATTGGCCTTAGAAGCGTTTAGTTATAATGTGCAATTTCTTATTGATAAGTTAAAATCAATATTTAATGATATAGAGTCTCCTATTGCTAAATTATTTGCTCTTACTAATTTTTATAGAGAATATCATAATCATAATTTGCCACGTGGAGGTTGCCCATTGTTAAACGTTGCTGTAGATGCAAATCATACAAATCCGGAATTATTTCAGCGAGCTAAGTATATTATTAAAAAAATGACAGATGGTATTGCTAAAATGATTATTGATGGCATTGAAAAAGGTGAAATTAAAAATACAATTGATCCTAAAAAGTATGGTGGCAGAATATTTTCTTTAATCGAAGGTGCAATTTTCACATCATTGATGATGAAAGATGATAGTTATTTAATGGATATGATGAATCATATAGATAAAATGATACAGATGGAATTGCAGGTAAAATAAAATTTATATGGATATTAAAACCAATTGGAATAGTATTCGAATACATTTTAGTAAAAGTTTTAAATCGAGTTTACATGTGTCTATTGCATCTGTTGATGTTGAAAATAGTCCAACAGTAACACCGATAGGGTCTTTATTTTTAAATAATAACCAAACCGGATTTTATTTTGAAAAATTTCCATCAAAGTTGCCTAAACATACTGAACAAAATAAGAACATTTGTGTTTTAGGGGTTAATAGTAATCGGTGGTTTTGGACTAGATCATTATTTAAAGTAGCATTTAAAGAATATCCGGCAGTTAAATTATATGGTGTCTTAGGTGAACGAAGAAAAGCAACAGAAAAAGAAGTCAATCGCTTAGCCAGGAGAATGAGATTAACTCAAAAATTAAAAGGACACAAGTATTTGTGGAGTGATATGGAAATGGTAAGAGAACTCATTTTTACAAAAGCTGAAAAGATAAATTTAGGTAGAATGACAACTAAACTATAAGATGACTAAATTAGAAGTTCTTCAAAATTATTATAATGCATTTCAAAATTTGGAATTAGATAAAATGTCAAATTATTATCATGCAGATATTGAATTTTATGATCATGCATTTGGAACTCTAAACAAGAATGAATTAGAAGCTATGTGGTCAATGTTATTCAATAAAGCCTTTAAAGATTTAACCTTAGAGATTTCAGACATTAAAATTGTTGATAAAAAAGGCTTTGCTCATGTAGAGTGTTGTTATATCTATAGTTTAACAAATAGAAAAGTTCATAATATTATTGATACTACCATTGATTTTAAAGAAGGGAAGATAATAAAGCAAGTAGATATTTTTAGTTTAAAAAGATGGGCAGCACAATCATTGGGTTGGAAACAAAGTTTTTTTGCGGGTACAACATTTTTTAAAAAGAGACTTCAAAAACAGACAAGAACTGCTCTTGATAAGTATTTGAAAAATGAATATGCTCAAAAGGAGTAAATATTAATAAATTTTTAATTAAAAATATACCAATCAGTATTTTATATGAAACAATTTAAAACAGATAAAAAAGAAGGTTTTAATTCAAAAATAAGACGATTAGTATTTAACCTATTCCCTGCTATTAGAGGAACTGGTGTTTGGGTGAGTTTTATTTCTGAAGATTGGAGAGAAATTCATATTCGATTACCTTTAAGTTGGAGAACCAGAAATTATGTAGGTACTATTTTTGGTGGAAGTATTTATGCTTCGACAGATCCGTTTTATATGTTACAACTCATGCATGTTTTAGGAAAGAAATATGTAGTTTGGGATAAGTCTGCAATGATAAAATTTAAAAGACCAATTAAAAAATCAGTGTTTGCAAGGTTTCTTATTACAGATGAAATTATCAATGAAATTAAAGAGAATGTAAAACAAAAAAACTATTGTACAATTGACTTGCCGGTATTTCTTCAAGATAAACAAGAAACTGTTTATGCTGAAATTATGAAAACCATTTATATAGCTGATAAAACATTTTACAAATCAAGAAAGAAATAATGAAACTATATTTAAAAATACTAAAATTATACTATAAAACAGTTTCTTTTCTGTCTCCTCAACTAGGCGGAAAGTTAGCTTTTAAACTATTTCAGAAAGTCAGAAATAAAGATATTCGTAAACGAGAAGAAGCATTTTATGAAAAAGCCAGACATTTTAAAATACCACTTCAAAAAGAAGATTTAGATTGTTATGAACTGGGAAATGTCAAAGGAGAATTAATTTTTTTAGTTCATGGTTGGGATTCAAATGCCGGTAGTTTGTCAAAATTTGCTTTTGAATTAGAAGATAGAAACTATAGAGTGATAAGTTTTGACTTACCGGGACATGCCAATTCAAAATCTGAATATACCAATTTATACGAATGTAAAGAAGCCTTTAAAAAACTGATAGAATTTATCAACCCACAACAACCCTTTACTATCATTTCCCACTCATTTGGTTCGGCAATGACGGCATATACCATGTCTGAATTAAATTATACAGTTGATAAATTTGTGTTTTTAACCACACCAAATTCATTATTAGAGATTTTTACTAATTTCAAAAACTTTGTGGGTATTACAGACAGAACATTTTCACATATGATTGATAATGCTACTCAATCATTAAATGAAGATGTACGTAAGGTAAGTGTTGAAAAGAAGCTAGATAGAGTATCATTTACAAAATTGTTATTGGTGCATGATAAGCTCGATAAAATTTTACCTTATCGAAATTCTGAAGAGGTGTTTAAATCAACTAATAATGTGCAATTAAAATCGTATGAAAAAATAGGACATTATAGAATGCTTTGGAATGATGATGTGTTGGAAGAAACGATGGCTTTTATAAAAAATTAAATAATGACCACTAAAAATAAAACAGTTGATAAATTACTTGAAACATATAAAGATGTGTTAAAAACGGATTATAATGTTTATAGAAATCATATATATCGCATATATAATTATGCTGTTTTATTGGATGATGATACTAATAATTATGAGAAGTATGCTATAGCAGCTGTATTTCATGATTTAGGAATTTGGACACATTCTTTTGATTATTTAGAACCTTCTATACAATTGGCAAGCGAATATCTTACAAAAGTTGAAAAACAAGATTGGATAGAAGAAATTGCTTTAATGATAGATAATCATCATAAAATAAGCAGATATGAAGGTAAATTTAATAAAACAGTAGAAATATTTAGAAAAGCAGATTGGATAGACGTGATTATGGGAATAAAATTATTTGAATTGGATAAAGTTAAGTACAAATCTATTCAAAATCAAATTTCAAATAAAGGATTTCATTGGTTTTTGATGAAACAATCTCTAAAATATTTTGTAAAACATCCTTTGAATCCGTTACCAATGTTTAAAAAATAAACACATGAAACGAGCATGCTAATCCCGAGTACTCGGGACTCACCCAAGGAAATGATTAATAGCAAACTGTCCCGATCCCGATAGCTATCCGGGACTATCGGGATGACCGAATTATTAAATATTATAGACACATGAAAATAGCAATTTTAATTTATAATGGTATTACTATGCTTGATGCTATTGGTCCATACGAAGTGTTGACACAATTACCAAATGCAGAAGTGTTTTTTGTAGCCAAAAACAAAGAAGAGATCAAGTCTGATACAGGTTTTGTACACTTAAATGCCAAATACGATTTTGATGATGTTGTTGAAGCAGATATTTTGTTGATTCCGGGTTCTTCTATTGCTTTTGTAAAAGTAATGAAAGATAAAAAGACGTTAGACTGGATTCGTAAAGTCAATAAAACAACACAATTCACAACTTCAGTTTGTAGTGGTTCATTAATATTAGCTGCTACCGGATTGTTAAAAGGATTAAAGGCTACTTCGCATTGGAAACCTATTGATTTATTAAAAAATTTTGGAGCGATTCCGGTAAGAGAACGTTTTGTGCATGAAGGAAAAATAATAACAGCTGCCGGTGTTTCAGCAGGTATAGATATGGCATTGTATTTAGTAAATGAAATTGCCGGTGAGCAGCGAGCAAAGGCAATACAATTGTTGATAGAATATGATCCTAATCCTATACATGATTCTGGTAATTACACTACCTGTAAACCTGATATTATTGAAAAGGCAGAACGACAATTGTCAAGAAATGCAAAAAAAGATTTGAGCTTGTTTGAAGCAGCTTTAAACCTTAAAAAAATAAAATGAGCGGGTTTGCAATAGATACTGCACGATTACATATACGGAAATTATGGAAAGGATTTCCAAATAGTTGGGATGCTAATATTGCCATGATTGATACTGATTATGGCAAAATTAGAGTGAAAGATACCAAAGGAAACAAACCTGTAATTATCAGTGTGCCTGATGGTCCGAATGTTATTGAGCATCATGATGAATTAATGACAAAGTTGGCTGAGAATTATCGTGTTATTTGTTTTGAATTACCTGGTTTAGGGTTTTCTTATCCATCTTTAGCTTATGATTATTCATTTGATATGGCAGCTAAAATTATCATAAATGTAATGGATATTTTACAAGTTAAAAGAGCATCACTTTCTTTTTCATGTACAAATGGATTTTACGGAATTACTGTTGCTAAAATGATTCCTGAAAGGATTGAGCATCTATTTTTAGCACAAACACCTTCTATGCATCAGATGAAAAATTGGACAGAACAAAATATACCAAAACCATTGAGAGTTCCAGGATTTGGACAAATTACTAATTCATTTTCAGAAAAAAAACTAGCTGTTAAATGGTATAATTATGCACTGCCTAAAAATGTTGATAGGTCTGAATATCAGCAAAAAGCAGTTGATACCATAAAAAAAGGAGGTTGTTTTTGTTTATCTAGTTTAGTGCAAGGTCTGACAAAAGAGTTGAATACTCCGTTAAGAGGAATTGAAATTCCAACAACATTAGTTTGGGGAAATAAAGACTATACACATAGACATACAGATTTTAATAGCATTAAAGAGCATATTTCAAATTGCAAGCTAGTAGAATTTGATGATTGTGGACATTTTCCTGAATTAGAAAACTCAACTAAATATGTGGGTTTAATAAATAAAACATTAGAAAAATAAAATAAATAAAATCATTGCGAATCCGCCTGAGGCGGATGTGGTTATCTTCATAATGTATATTGGTTAACATTGAAAACTACGTTATTCGTTTGAGGCGGATGACTCGCAATGGTTTTTCTAATACATAATACCAATTTAGCCATAAAACTAGTCATATAACTTGTTTCTTTTTCACTTATATTTTGTTAAAAAAAGAAACTATAATTAATACTATACTTTGTTTTTTTGCCTCATCTAAGCAAAAAATGATTCAATTTATTAATGACAAATTTTATAATTAAATTGGTATGATTTGGGTTTGTTCGAACTTGCCTAAGTACAAGCCTTTTATTATTCCGTCAGAAAGACCGATTTTTGGTACATAAATTTTAGTAGCACCACTCCATTTCATAGCATTGATATAAATTTTAGTAGCGGGTATAATTACATCTGCTCTATCAGGGTTTAAGCTTAATTCGGTTATTCTTTCATTATAGCTCATCTGTTTTAAAAATTGATAATGTGCTTTTAAATAAATATAGGAAAGTGGTTTTCCTAAAGGTCTTTCAGACATTTTAAATATCTTATTGATATTACCACCAGAACCTATTAATGATAATTTTTTTAAACCTTTAGTGTTAGTTCTGATCCATTGTTCAACTTCTTTAAAAATGAGTTTATTGGTATCTTTACTGTTGTTTAAAAGACGAACAGTTCCCATTTTAAATGATTTTGAATTGATAATTTTCCCCTTAGAAAAAATGGTAAATTCTGTACTACCACCACCTACATCAACATATAAATATGATTGATCACTTTCAATTAATTCGTTTAAATCTGTTGAAGCGATAATTACAGCTTCTTTTTTACCATCAATAATATCAATACTAATCCCCGTTTTTTTATTGATCTTTTCTACAACTTCTTTATTATTTTCTGCTTCACGTATTGCAGAAGTTGCACAGGCTTTAAATTTCTCTACACCATGTACTTTCATTAGTAAATTAAAAGCATTCATTGCATCTATCAATCGTTTAATATTATCGTCACTAATGATGCCTTTTACAAATGAGTCAGCGCCCAAACGGATAGGAACTCGCACTAAAGAAGCTTTTCTATATAATGGTTCTTTATTCTTTTCAATAATAATATTTGCAATTAATAGTCTAACGGCATTAGAACCAATATCAATTGCTGCATATTTTTTTATCTTCAAACCAATGCTTTTTTATTTATGAAATTTAGGAAACTCTACAAGAAAGGTTTCCCCTTTTTTAATATTTTTCCAATGTTTGTCTTTGAATTGTATGCCAATAACACCACACGTTGATACATGTGCTATGGGCTTATCTCCAAATTTATTGACAAAAGTATTAATGCCATGGTCATGACTAAAAATAATGGCGGAATTGAATCCATCATCTAGTGCTTTTACGGTCTTTATTAGATATCCATCACTAAAACTATATAATGATTTGCTTATTTTAAGATTTGCTAACGGAAAATTAAAGGTGTAGCTAAATATCATTGCAGTATGCAAAGCTCTGTTAGCACAACTTGAAACGAATACATTTGGGCAGTCAACTTTGTTTTTTAAAACTTTTGAAATTAAATAGGCATCATTAATGCCTCGTTTTTTTAAAGGTCTGTCAATATCTTTTACACCTTGATATTCCCAAGAAGATTTAGCATGTCTAACGATATATAAAGTTTTCATTTTTACCTAGCGATGTCTTTTTGTTAGATTTTAATATCAAATATAAATGATTTTATTATTTTTCAGGGAGCCAAACGTTCTTTTTTCCAATTAAAATCTTTTTGCAGAGTATACCTTATTCTGTCGTGCATCCGATTGGGTCTGCCTTGCCAAAATTCAATAGAAATGGGTTTTACTAAATAACCGCCCCAATGTTTAGGTCGTGATATTTCACTATTTTGAAATTTTCCTTCATACTTTTTAAGGTCATCATCTAGTTTTTCTCGAGAGTCAACCACTTCACTTTGATGTGATGCCCAAGCACCTAGTTTACTACCATCAGGTCTAGTTTCAAAATAACCATCCGATAAATTTTCAGCAAGCTTTTCTGCTTTACCTTTAATGATAATTTGACGTTCTAAAGGGTGCCAAAAAAAGGATAAGCACACATTAGGGTTGTTAGCAATAGCTTTCCCTTTTTCGGAATTATAATTGGTATAAAATATAAAACCTTCCCAAGTAAATTTTTTAAGCAATATTATTCTGGTCTTAGGAAAACTATCAAGTCCTATAGTGGCTACATTCATAGCGTTTGCTTCATGAATGTTTTTAGATTCATCAGCTGCTAAAAACCAATCTCTAAACAACTCTATAGGGTTGTCAGGCGTGTTTTTTTCTAACAACTCATCTTTTTGGTAGTTTTTTCTATGATTACTAAGGTCTTTTTCCATTATATATTGTGATAGCAAATTAGTTTTTTGTAGGCAATTGAAACTCTACAAGTGATTTGTTAGTTTTTTTAACCTTGATAATATGAAAGGGCTGTTCTTGAATTAATGTTCCATCACCGGTATTTAAATTTTCTAATTGAACTAAAATATTATTTTCTTGTTCTAAAACTTTGGTTATATCTATAGTCCATCCGCCATCTTTTATTCCTTCAAAAGCGGCTAAAATAATATAGCTTTCAAAATTAACATCAGTTTCTGAAAACGTTGAAGTTATATCATTAATCGCATCAATTTTTATCAATAAGTTATCCCATAAAATTTTGTCGGATACTATTAATTGTTCGTTGATAATATTTTCGAGACCACTACCAGATAATGTTCCTTTTCCTATAGTAATTATTTCTAATTCGCGTTCAATAAAAGTTTTACTATCATCATTACAATTTGTAAAAAAAACGATTGAAAAAATTAATAGAACATATAGTGCTTTTTTTTCCATTGATTAAAATTCATTATCTCTTTTTACGAATTAACCATAAACCTATAAAAGTAATCAATCCGTTTATGGGCAATATTTCCCATTGAAATTGATATTTTCCAATAATACTTTCAGGTAAACTTGTAATTACAAAACTTAATATTATTGAGCAAAGTGCTACTATCCATACATATTTGTCTTTAATTTTATGTTCTGTTAAGATTCCGAAAGCAAATAAACCCAATAATGGTCCATACGTAAATGTTGCAAATGTAAAAAGGTTTCCTACAACATTTCCGTCAAGATTATTAAATAGAATTACAACGAAAATCAATAAAATTGAAACGCCTATATGTACTTTTTTACGTAATGGCTTTTGTTCTTCTTGAGGTCTTTTTTCAATGTTCAAAAAATCAACTGAAAATGAGGTTGTAAGTGATGTTAAAGCACTATCTGCACTTGAATAAGCTGCGGCAATTAAGCCTATAATGAATGTAATTGTTAAAGAAGTCCCTAAACCTTGATTCACTGCAATTTCAGGAAATAACAAATCAGTTCTTGTTCTTCCGTCTACAATAGGAATTTGTATGCCAAATTTATCAGCATAAATAAACAATAATGCACCTAAAGATAAAAATACAAAATTTACTATAACAAGTAATGTTGCCATAGTTATCATATTTTTTTGAGCGTCATTTTTGTTTTTGCATGTTAAATTTTTTTGCATCATATCTTGGTCTAATCCTGTCATTGCTATTGCAATAAAAATTCCACCAATAAAATATTTCCAGAAATAAGTTTTTGAATTAGGGTCATCAAAAAAGAAAATTCTTCCTTTCGTTGTTAACTCATCTGAATTTAAAAACTCAAGGTACGACCAATCTAATTTTTGATTGATCAAATAAATAGCCACACCAACAGCTGTAAGCATTGCTAGTGTTTGCAAGGTGTCTGTCCAAACTATAGTTTTTATTCCTCCTCTAAACGTATATATCCAAATTAATAAAATAGAAATAACAACGGTTGCCCAAAAAGGAACACCTAGCTGTTCAAAAACAATATATTGCATTGCTAACGCAACTAAGAATAGCCTGAATGAAGCTCCGGTAACTCTAGAAAGTATAAAGAAAAAAGCGCCCGTTTTATAACTTACCTTGCCAAACCGTTGTTCTAAATATTGATAAATTGAGGTTACATTGAGTCTGTAATATAAAGGTAATAGTACAAATGCTATAAAAAGATAGCCTATAAAAAAACCAAAAACACCTTGCATATAGGCAAACTGCTCCCCACCAACTATTCCGGGAATCGAAATAAATGTAACTCCCGATAAACTTGCTCCTATCATACCAAAAGCAACAACATACCAGGGCGATTGTTTATTAGCCTTAAAAAATGTATCGTTTGAATCATTTTTTCCTGTTAAAAATGAAACCAATAATAAAAGTCCGAAATAACCTGCAATTAATAATAGTATTGTTGTTGGATTCATTAGCCGAATTTAAGAATTTATTTAATTGTTAAATTTTTAACTCTTACTCACAAAGAAACAAAATAAAACGGAATTTAATTTTAAATCGTTTAATTTTAAATTTTTAATAAATTACATTTGTTGCTATGAACTTTTCTTCAAAATTATTAGAAAACGCAGTCAATGAAGTATCTCAATTACCGGGAATAGGCAAACGAACGGCATTGCGCTTGGTATTACATCTGCTAAAACAACCAAAAGAAAAGACAACTTATTTGACTACTGCTTTAGATAATTTAAGAGCTGATATAAAAATGTGTAAGAATTGTCATAATATTTCTGATGTTGAATTGTGCGAAATATGTGTTAATAAAAATAGAGATAAACAATTTTTATGTGTGGTTGAAGATATTCGTGATGTAATGGCTATTGAAAGTACGTCTCAATTTCGAGGTTTGTACCACGTACTTGGCGGAAAAATATCACCTATCGAAGGTGTTGGCCCTCAAAATTTAACTATAGATAGTCTGATACAAAAAGTGAAGTTGGGTACGATAAAAGAAATTATTTTTGCTTTGAGCCCAACAATGGAGGGCGATACTACAAATTTCTATATCTATAAACAGATAGAAGGTTTAGATATAAAAATTTCAACTATTGCACGAGGCATTGCTGTAGGTAATGAACTGGAATATGCTGATGAAATTACTTTAGGGAGAAGTATTTTAAACAGGATTCCATTTGAAGGGAGTTTAAAGAGTTAGTTTTACACAGACCAAAATTATTAATTTTATACGTTACTATACGTTTATTTTGCCTTTTGTGTCTCCGTCAATTATTTCATCAATTACTTGTTTTTTCCAGACTATTCCCAATTGAGCTTCTAATTCATTTTTCCCTAAGATTCTACCAGAATAGATTCCAACGAAACCTTGGATTACACCAATCACAGTATCAAGTTTTAATTTCCCATCAATAATTCCATGTATTCCACTTCTTTTAAATATTACTGGTGAACCTGACATTCCTGGTCTACTAGCAGTATCAACAAAAATTTTAGGCAATCCTTCATAATCAATATCAGGTTCGGTTGCAACACTTCCTCTTTTCCAAATAGGAAAATGCCCACCCCTTTAAGTTCGTATGGAAACCCTAAAATGAAAATATTATCAGATATTTTTAATTTGAAGTCATCAAATTTTACTTTATTATCAAGTTAAAGGTTAAAACCCTGCAATTTCATTGCAGTTACTTTAGTTTCTATAAACTTTATCTTCATTGTATTTTTTCCATACAAAGACATTGAAAAGAGTTCTTACAGACGTTAAAAAGAAGAATTTCATTCTTCAATTAAAACTATGGATTTCCAATCCATAGTGGTTTATTTATAGGTCTAAAAATCCCTTCAAAATCTTCGTCAAATTCAATTTCTATTACTACAACATCAACATTTTCTTTATGCTTTGGGTGAATAAGCCAATCAGCTTTTTTGTCTTTATCATATAAGTTCATCGGAAAATGCTTCCATTCAATAAGTGGCTCTTTTTGTGTTTGTAGTGTCAAAACAATTTTATCTGGTATTCCACCGTGATTCCCTATTGGTTTTTTTGTGATAGGATTTAAACCAGTAACATTATGCCAGTTTGTAATTAAATAAAGCTTATTATTCCTTTCGTAAATAAAACCTGTTCCTGAAGCTAATTTTTGTTCAGTTTTGCTAAAATACATTCTAATTGGAATGCTTGTATATGACAGTTGATTTATACCCAAATTCTGAGGTTTTTCATAATGTATGGTAACGTAAGGATATGGTTGCGTTTTAATACTGAAATAAATTCAGCACAAGTTGAACTATACTCAAACCATTTAGCTTTTCGGGAGTCAAAAATTCCATCACCTAAATTATCGTATTAATTGATTAATAATCAGTTATTTATATGTTATTAGTTTGGTGTTTTGAATACTATTTAGTATGGCTCTAGTCTAAAGTAGCGTTTATTTTTGTATATTTACATTAACCTAGATGCCATTATGGATAAAACAGCAATAGAAACGTATTTTAGAGATTTGCCAGAATTAGATCAGAATAGTTTATTATCA
>JAKISU010000090.1 GCA_021648445.1 Flavobacteriaceae bacterium
AGCTAAAGTGATTGATTTCCTTGATAATCAAATTTGGATAAATGATGAATTCGAAAATAGATTAACCGATAATTTCCAAATCATTAAACCCAATTTTTCGGGTTCCTATCTGTAATGAGTATATTTACTTATGATAATACCAACAATAATGATTTGTTTAACCGCACAGAATCTTCTTTAGGCTTAACCAATACAAACGCTATAAATTCAAGTTATATTTCAGGAGATTTTAATGGTGATGCGATAATGGATGTTATAGTCTACCCTAAAACCGGAGCAGATAAAAATAAAAAATATTGGTTGATTACAAATACAAATACTGGAGGGTATAATTTACCTAAAGAACATAATGTAGGCACGTTTGAAGATATTTTTCCTGTTAATTGGTTAAACCATAACAATAAGTTAATGACCTCGCAAGGATGGTCTGTTGTTAAAAAAATAGGAAATCAATATAAATTCAGCATATACAGTACAGGTACAACCAACCCTATTTATTTTCAATATGAAAAGATTATTAATGATTTTCCGGTTTTTAATCCTATTTTTGATTATTGCACCGGTGGTGGTGTGTTTCCTAAAAAAATACTTTCAGGAGATTTTAATGGAGATGGTTTGACAGATGTTATTGCTATTGATAATACTTCATTATCTATTAATTGCCCATCGAATTGGGGAAGTGGATGGTCTTATAAAGCCAATTCCAGAAAAGTATATTTTATAGACCTGAACAGAAACAAAACCACTGATTTTTGGAATTTAGCAGGTCTATTAAGCGAAAATTTACCTGACCTTAGCAGTGATTATGATATTCAAGTAGGCGATTTTAACGGTGACGGGAAATCTGATTTCTTTGTTATTCAAGAAAAGAAAATAACAGTATATTCTTTAGATGATAATAATCAATTAATAATATTAGCTACAATTACCAATGATGTTGATATCAAAAAAGATAAACCACATTTATTAGGCGATTATAATGGAGATGGTAAAATAGACTTAGTGATACCTACTCATGAAGCACAAGATAGATGGGTATTTTATTTTTCTAAAGGGAATGGTTTTTATAAAAAAATTGGATCAATAGGTTTTAATTATGGGCCATTTTATTCTGGTAATGTAAGAATTGCAGGAGTTTTTTACGCTAACGTTACGGTAGAAAGATATTATATTCCAAATGATATAAATGGAGACGGGAGGACAGACATTGTATTTGTAGGGAATTATACATATAATAGTAATGGCAATAATATAGTTACATTTACAAATGTCATTGAAAATATGGGTAGTACATCTTCCTCAATAAATTTTAATTTTGACTCAAATAATAGTACTGCTCATTATCAAAGTAATATAAAAAAATATCCTTTACCAATATTCTTAAATCACAATAATATAAATCAAAATCTAGAACTTGGCTTATTAAGCGGTAGTAAAATACATAACTTTAAACACACTAAAGACCATCGTCAAGATGTATTATTACGACAAGTTTCAACAGGTAACGGTGTGGTTGAAACCATAAATTACAAACCTTTGGTTGAAGAAAATAATCCTGATGAAATACAAGTGTATAGACCAACTTATGATGAAACCTACCCCAATGTTGATATAAAAAATGTATCCGCCATACAAGTAGTCTCAAAGTTAGAAAAACAAAGTAAAGATCAGTACAGCAAACAAATTTTCTCCTACTATGGAGCAGTCTCTAATGTTGAAGGTCTCGGTTTTCTTGGCTTTAAAAGCTCATACCGTTCTAATTGGTATAATGATGATCATGGGGCAATCTCAAATGTTACCAAACATGATATCTCAAAAAGAGGTGCGGTTTATGAATCTTACAGCTCAAAGGGAATACAATATAGTTTTCAAAATACACCAAGTGATTTTATAGGTAAAACGTTGAATAATTACACAGTGAATTTGTCGCCAAAAAAGGTTTTTAAATTGACCAATACTTCTTCTACAAGTTATAACGGTTTACAAAACACCTCTGTAACATCTACCATGACCTATGATAGTTATAACAACCCACTAACAAACACATCGGTCATAAAAGAAGGCGGAGCAACACAACAAACAGTAATTACTACTTTAACCTATGAGCATAATCCCAATGGAGGTTCATCCTTAAGTAATCCGTACTATATAGGCAGGGTTAAAAAGAAAGGCATTCAAACCAGTAACAGTGGTGATACCTTTACATCAGAAGAACAATACCAATATAGCAATACCATGTTGCTTACTCAACTTAAACGTAAGGGAGATAATACTCCATTTATTACAGAAAATTATGACTATGATGCTTTTGGCAATATTACAGATAAAACGGTTTCAGCAAATGGTACAAGTAGGGTAAATTCTTATGAATATGAAAATACAGGCAGGTTTTTAATCAAAGAAACCGATGTTGAAGGCTTACAAACCCAGTATCAATACGATACGAATGGATATTTGCAAAAAGAAACCAATCCGTATGGTCTTATCACTCAATATCAATATGATGTTTGGGGTAAAAGTATCAAAGAAACAGATTATTTAGGCAATCAAACTAATATAATATATTCACGTTCCGGCATTAATACACAATTTACTATAAATGCGCCTGATGGTTCTAAGAGCTATAAAAAGTTTGATGATCTGGGGAGAGAAATTCTAATAGGTTCGTATGGTTTTGCTCAAAAATGGGATTATATTCAGACAACGTATGATATTTACGACCGTAAAATAAGTGTAAGTGAACCCTATAACGGCAGTGCTTCACAATATAGTTTATCATCTTATGACAGTTATGGCAGATTAAATGAAACGGTAACCGCCGCAGGTAAAACAACAAATATAAATTATAGCGGTTTAACTATTACCGCAACTGACGGATATAAAACAGTAACCACAACTAAAAACGGATTAGGGCAAATAATACGAATGACCGATGATGGCGGTACTATTAATTACCAATATTTTGCCAATGGCAATTTAAAACGATCTACTCTTGGAGGTATTGTTACCACCATGCAATATGATGGTTGGGGTAGAAAAATAAAACTGACTGACCCTTCAGCAGGCGTATATCAATATGAGTACAATGCCTTTGGCGAAACCACCAAAGAAATTACACCTAAAGGCGAAACTACATTTACCTTAGATAATATTGGTAAGTTAACTCAAAAAATAGTTCAGGGTGAACTAACCAATTTACAATCTAATTATATATATGACCCTGCAACAAAACTATTAAAAACTATAAATACCAATCAAAATGCTACTTATACCTATCAATATGATAATTATAAACGCTTAAACAAAACCATTGAAAGTAATGCCAATGCAGTTTTTGAACGTACTACTACTTTTGACGGACTAGGGCGTGCCAATACAGAACAATACAAAGCCAGAAACTTATCAGATAATAAAATAAGTGATATTATCACTAAAAATATCTATAAGAATGGCAGTCTTTTTAAAATATTGAACAATGCCAACCAAAGTGAGTTGTGGAAGATCAATACAGTAAATCAAAGAGGGCAAATTACTGATGCTGTTTATGGCAATGGTATTGTTGAATCTAATTCTTATGATGCTTATGGTTTACCAACCAGAATACGTACTTATGAGAATACCGAGATAAACCTTATTGATCTGAACTATACTTTTAATGCTCAAAGGGGAATTTTACTAAACAGAAGCAATAATTTATACGCCCATCAAGAACGTTTTCAATATGATAATTTAAACAGACTTACACAATATACCAATGCACAAGGACAGCAAGAAACACAAAGCTATGATGGTAAAGGGAGGATTACACGTAATCCTGTTGGAAGTTTTGCTTATGCCAATGCAAGTAAACCCTATCAAAATACTTCTATAGCGTTGACAGGTGATTATTATGATGAAGATAATGCCGTACAAAATATTTCATACAATGCTTTTAAAGCACCCGTAAGTATCTATGTTGATACAGGAGAAAATTCCGGTAATGAAATTACTTTTGAATATAATATTTTTCAGCAACGAAGTACAGTACAGTTTAAAAAACACGAACCTCAAGAAATACATTATAAAACCAAACACTATGCTACGGATGGTACTATGGAGATTACTCAAAATCTAGAAACCAATCAAACCGAATTTATTACCTATATAGGTGGTGATGCATATTCAGCACCTATAGTATATAAACATAACGGAAGTACCGGAAATTTTATATATTTACATAGAGATTATTTAGGCAGTATCATTGGTATTACCAATAAAGATGCTGAGCTTATTGAAAAACGCCATTTTGATGCCTGGGGCAATACGGTTTTAATAAAAGACGGGCAAGGCAATACCCTGGATAATCTTACGACCTTAGACAGAGGTTATACAGGGCATGAACATTTAGCAAGTGTAGGGTTAATCAATATGAATGCCAGATTATATGATGCTAATTTACACCGTTTTTTAGCACCTGATAATTTTGTACAAGATGCATATAATACACAAAACTATAACAGATATAGTTATGCAAATAACAACCCGTTAAGTTATGTGGACCCGAGTGGTGAGATTGTATGGGTAGCTGTAGCAATCGGAGCTTTAATTGGTGCTGTAACTGGAGCTGCAGGATATATTGCCGGTGCAATTCA
Source organism: Flavobacteriaceae bacterium (assembly GCA_021648445.1). Lineage (GTDB taxonomy): Bacteria > Bacteroidota > Bacteroidia > Flavobacteriales > Flavobacteriaceae > Aureibaculum. The sequence goes on from JAKISU010000090.1 coordinate 4,632, forward strand.
AACAGGAAATTGGAATTGGGGGCAATTCGGATTATCAATCTTAGGAGGTGCTATAATAGGCGGTATTACAGGCGGTTTTTCACCAATGTCTGTTATGAGTAGTACATTGGGTGGTGCAGCAGCGGTAGGTTTTATTAGTGGTTTTTTACCCTCAATTAATATACCTATTGGTGATTGGAGTTTTAGTATTAGTCCGGCTATTGCATTTGGTAATGCATCTGGTGTAGGATTTAATTTTGGAGTATCTTATTCTGATGGTAATTGGAGTTTTTCAGCAGGTGTAGGGTATATGTATTACGGTAATTATAATGGTTTTGGTAATGGTGTAGAAATTAGAAAATCTATTATGGCTGCTTGGGATGACGGCTCAACAGGTTTTAGTCTAGGCACAAATTTCTGGAATGGCAAATTTAAACAACAAACAGGCATTATGGGCTTTAGAAGTGGCGACTTTAATATACAACACGAAAATGATTTTTTTGGTGATGGAGAAGATAGGCTTAGAACAGCTGGATTGGAATTAGGTTATAAAAGTTTTACAGTAGGATTTAGCTTGTTTACTGGAGATCCAACTTTAGATTCTAGTAATGACCCTAACAGTAATGGTAAAAGGTTTAGAGGTAACACAAACCCTAGTGATGGTAGTCTTGGACCTAATGGAAGTTATATTGGAGAAAATGCGAGTAAATATAGATTAGGTGCTGCTTATGTTGGATATCGAGGGTTAAGATTAGGTCAAAATAGCGAACAAATTAGAGGGTTTATTCAAAATGGACTCCATAATAAAATTAATAGTCCACGATTTCCAGAATTAAATAATTTATCAAACCTGTATTTTCAATATCAAACCAAAAATTCATTTACATTATGGTAAGAATAATCTTATTTATTTTTGTATTTACATCTTGTACAAATTCTTCTCTTTCAAGAATTTTAACCAATAATAGTACAGAAACTTTATTAACTTATAAATTATATTCCCGTTGGATTGGTGATTCTAAATTTAATTCAAAAAGAAAAGATCAATATACTATTATTGAAGAGTACAGGAATATAGATGGTTCTTCCTTAAGTACTAATGAATATTTAAATTTTTATGATAATGGTAAAATTTTATTTTTTTATGTACCTAAAAATATAGATTTAAATAAATATGAAATTAATCCTAAAAACGGAATTATAGGTAATTATGAGAATAAAGATAAAATTATTTATATGAAATATAAGCTTGGTACTGGGCATTGGCAGAAAAAAATAAAAAGTAAAGCCATAATTAATAGAGACACCCTACATTTGATTGAAAAAATAGCAAATCATAATATTCACAAAATTTATATTAGAATAAAACGTAACTATTCACCCAAAACAAGCAAAAAATGATTATCTTCAAAGTACATTAAGCAAATTTAAACAACAAACAGGTATTATGGGCTTTAGAAGTGGCGATTTTAATATACAACACGAAAATGATTTTTTTGGTGATGGAGAAGATAGGCTTAGAACAGCTTCATTAAGAGTGTCTGTTGGTGATTTTTCTGTAGGATTTAACTTATTTACTGGGCGTAGAGATATTAAAGGTGAATCCCGTTTACCAACCAATACTACGGGCGAATATGGTAAAATCTTCAAAAACGGATTTGCTAATGAGCAAGGAACTCCATATCGTTTAGGTGCCTTAACATTTGGTTATAGGGGTTATAGGATAGGTGTTAACAGTGAGCATATACGACATGCTATTCAGACTAGATTTATTCATGATTTAATAGGTGATAGGGCATTTAGAAATATGTCATGGGATTGGCAAGGTTATTCACACAATACAGAACCCCTAATTCGTTTACGTCATGGTAAGAAATTTAAGTATTTTGGTTTTATTACTTATAACTCTAAATAGTTGTTTCAGTTATAAAACGAAGTATGGAAAAAAAAGATTTAAATACAACAAATTTACTATTAAATTCAATACTAATAATAATGCTTACAACATTATTGACACTTCAAAAATTTATAAAATTATTTCATCAGAAGAGATTAATTATAAAAAAAAATTAGAAATTGTAACTCCAACGTATTTAAAATTTTATGCAAATGGAAGGTTGGGAATATTCCAAAATTATGATAAAAACAATATTAAATCTTTAGATCCAAAAAAATCAAGAATGGCAATTTATAACTATACAGGAGATGAACTCATTATACAAATCTATTTTAATCATCCCCAAGGAGGAGGATTAGTAAAAAGTAAACTTTTTAGATTAGAAGAGGACACTTTAGAATTAAAAAGTGAAAATTATTTGGAAAAGTATAAAAAGTTATCTTTACCAAAAGATTTCCTTATTTATAAACCAGATTGGTAATATGAAGTGTTTAAAATAATTTGAATAAAAGAAATAGAACTTTATCAATTACAATTTAAAAACCAGTCTGCCACTTGCTCGCCTCTGGAGGGACAGCAGGCAATAAATATAAACAGATGAAACAATTAATTTTAGCAGTAAGTTTAGTTTTTGCAATATTACATGGTAATGCACAACAAATAGAAATGAAAAAAACATTTGGAGGTTATACATTTTCTAAAGACGGTAAACACTTAAATATGAAAAATTTGGCAGCTATTATGCAACCAAATAAAGAAGCATATACTTTGATAAAATCTGCCAGATCAAATAATACCTTGGCAATGGTATTAGGAGGTGTTGGTGGCTTTATGGCTGGTTATTCTTTAGGGAGCTCTCTAAGAGGCAAAGAAGTAAATTGGACGTTACTTGGGATTGGTGCAGGTGCTATAGGTGTAGGTATTCCTATATCTATAAGTGCCAATAAGAAAACAAAACAAGCTGTAGCTTTGTATAATAAAGGTTTAGACAAAACCTCATATTTTAAACCAAAATTTAAAATTATTACTAATCAAAAAGGTATTGGGTTAGTGATGAATTTTTAAAAAACCTTACTTATTAATGTTTTTCACCAACAAATAATTAGGGAAAACTAATACACAAAATTATAATCGATATAGTTATGTATTAAATAACCCTTTGAGTTATGTTGACCCAAGTGGTGAATACATTTGGGTTACTGTAGCAATCGGAGCTTTAATAGGTGGTATTAGTCAAGCAATAAATGGAGGTAATTTTGGAGATATTTTATTTGGTGCTGTAGCTGGTGGTATTATAGGCGGTATAAGCGCAGGGGTTGGCAATTTAGCTGCTGGAGGAGCATTTTTTGGCGGTACTGCTGCAAATGTCGTCGGGTTTAATGTGGTTTTTTCGGCTGGTGCAGCGGCAGGTGCAACGGGAGGGTTTTTAGGTGCAGCTGCTAATTCTTGGTACAATGGCGGTAGTTTTTTAGATGGGATTGGTAGAGGGATTGGTGGTGCTGTTTTTGGTGGATATACTGGAGGAATTGTACAGCATCAGAAGTCTATTTGGTCATAGAAATAGAAAACAAATCAGGAATCGATTTTGAGATTGATTTTCTAAATATTTATAGAATCAATGGAAATAAAAAAAGAAAAGCCTCTTTTCAAAGCTTACAACAAGAAGTAATTTACAAACATAAAATGCCAAGCCTCATAAAAAACCAATATGTACAGCGATTTGTATATGTACTTCCAAAATTTGTATTAGGAGATAATGAAAAATTATTGATTGAGTTACAGGAACTCAAAGGAAGTAGGAGTGTTATTTTAAAAACTAAGCTGAAGTCTCTATAATAAAGAATTGTCAATCAATAACAACAAAAAGCCAAGCTCTAACAAGTTTGGCTTTTCTATTTATTTTTAATCAATTAGTTAAGAGTTTATTGATAATGCGAATCAAGGGTTGAGAATATACTAAAAAAACAAGCTTAAATAGTTAAAATTTAACACATTAATCTTGTTTAAATTATTGATTTTCAGTATTTTAATAGTCAATTTCAACATGATTATTTTGGATACAAACCTCAACAACAAAGATTACAAGTTAGTAAAAATTTATGATTACGTATGTGAAAAATTTGAAGAATGTTTACAATTTGAATGTGAACGCTTTAGTAATAACCATAAGCCCAGTCTTACTGACCAAGAGCTTATAACTATTTATCTATTTGTTATGCATCATCATGGTCTATTCAAAATAAAGCAAATACACCAATTTGCAAGAGAATATTTAATGAGTTGGTTTCCTGATTTAGGAAGTTATCAGGCTTTTAATAATAGACTCAATAGAATTTCAGGAGTTATCAATACTTTGGTAGAATCTATTCTTTCTGACTTTCGACCTGAAAACTGTCATAGGAATTATAGTGTGTTAGATTCAATGCCTATTATTACCTGTTCAGGGAAACGATCAGGAAAAGTTGCAAAAGAGATTACCGACAAAGGATATTGTTCTACTAAAGGTATGTATTATTATGGATTGAAATTACATGCTTTGGGTTTTTGTCGCACCAATAAGTTGCCCTATCCTGAACAAATTATATTTACACCTGCTTCGGTAAATGATCTTAGTTTATTTAAACAGGCTTGGTCTGAAATAGAAAACCGTACTTTCTTTGGTGATAAAATATATAATGATCGTGATTTTTTTAAAATGATGAATCAAAAATTTAATTCTGAAATGTTAACACCTGTAAAGATGGTTAAAGGAATGGCTGATGTACTAAAGAAATTTGATAGAGCAGCAAACGATTTGTACTCTAGAGCTGTATCTAAAGTTAGGCAACCTATAGAAGCTCTTTTTAGTTGGATCATTGAAAAGGCTGATATACAGAAAGCTAGTAGAGTGAGGTCTACCAAAGGATTGACTCTTCATATATATGGAAGACTTGCTACAGCTTTTTTAACTCTAATCTTTTAACCCTTGATTCGCATTGATATTGAAGTTTATTGTTTTCCAACTCACTAAATTGAAATTTCAATTTTTGCATATCATCACTAACTTTTCGTTCTATAACCTTTGCATAAATTTGAGTGGTAGAAATTCTTGAATGTCCCAATAATTTTGAAACTGTCTCAATTGGCATACCATTGCTTAAAGTAACGGTAGTTGCAAATGTATGCCTGGCAATGTGAAACGTTAAATTCTTTTTAATCCCACAGATATCAGCAATTTCTTTTAAATAAGAATTTAATTTTTGATTTGAAATTTTAGGAAATAGACTTCCTTGTGAGATAGATTTAATATTACTTTTATACTTCTCAATGATTTTCAATGCCTTTGGTAATAATGGAATTCTAATGGACTTCGTTGTTTTTTCACGTTTATAATGAATCCATAACTCTCCATCAATTCCAATACAGATATTATCTTCTGTTAGATTAATGACATCAATATAACTTAAACTCGTATAGCAACTAAACACAAATAGATCTTTTACCAGTTGTAACCTCTCAATGGTAAATTGTTTATTTTCTATTTCTTGAAGTTCATTTAAACTTAAAAAACCTCTATCTGTTTTTATGAATTGTGCCTTGAAGTTAACAAAAGGGTCACGTTCTATCCAACCTAATTTGAATGCTAGGTTTATTAATTTTCTAAAACGCTCAATATGTTTCATAACGGTATTATTACCCATTTTTCTTTGATGATCTTCAGGAATAAATGCTCTTAGAAATTTTTCAAACTTAATTATAAAATTATAATCAAGTTCTTGCAAATAGAGATCAGTAGTCTTATATGTTTTGAGCAGGAATTTCGAAATATATTTCTGAGTAGTAAAGTAATTCTTTTGAGTTCCCCATTTTAATTTGCCAACCATATCTTCATTATGATAGTCAATAATATCAATAACAGAATGGTTTTGTTCATCTTCTCCCAAGTATCTCGCTTTTATAGCCTGAGATGTTATAAGTTTATGTTCCGTTTTTAAGTTTTGATAACACTTAAAAAGGTTACTATAAACTTCATCCAAGTAATTATTGAGTATTCTGGTTTTCTGACTTGTTCCCCGAGCTCTATTTTTATGGATATCCCAATCAGATACTTCAACTTTTCGTTTTAGACTGATGGTTGCTCGTTTTCCATTTACTGTAATTCTAGCATAGATAGATGCTTTTTCATTTTTTACTCTGGAGAAGTTTACCCAAAATAAAATACTGAAGGTGGATGATGTTTTCATAATTTTCGTCTTTTAGTGAACATTAATATTTCTGTTATACCAGACGAAAGTCAAATCACTTATAAAGATACATTTAATTACCCAACAAACAGGTAGATTTTAACAAATCGGTCAACACTTTAAAAAATTAAATTTGTTATCCTATTTGTTGACGTTTTTAATCAAAGATTATCAATTATTATGATATTGATAAAAACAGAAAAACCTGTAAATCATAAGATTAACAGGTTTTTAGTGTAGATTGATTCTATAAAAAGTCGGGGTGGCAGGATTCGAACCTGCGGCCTCCACGTCCCAAACGTGGCGCGATAACCGGGCTACGCTACACCCCGAATTAAATAATGATTATACTTATAAATTTAATCTAGAATCCTTATATTTTACTTAAATTTTCTGAGCGTAGTTTATGCCGCACTTGATGCGGTACTACACCCCTAATTATAATAGAAAATAAATTAAATAAACTTCAACTTCCATATATTATCCTATTTATTGAGTATAATTTATGCAATACTACATCTCAAAAAATAGGATGCAAATATATATTTTTTCTATAATAAAGATGTATACTTTTACTTAAAATATTTAAACGATAAGCTTATAAATAATTATCAAAAATTAACAAATTGTTTAGAATAAATGAGATCAAAAATCAATTTTAACTCTTAATTTTACAGCTAACCATAAAATATGAAATTTTTAATCTTTCAACTATTTTTAAAAAATGTATTGCTGCTTGTCATCTTCATTATTTCTAACACTATTGATGCGCAACAAACAATTAAAGGTAAAATTATAGATAGTGAAAACAAAATACCTTTGTCTGAAGTAATTCTCATTAACACACAAAGCAACGATTCTGTAGCTACTACTATAAATGGAACGTTTGAAATTATTCCTGGAATTTATCAACTTAAAAAAACTGGTTATAACAAAAAAACAATTGAAATTAAAGATTCAAAATATGTAATAATTCAGCTTCATATAAAACCTTCAGAATTAAACGAAGTAATAATAAATACTAATCATATTCCGCTAAAACTTAAAAACTCAGTTACAACTATTAGCATCCTTTCTGCAAAAGAAATTGAGCGCAGCAATACTATTAATATTGCTCCTCTTTTAAATCGGGTTCCAGGCGTTTTTATGCAAAGTGGTGTGTTAAATACCAATAGAATTACCATTAGAGGAATTGGCGCAAGAAATCTTTTTGGAACAGCCAAAATACGTGCTTATTTTCAAGACATACCACTTACAACAGGAAATGGAGAAACCACGATTGAAGATTTTGAGCTTATCTCTATATCACGTTTTGAAATAATAAAAGGAGCCGCTTCAAGTATTTATGGAGCCGGTTTGGGCGGAACTATAAATCTTACACCTCAAAATTCTTATTTAAATCAAACTAAATTAAGTAGCGAAGTATCTATTGGATCTTTTGGGTTATTAAAAAGTCTAATCAATTTTAATTATGGTACTTCAAAAAATAGTTTTAAAACCATTTATAGTAATACTAAAAGTGATGGTTATAGAAATAATAATGAGTACAATAGACAAACAATTACTTTTAATTCTAATCATTTTCTAGGAGAAAAAAATGAGCTGTCTTTCTTGGCAAGTTATGTAGATTTAAAAGCATTTATTCCAAGTTCTCTAAACGAGGACACATATATAAACAATCCTACTGCTGCTGCATTTACTTGGCAACAAGCACAAGGTTTTGAAGATTCTCAAAGAGGCATTTTTGGCTTGTCATGGAGGTATCAATACAATAGCAAAATTAAACATATTACAAGTGTTTTTACTTCTTTTAGAGATGGTTATGAGCCTAGACCCTTCAATATTTTAGACGAAAACACTTTTGCTGTCGGAATTAGAAGTCGCTTAATAGGAAACTCAAAATTATTCAACAAAAATTTAAGTTGGACACTTGGTGGTGAGTATTTTAGAGATAGATATATTTCTAAAACTTTTGAAAACTTATATCAAAATTTCCCAATTGGTAATGGAAGTGTTAAAGGAAATCAACTATCTAACTTTAAAGAAAAAAGAACTTATTATAACTTTTTTGCTGAAACAAATATCGACCTCACAGAAAAAACTACGCTTTCAATAGGACTAAATTTTAATCAAACATCCTACAATTTAGACGATAGATTTGAAGCAACTATACTCATTACAGATAGGAACCCGAAAAATTGGGTTTAATGATTTGGAAATTATCGGTTAATCTATTTTCGAATTCATCATTTATCCAAATTTGATTATCAAGGAAATCAATCACTTTAGCTCTG
>JAKISU010000091.1 GCA_021648445.1 Flavobacteriaceae bacterium
ATGAAATTCTTCTTTTTAACGTCTGTAAGAACTCTTTTCAATGTCTTTTGTATGAAAATAAAGTTTATAGAAACTAAAGTAACTGCAATGAAATTGCAGGGTTTTAACCTTTAACTTGATAATAAAAACATATTTGCTTGACTTACCACTATCAGAGCGTAATTCTGTTATTTCAGAGATTGTAAAATTAGGCAGTTCAGACTTTGTTTATGATTTTCAAAAAATACGTAGAGATCTTTTGAATAACAAACAAGAGGAATGTCATGATAATTAATTCGAGGGCTAATGTAAAATCATTTTTTCATCTAAAAACGACGACTTACCCTGTGTCATACATTTACGTATAAACGGTTCACTTTTCTTAACAAATGGTATAAAATGACATCTATATCTCCTTGTTAGCAAAAAATGAATTTGAATATTCACTTAGTTATGACTTATTGAAGGCATATAAAATAAGTTTACAAATTGATTTCTTACTTTTGCATTGAATTTCATATCTATGACCCAAAAACAGGAATGGTTTAAAGAATGGTTTGATACTAAGTATTACCATATTTTGTATCAAGACAGAAATGATGATGAAGCGCAACTTTTTATGCGAAATTTACTATCGTTTCTTCAACTAAAAAAGAACAGTAAAATACTAGACCTACCTTGTGGTAGAGGAAGACATGCTGTCTTTTTAAATTCTTTAGGTTTTAATGTTATTGGTGCTGACTTATCTGAAAATAGCATTAAATATGCTTCACAATTTACCAATGATACATTACGTTTTGAAGTGCAAGATATGCGTAATAAGTTTGTAACAAAATTTGATGCTATATTTAATCTTTTTACCAGTTTTGGATATTTTGATGATGATAAAACAAATATTAAAGTTTTACAAAATTTAAAAGATGGTTTAAAAAGTAATGGTGTATTGGTTATTGATTTTATGAATGTAAATTATGTAAAACAACATTTTGTCAAAGAGGAAAGTATTACTAAAAATAATATCGAATTTCTTATTACTAGATCTGTTACTAATCATTTTATCGTAAAAGATATACGCTTCACAGCAGATGGAAAAGAACATCATTTTACTGAACGCGTAAAGTATTTACCAATCACAACATTAAAAGATTATTTAAAAAAAGCCAATTTAAAATTAAAGCATACATTTGGCGAATATTCACTTTCAGATTTTGACAGTGAAAATTCAAGTAGATTAATCCTAATTTTAGAATGAATATAGCAGCTCTATTACTATCCGTTATACTCGGTGTAGTATTGGTTATAATTTTTAAACCAGCTACAAAATCAATCCAACTATTTCTCTCGTTCAGCGGTGCATACCTATTATCTATTACTGTACTGCATCTATTACCCGAGGTATTTGAATCTCAGCAAGAAAATGTTGGTATATATATACTCATCGGCATTATTTTACAAAGTGTTTTAGAATTTTTTTCTAAAGGGGCTGAACATGGTCATATTCATATACATCCCTATACAAAAGGTTTGCCTTGGTTGCTATTTATTAGTTTGGGCTTACATGCTTTTTTTGAAGGAATTCCTTTAGGAACCGAAAATAATAGCCTGCTTTTATGGGCAATTGTAATCCATAAAATACCTATTGCTATTATACTTTATATATTTTTATTGAATGCTGAATTACAAAAAAAACAAGTTTACTTTTTTATACTTTTATTTGCACTAATGAGTCCGCTAGGCTTATTATTAAGTAAAGAAATTCTTTTTTTTAATAACTACCACATAGAAATAACAGGAATAATTATTGGTGTCTTTTTACATATTTCCACAGCAATTCTATTTGAAAGTACACAAAATCATCAATTTAATAGTAGAAAATTTATTGCTGTTTTAGTAGGATTTGCAGTTGCTTTTTTAAGTACACAATTTGCGCATTAATACATGATTGGAGTTCATTAGATTGTATAACAAGTATATTCTAAAACAGTAGCGTCCGATTAAAGACGTAAGACTCCCGAATTCTCGGGACTGAAAGACGGACAACAATAAAAATAATTATATGTTTTAGGTTTGAATTATAAATAAAACATCATTGAATCATATCAATTACCAACATCACTAATAAATTTTACACGCATTAAGCGCAACTCATCTTCATCATAATCACCATCAAACTCATCCAAAGCAAATTGAATTTTATCAGAATCAGCTTCCATAAAATATTCAAATATATCTTCTTGCTGATCTTCATCTAACATATTATTTAAACAATAATCAATATTTAACTTTGTGCCGGAATACACAATTCTTTCTAATTCTTTGGTAAGTTCTTCCATATTCAGTCCTTTAGATTTAGCAATATCAATTAGAGGTAATTTTCTATCTGTGTTTTGAATGATAAACAACTTTAAAGCAGAATTACTACCTGTACTTTTTACTATTAAATCATCTGGTCTGGTAATTTCATTTTCTTCAACATATTTAGCAATTAAATCGACAAAGTCTTTTCCGTACTTTTTAGCCTTACCATCTCCTACTCCATGCACATTTGAAAGTTCTTGAACTGTTATAGGATATTTCAAACTCATATCATCTAATGAAGGGTCTTGAAAAACCACAAATGGTGGCACACCTAATTTTTTTCCAACATCCTTTCTCAAATCCTTGAGCATAGCCATCAATTGAACATCAGTACTCCCTCCAGAACCTTTTGTATTGGTAATAATATTACCATTATCACTATCATGATAATCATGATCTTCAGTCATCATAAAAGAACTAGGATTCTCAATAAACTCTAAACTTTTAGGAGTTATTTTTAATACTCCATACTGTTCAATTTCTTTTGAAATATAGCCTGCTACCAATACTTGACGAATCAAAGCCATCCAATATTTACCTTCTTTATTTTTACCAATACCGAAAAACGGTTGTGTATCTGTTCTACGAGATTTTAATAAAGCATTTGAATTACCTATTAATGTATTTACTATTTCTTTAGATTTATATTCCTGATTTGTGTCTCTAATAACCTCTAATAAAATTTTAACTTCATCTTTGGCTTCTACTTTATTTTTAGGGTTTCTAACATTATCATCCATATCAGCTCCATCACCACTTATATCATCAAACTCTTCACCGAAATAATGCAATAAAAATTTACGCCGTGACATTGATGTTTCTGCATAAGAAACCACTTCTTGTAATAATGCATGTCCTATTTCTTGTTCCGCTACCGGTTTTCCGGATAAAAATTTCTCTAATTTTTCAATATCCTTATAGGCATAAAAAGCCAAGCAATATCCTTCCCCTCCATCTCTACCTGCACGACCGGTTTCTTGATAATAGCTTTCTAAACTTTTAGGAATGTCATGATGAATAACAAAACGAACATCAGGTTTGTCAATTCCCATTCCAAATGCAATGGTAGCAACTACAACATCAGCATCTTCCATTAAAAACATATCTTGATGTTTAGCTCTGGTTTTGGCATCAAACCCTGCATGATAAGGTACTGCATTAATACCATTCACTTGTAGAATTTGAGTGATCTCTTCTACTTTTTTTCTACTCAGGCAATAAACGATGCCTGATTTGCCTGTATACTTTCTGACAAATTTTATAATATCCTTTTCAACATCTTTTGTTTTAGACCTAACTTCATAAAACAAATTAGCCCTATTAAATGATGCTTTAAAGGTATTCGCATCAATCATTTCTAAGTTCTTTAAAATATCTTCTTGTACTTTTTCTGTGGCAGTTGCTGTTAACCCTATAATAGGTACATCATCTATCCTTTTAATAATACTTTTAAGATTTCTATATTCTGGTCTAAAATCATGACCCCATTCAGATATACAATGTGCCTCATCAATTGCAACAAAAGAAATTTTTTGATTCTTTAAGAAGTCTATATATTCATCTTTATTAAGAGACTCTGGTGCTACATATAATAATTTGGTAATTCCACTTTCAATATCGCTCTTCACTTTGTTAACCTCACCTTTGTTCAATGATGAATTTAATACATGCGCAATACCTTCTTCAGTAGAAATACCGCGAATGGCATCTACTTGATTCTTCATTAAAGCAATTAATGGTGAAACAACAATAGCAGTACCTTCTTGTACTAAAGCAGGAAGTTGATAACACAAAGACTTACCTCCACCGGTAGGCATAATAACAAAAGTATTATGCTTATCAATAACGCTTTTTATAACTTCTTCTTGTAGTCCTTTAAATTGGCTAAAACCAAAATATTTCTTTAAGGCTGTGTGTAAGTCCAAATTTGTCACTCTGATTTTTAATTTATCTATATTTTTAGATACATTTGCAACTAAAGATACAACTTTATTTTATTTTAGAAAATTTAATCCTTTGAATACAAAAAAAAATATAATAGACATTGCTAAACAAACTATTTCTATTGAAAGTAAGGCGATAGCGAATTTAATACATTTTTTAGATAATAATTTCGAAAATGCTGTTAATTTTATTTTAAATTCTACAGGAAGAGTTATTGTTACCGGAATTGGAAAAAGTGCCAATATCGCTTCAAAAATTGTAGCTACACTAAATTCAACCGGAACACCATCTATTTTTATGCATGCTGCTGATGCTATTCATGGTGATTTAGGCATCATTCAAAAAGATGATGTTGTCATTTGCATCTCAAAAAGTGGTAATACACCTGAAATTAAAGTATTGATTCCTCTAATTAAAAATTCTAATAAGATTATTGCAATTACCGGTAATATTGATTCTTATTTAGCACAACAAGCAGACTTTATTTTAAATACAACTGTTGAACAGGAAGCTTGTCCTAATAACTTAGCACCAACTACCAGTACAACTGCTCAATTAGTTATGGGTGATGCCTTAGCAGTTTGTTTATTAAAAATGAAAGATTTTACCAGTAAAGATTTTGCAAAATATCACCCTGGAGGTACTTTAGGTAAACGACTTTATTTACGTGTTAGTGATCTAGTACAAAACAATGCCATTCCTAAAGTAACTAAAGACGAAACAATTACCAATGTAATTATTGAAATTTCTGAAAAACGATTAGGAGTAACTGCCGTTATTGACAATAATAACCTTATTGGTATTATAACTGATGGAGATATTAGAAGAATGCTTAAAAACAATCTCAATATCAGTGAACAAACAGCAAAAGACATTATGAGTAAAAATCCAAAGACCATACATATAGAAGCTATGGCTATAGAAGCACTAGATATTATGGAAAATAACAATATCGCTCAGCTATTAGTAACAGAAAACGGCTCTTATAAAGGTGTTATACATTTACATGATCTATTAAAAGAAGGAATCATTTAATATGACCAAAGATCAAAATGAAATGTCATTTTTGAATCATCTTGAAATTTTAAGATGGACACTTATCCGTTCAACATTAGCTGTATTAGCATTTGGAATGGTTGCTTTTGCAATGAAAGATTTTATTTTTAATAAAATAATCTTATTGCCGAAAGATGCTTCATTTGTTACTTATCGTTTTTTATGCTCAGTCTCTCAACAATTCGGCACTCAAGGATTATGTATTGATGAAATTCCGTTTATAGTACAAAGTAGAACGATGGCAGGGCAATTTTCTGCTCATATCTGGACCTCAATAACTGCAGGTTTTATTTTAGCGTTTCCTTTTATACTGTGGGAAATATGGAAATTCATTAAACCGGGTCTATATCCTAAAGAAAGAAAAAATGCTAAGAGTTTTATTATTATTTCTTCATTTTTATTCTTTTTAGGAATTTTATTTGGTTATTACGTTATTACACCTCTTTCAATTAACTTTTTAGGAGCTTATAGAGTGGCAGATGAAGTACACAGTAATATAGATTTAAGTTCGTATATCGGATTATTAAGAGCATCAACATTATCAGCAGGATTAATTTTTGAAATGCCAATTATTATCTATTTTCTAACAAAAATGGGCTTAGTAACTCCAGAGTTTTTAAAAAAATACAGAAAATATGCACTAGTATTAGTACTTATACTATCAGCACTTATTACACCTCCTGATGTTATTAGTCAAATTATAGTAGCTATACCAATGATGATATTATATCAAGTGAGTATTACCATTTCAAAGATCATTATCCGTAAAGAAAAAAAAGCACAAGCAACAATTAAAAAAGTTTAACTAATTTTACAACTATGGATTCACGAGTAGATGCGTATATAGCCAAACATAGTAACTTTACTAAACTTATTAATGAAATTAGGAAAATTTTGCTTTCAACTGAATTTGAAGAAACTATAAAATGGGGAATGCCAACATATACTATTAATAATAAAAATGTGGTTGGTATTGGCGCTTTTAAATCACATTGTGGTGTTTGGTTCTTTCAAGGAGCATTATTGAAAGATGCTCATAAAGTATTAAGAAACGCTCAGGAAGGTAAAACTCAGACTATGAGGCAATGGCGATTTACAAATGATTCTAAAGTTGATAAAAAATTACTTCTTACCTATATTAAAGAAGCTATAACCAATGAAAAGAAAAACTTAAGAATCAAACCGATAAGAACAAAAAAACCATTGATTATTCCACCAGAATTATTCTCTTCTATAAATAAAAATAAAATGCTGAATAAATCATTCGAAGCATTGACCTTATCTAAAAAAAGAGAATTTTCAGAATATATGGCTGAGGCAAAAAGAGAAGCGACCAAAACAAAACGCTTAGAAAAAATTATTCCGATGATTATGAATAATGTAGGTCTACATGATAAATATAAAAACTGTTAAAGAATTATGATTTTAAGAGCTGAAAATATTGAAAAAGTATATGGTAGCAGAAAAGTTGTTAAAGGTATTTCTTTACAAGTAGCTCAAGGTGAAATTATTGGCTTATTAGGACCAAATGGCGCCGGAAAAACTACTTCATTTTATATGATTGTAGGTATGATCGAACCTAATAATGGTAGAATTTTTTTAGATAATGAAGATATAACCAATGATTCAATGTACAAACGTGCACAAAAAGGTGTTGGTTATCTCGCTCAGGAAGCTTCGGTATTTAGAAAATTATCTGTAGAAGATAATATTTTATCAGTATTACAATTCACAGATCTATCAAAAAAAAGGCAAAAAGAAAGGTTAGAATCATTAATTGAAGAATTCGGTTTAGGGCATGTACGAAAAAATAGAGGGGATTTACTTTCCGGTGGAGAACGTAGACGTACAGAAATAGCCAGAGCCTTAGCTTCTGACCCTAAATTTATTTTATTAGATGAGCCTTTTGCCGGAGTTGATCCTATTGCTGTTGAAGATATCCAAAGTATAGTTGCACATCTAAAAGATAAAAATATTGGCATCTTAATTACCGACCATAATGTACAAGAAACATTGGCAATTACCGACAAAACGTATTTAATGTTTGAAGGTGGTATTTTAAAAGAGGGTACACCAAAAGAGCTGGCTGAAGATGAAATGGTAAGAAAAGTATATTTAGGTGAAAGCTTTGAACTTAAAAAAGCCAAGTCATTTAAATAAATTTTGAAACATTTTAAATAAAAAAGCAGTCAATAAATTTATTGACTGCTTTTTTATTTATATGATTTATAGCAAGTTATTTCGCTACTAATGAATGCTCACCCTCATCAATTCCTATAATTTTACCATCTTCATTAATCAATAGAAAGTGTGACCAGTTTCTTTTAGTAACTTTAATTTTATAAATTTTACCAATACTTTTTTTAGTATAGGTAGCTTCATTAGAAATTATATAACCTGAATATTTTTTTAAAGTTTCTTTTACTTTTTCAGGAGATTTTGATACAGTTGTACTATATACTTTCTCTTTAATATTGTTCTTTTCTTGTGCAACAGTACTTTGTACAGTGAAAACTGTAAATCCAAGTACGGCAATTAAAATTTTTAAATTCCTCATATTTTTAGTTTTAATAATAGATTAATAGTATAGTATCTAAATCACATTGGTTCAACTACCAGAACCCTCGCCCATATCTATTCCTTTTACCTTACCTTTTTCATCGATAAGTAAATCATAAGTCCAGTTTCCGTCTTGAATTGTAAACCTATATACGCTAATATTACTCTTTTTAATAAAAGTTGCTGCTTTTGAAATTTTATATCCTGAGTATTTTTTCAACGTTTCTTTTACTTTTTGAGGAACGTCAGAAGTAGTAGTTTTAAACACTTTTTCTTCAACTCTATTATTTTCTGTCTGTGCAAAAGTACTTTGTACACTAAAAAATGTAAATCCAAGTATTGCAATTAAAATTTTTAAATTTCTCATCTTTTTTAGTTTTTTTATTAATAATCCGTTTATTTTAGTTAAACCAACTAGAATTACTTCTACTGGTTTCAAAATTATATCCTAGTGTTAATAAATGGGTTCCACTACTGTTAAAAACACTTGCATCATTGATATTCCATTGAAAGCCATAACCAACATAAAGATCTTTCTTATTGATACCAATAAGTGGTGATATTGATGCAGGTTCAAAACTTTGATCATTTATAAATCTTGCATTTATTCCTGCCCACATATATCCGTCATCTGTTAGTTTACGTGCTTTAAAATTTAAATCTGTTACTGAACGACCATCTCCTTCAAAATATTTAAAATAAATAGAAGGCTCATATTCGTATTCTTGACTATCACTCTCGAAAGTATAACCTGTGTACATATAATAATTCCTTAATTTTATAGGCTCACTATCATCAAATATTTTTATGCTTTTATTTAAAATATTCGAAGCATTAAAACTTACAAAATAGCGCTCTATTCTATACAAAAAACCAACTTCGAAATTATGATTTATTGTTGATTGTCCAGCTCCAACATTGGGGTCTGAATGTCCACCTCCACTTCCATCATCAAATTTATCTGTATTAATTCTAAATTGATTGAATTTATATGATATCCCTAATGATAAGTATTGATCATTTGCATCATTAATTGTTAAATGATGTGCATAGGTAAGCTGTACTCCCATTTGTTTGGTATTTCCATTCCTATCATTATATATGATAACTCCTGCTCCTGATCGCTCACTAAACCTTGTGTCATAAGATAAAGTTTGAGTCAATGGTGCATTTTTTAATCCTAACCATTGTGCTACTCCGCTTAAACGCAGCTTGTGTACATCTTCAACACCTGCATAAGCCGGTGAAATCACAAACGGATTTTCTACCAAATATTGTGAAAATGGTGATAATTTTAACTCTTGCGAATTTGCCATCATTGTAAAGGCAAATAATGCTATATATATATATTTCTTCATTGGGTCTGATTCGGTTATTTTTTGATTATCTATATAAAGTAAAGTTGCCTTTAATTTCTCTGTCATCTGTCGGTTCGTTCAATCTTATGTAATACCAATAATCACCAGAGGGTAATAATTTATTCTTATAATAACCATCCCAAGAGGATTGATTTCCTTTATAACTAACTATTAAGCGTTGGTATCTATCAAATATATCTACTGTTAAATTTGGATACAATTCTATATTTCTAGGATACCAAGTATCATTTATCCCATCTCCATCCGGTGTAAAGAAATTTGGTATTTCAAGATCTTTAAACTCTATAATTTCTTCAACAATACACCCTTTTGCATCTCTTACAAAGAATGCATAGAAACCTGCACCATTAATAGTAAACACATTATTAGAGCTAAAATCATCATCCTCAACGGTCGGAATAGTACCTTGAATAGTTTTAATCATAGCATATTCATACTCCGGTACACCGTCTATTGCATTGACAACATATTCTCTTAATGAATTCAATTGCTGAACTACTTCAAAGCTAACCGGTGTATACTCTTCAACAGTTACTGTAATGGGATCAGCACTACATCCGTTAACAGTATTCAACACTGTTACTGTATGATCTCCATCGGCAACATCATCAAAAATACCTGTAGTTGATGTAGTTGAACCATCTAAAGTATAGGTTACATCACTTGCATATTGATCAGCTACTGTTGCAATAATTTGGTTTGTTGCGCTTTCACAGGAAAAACCTCCACTTACTTCAAATTCTAAAAAGATCAATTGATCTACAGTCATTGTTTCTATAGTTTCACATGTGTTTACACCTTTTACCTTACGAACAGTAATTTCATAATCTCCTTTAGGTAATCCTGTAAAAGTTGGTGATGATTGGAATGAATTACCTCCATCAATACTATATGAAAGTGTATTTCCTGCATTATTTTGTATAATGTTAACAGTAATTGTACCATCACTATCTCCTAAACAAACTACATCATCTTTAGTAAGGTTATATTCAATTTCTTCATCAAAATCAATAGTTGCTGTAGTTGTAGTTTCACAACCATTCGCATCTCTAACTATAATAACATGGTTACCTTCAGTTGTCGTTTCAAAAATATTTTCAGACTGAAATGCACCACCGTCCATACTGTATTGATAATCAGCAGTACCTCCTGTCGCATTAATCTCTATTCTACCACTTAATCTATTACCATTACATGGCATAATATTATCTAATACTGAATTCGTTGCTTGTAATAATGTAGGTTCATTTATAGTAAATTGTTGTATATCAAAACAACCATCATTATTAGTTACTCTTACAGAATAGTTGCCTATATCTAATCCTGAAAATTCATGATTTTTAGTTGCAGTTGGGCCTACAGTTGATATAATTGTTGCTCCTTGTAACAATTCATAAGTAAAGGTAGCTGCAGTATCTGTTACTTCGACATTCACTTTACCATCAGCTTGATTTTTACATAGGGCATCACTTGGTGTTAATGTATAAGCTAAGCCTAGTACAGTTACGACTCTGGTTGTTATAGAACAACCTATTCTGGTTTGTGTAACTGTATAAATACCCGGGCCTGTTACCGTAATTGTTTGGGTATTACCAACCGGGTTATTGTTTTGATCAACCCACTCATAGGTATTATAGCCATCATGACCTGCAATTATAAGGTTATTATTACAAAATGTTTCTACACTATCAAAATTACATGAACTGGTATCAACAAATAGATCCATTGAACCTATATTCCCTAATCCGCAACCATCTATGCCATTTAAACCTGGTTGTCCTGATACATTTTGACCTGAAGTTTCGCCATCATAACTTGATTCAATAAAGTTTTCTAGTAAATTAGTACAGGCATCTGTATAATCGAAACAATCATTTGACGCAGTAACTTGATAACGAATATCATAAGCTGCATTATTAGGATCTGATTCCTTTAAAACTAATGAGTTAGGGATATTAAAACGTAATTGTCTCGTTGTACTATTAAAAGTATAGGTTACACCTGCAGGTAATACAATACTACTTTCGTCTAAGGTTACGTTAAAAGGCAGTGTATTTAAAATTATAGTATTTAGTGCATTATCTGTTCCTATATTTTGAAAATTAATATTATACCAAACTGTCTCTCCAAGCTGTATAGGCGAACCTAATGTTACTTGGTTACCACTAGTATCTTCAACACTTGTCAAAACCTGTAAAACAGGCTCTATAATATTAATGGCAAATGTGTTTAAAAATGTAAAAATTTGATCTCCTCCAGTACGTACTCTTACTGTTGCACCGGTTTCTCCATTACCTATTAAAGAATTTCCTGCATTTAAAGCCGCTAAATCAAATAGTTTTTGATCCCAACCTAAGGTATTGGTACTGTTTACATTTCTATTCATTACATGTGCACCATCAATAGTTATTTTACTATTAAAAAAGTTATTGGCAGGGCTTTCGGTATCAAATAGAGCAGTAAAAGTTGCATTGGCATCTGCTTTAAAAAGCATTTGATCACCTGTCCATTTTAAATCTCCTTCCATAGCAACCACTCCTATTCTTCCTTCTACAGGACCTGAAGGAGGAGTAGTAAATCCCGTATAACTAAAATCTACTTCAGGATTATTACCATTTACTCTAGAAAAACCATCAAAGGTTGAAATATATTTACGAGGTTCTGAAGGATCTTCATATACAATTACTAATGCCCATCCAGCGGAATTATTACTATCATTTTCTGAAGCTAATGCCTCTTTTGTATTAATATTTGCCACAAAATAATCTCCTAAGGGATTAGTATTGCCTGTTGTAATGTCTGTTACATCTTTATAATACATTCTATCTAATTGTACATCTGCAGTCAAATCGTGATAAGTTCCTCCCGGTATTTTAAATTTCACTTGGTTTGGTAGTGATATATCTGAAGGAATCTTAGTGCCCCAATACAAACCTGCATAGATAATTTTATTACATACATCAGCTTTAAATTCAGCACTACTTGAATTAAAAGTACTTGGATCTCCATCAATATCGATAAAAACCATATCTGACTCGTTATTTACATCCCCTCCATTATAAGGTTGGTCTTTAAATCGTCCTAAGTTAGTATTACCAATAATAATTAAATCTCCATTAATACCCTGAGTTTCGTGCCTCTGAATAAAAGCAGTTGTAGTTTGTGCATTTAACAATAAAGGTAAAAATAACAGTACTACTAATAATAATAGTGTTGTGTAAATGAAAGTACATTTTTGTGTAGTTTGGGTCGATTTCATATAATAAGTGTTTAGCGTATTGCTTGATTAAAACGTGTGATTAATAAGTTTAGTATATATATAACAATTGAAAATGATAATTTTCATACCTATAGATAAGTAAAAAAATAAGCAGATACGGCTTAGGTAGAAAATCACTTCTTATTTTATAAGATTCTTAATGATTGACAATCAGTAATATTAGTACAGGTATAGCCACAAACTCTTTTTAATAATATCATAATAATAATTGATGTCAAAATAAAAAATAGTTCAACGATATTATTTTTAATATGAGGAGTTTTTAAACTTTAATGAGAAAAGCCGAATTTCAGTATTTAACTTAACTTGTAACTTTTAGTGAGTTATTATCTACCAGAACCCTCGCCCATATCTATTCCTTTTACCTTACCTTTTTCATCGATAAGTAAATCATAAGTCCAGTTTCCGTCTTGAATTGTAAACCTATATACGCTAATATTACTCTTTTTAATAAAAG
>JAKISU010000092.1 GCA_021648445.1 Flavobacteriaceae bacterium
CTTGATCTAAAATAGCAACTAAATATGCTATTTTTTGTGACTTTTTTAAAAAACACACCTTAACGCTATTTTTTAAGAATATTAGTGAAAAATGCAGGTGCTTTTTTAACTCTACTTTATCTAAAAATAAAAATTGTTATCAAACTGCTTGAAAAATGAATTTTAACTTCTTGTAAAATCAGCAAGCCCTAAATACTTAACTTGCCTTAGCCGTTTCAAATTGAATTTCGTATAATCTGTTATAATACCCTTTTTGTTGTAGTAATTCTTTGTGAGTACCTTGTTCAACAATGTTTCCTTTTTCCATTACAATGATCTTATCTGCTTTTTTAATGGTCGCCAATCGATGCGCAATAATAATTGAAGTCCTGTTTTTAGTAATGGTATCTGTAGCTTTTTGAATCAGTTTTTCTGATTGTGAATCAATAGAAGATGTGGCTTCATCTAAAACTAAAATAGCCGGCTTACTTACATAAGCTCGTAAAAAAGCTATCAGTTGTCGCTGTCCTGAAGACAACATACTGCCTCTTTCTTTTACATTATAATGATAGTCATTAGGTAAACTCATTATAAAATCATGTATCCCTATTTTTTTAGCAGCAACTTTTACTTCTTCTAAAGGAATAGTATTATTGTTTAACGTGATATTATTAAAAATTGAATCAGAGAATAAAAATACATCTTGTAAAACAACACCGATCTGACCTCTTAATGAATGTAAGGTAAATTGATCTATGTTTATACCATCAATAGCAATCTCACCCGAATTAATATTATAAAACCTATTTAATAAATTGATAATAGTCGATTTACCTGCTCCGGTTGCACCAACAACAGCAACTGTTTCACCTTGTTTTACTTCAAAAGATATTCCTTTTAAAACAGGTTCGTCTTTTATATAACTAAATGTTACATCCTTAAAACTAATATCTCCTCTTAAATTTTCAGCAATTAATGTTCCTATATTCATTTCTTCAGCATCTTCATCAAGTACATTAAATACTCTCTCGGCTGCAACCATACCCATTTGCAAGGTGTTGAATTTATCTGCAATTTGACGTAGCGGTCTAAATAAGCCCATTGTCATCATTATGAAACTGGTTATGGTGCCTAACATTTCTTGACCTCCGGAAATCGCTTTTAATCCACCATACCAAACAACAACTGCTAAGGTTAAAGAAGATAAAACTTCTACTATGGGGAAAAAAATAGAATAATACCATACTGTTCTAATATGAGCTTTTTTATGTTTGTCATTTATTTCTACAAACTTATCATACTCTATCTTTTCACGTGTAAATAATTGTACAATCTTCATTCCTGTAACTCGTTCTTGCACAAAACTATTTAAATTTGCTACCTGATTTCTAACATCTTGAAAGGTAGATTTTATCTTGATCTGAAAAATTTTGGTAGCATAAATTATGATGGGTAATACAGCAATTACAATTAAAGCCAAACCCCAATCCATCCAGATCATAACAATTATGATAACTAACATTTGTAATAAATCACTTATAATCACAAATAATCCTTGACCAAAAATACTGGCAATTGTTTCTGTATCAGAAACCACTCTAGTCACTAATTTACCAACAGGAGAAGTATTGAAATACTGCATCTTAAAACGTAGCATACGTCCAAATAATTCCGTTCTAATATCTTTAATAATGTGCTGCCCTAACCAATTGGTAAAATAGATATATAAAAATTGAAATACTACTTGAAGTATTTTTACGCCTAACATTATCAAACTAAAAATTAATAATTGTTCTGCGTTTTTATTAATAATATAGTCATCTACTACTATCTTTAAAAGCATTGGATATACAGCTGCTAATCCGGCCAAAAACAATACTGACATAATAGAAACTATAAATTGAGAACGATAACTTTTTACATACATTAGTAGTCGTTTAAACAATTTTAAATCAAAAACTTTACCGGTTACTTTTTCGCTCATTTATGGTTTGTGGTTTGTGGTTTGTGGTTTGTGGTTTGTGGTTTGTGGTTTGTGGAAATTAAAATGTTTTTTCTATTTTCTCTTCTCTTTATTCTATTATC
Organism: Flavobacteriaceae bacterium; assembly: GCA_021648445.1. Taxonomy (GTDB): domain Bacteria; phylum Bacteroidota; class Bacteroidia; order Flavobacteriales; family Flavobacteriaceae; genus Aureibaculum. The sequence goes on from JAKISU010000092.1 coordinate 2,065, forward strand.
TTTTCTCTTTAGGGTACTTCTAATAATTCATTTCTTTCAAAAAACAAAAATAAAGAATAAGATGCGAAGAAAATATTTTTTGTAATAGCTTTTGCTATTTCAACAAAATATTTACGAGTAGATTGTTCTTTATTTTTGTTCCCAAAGGGGTTTTTATAACTTTCCTTATATTTCGTAAAATTTTCTCACATTATCTCGATAGTGTTCTAAAATTTCATTTCATCTAAGAAAAGTTATGAAAATTTTGATGCGAATGAATTATTAGAAGTACCCTTTAGTATTAAACAATTCATCCTCGTATGTAACTCTTGTCAAAAACAATCCTTGGGGTGGAACTGAAATTCCTGCATTGCTCCTATTCTCACTTTTTATAATATCTATCACATCTTGTTTTGTTTTTTTACCTAAACCTACATCTATTAAAGTGCCGACTATTGCCCTTACCATATTTCTTAAAAACCTATCGGCTGTTATATGAAAAGTCAACAAATTATTTTCTAACACCCATTTTGCTTCCATAATTTTACAATTGTAGGTCTTTACATCTGTTTTAGATTTAGAAAAACATTTAAAATTAGTGTATTCTAACAAAATGGCTACAGCTTCATTCATCTTTTTAACATCTAATTCTTGCTGATGTATTTGCCAAGTGGTATCTAATAAAAACGGATTCCTACCCAACCATATTCTATATTCATAACTTCTGTTTATAGCATCAAACCTGGCATGTGCCTCATCATTCACTAAAAAAATGGCAGTAATCACGATATCATCCCGTAAAAAAGCATTCAGTTTTTGTTTAATTTTTTGTTTATCTAATTTAAAATCTATATCAAAATGTGCAAATAATTGTAGTGCATGTACTCCGGCATCTGTTCTGCCTGCGCTCATAATACTCACATCATTTCTTAAAATAGTTGACAGGGCATCTGTTATGACTTCTTGTACAGATACTGCATTGGGTTGTATTTGCCAACCATGGTAATTTTTTCCGTTATATGAAAGTTCAATAAAGTATCTCAAGAAATAGTATTTTTGCTAGAAGCAAAGATATAAAATCACTACTTTTTAAATCTTAATTAAAAGATAAATTAAATTTTAAGCATTGAAACGAATTTTACTATTATCAGATACACATAGTTTTATTGATCCTCAAATTATAAAATACATAAGGCAAGCTGATGAGGTATGGCATGCAGGTGATGTTGGTAATATAGAAGTAACCGACACTATACAGAAACTAAAACCTTTACGTGCCGTTTATGGAAATATTGATAACAATGTGGTTAGGGCTGAGTTTCCGTTAGATAATAAATTTACTGTAGAAAATGTTAGTGTTTGGATAACCCATATCGGTGGATACCCTAAACGTTATGACAATCGAATAAGAGAAGCGATACATAAAGATCCGCCTACAATTTTTATTTCCGGGCACTCACATATTTTAAAAGTAATGTTTGACAAAAAATTGAATTTATTACATTTAAATCCGGGCGCAGCAGGAAAACATGGATTTCATCAAGTAAGAACTATGTTGCGTTTTGAAATTAATAAAGATAAGATTGAAAATTTGGAGATTATTGAGCTTGAGAAACGGACTTAAGCAACTGCTTCTTTAAACTGTATAGGTACTAAAATAAAGATATTTGTTCCTTCATCTTTTAAAGACTCTACAGTAAACACACCTTTCATTATTTTAATTCTTGCACTAATATGACTCAACCCTAAACCGTCTTTTCTTAATGCTTTTTTCATATCAAAACCAATACCATCATCATTAATTCTAATACCTAACTTATCATCAGCTCTATGTACTAACATAATTGTAGCATTTGAAGCTTTACTGTGTTTTAATATATTATTAATTAGCTCTTCAATGATATTATGAATTTTTATCTCGAAATCTTGCTCATATCTTTTGATACCATTATCATCACTTAACAATGATATCTGCGAATTAGAATATTTCTGACACATATCATGTACTGCAAATGCCAACCCAAATTTTAACAATACAGACGAAATTAATTCATGTGATAGATCTCTAATTTTTACCGAAGCCTCATTGACAATTGACTGCGCCCTTGTAATCTCTTTTGGGGCATCTTCTCTTAATTGTGCTTTGGTTGCTTGTAAATGTAAGTTGGCTGACGAAAGTAATGCACTTACACTATCATGTAATGTTTCTGCTATAGATTTACGTTCTTTTTCTTTAGCGTCAATGGTTGCATTTATTATTTTGGTATGCATTTCATTCTCTACTTGTTCTAATTTATTTCGTTGCTTTAATCTATAATTTCTATAAAAGATATATGCCAATACCATTATCGTTAAAAACGCTATTGCGGAACCATAAAACAAAAATAAAGTCTTTAAACGTTTTGATTTTTCTTCTTCTGTTTTTTGAGCTTCTTTAGCAACATTATATTTGGCTTCAATTTCTGAAATATTTTGAATTCTATTTGCCTCTGTCAAACTATCTGTTAAATTGGTAGCGTCTTCTAAATAATAATAGGCTTTTTTAAAATCTTTTAATTCTTCATTTACATAGGCTAGATTATAAAGTGTATTCTCTTTAACCTCAAAAGCTCTTTTGGTTTTTAATGGTTTTAAATTTTCATAGGCTTTTAAATAGGTATTTCTAACTTTAATGAATTCTTCCTTTTTATAAAAAACATTATTAAGGCTTAACAAAGCTATAACTATTCCTAAGGTATCTTTTTGCTGTTTTATAATCTCTAAAGATGTATTCCCATATTCTTCAGCAAGTCCAAAATTATTGTTTCGTAAGGTTATAACACTTAGATTATTATAGATCTTAGAAATTGTTTTTGCTGTTTTTACAGTTATCGGAAAACTGACTCCTCTTTTATAATAATAGACAGCACTATCCCTCTTTTCTTCAATATTAAACGTTACACCTATGGCCAGATACGATTCTAACATATTAACGGCATCTCGCTGTAACTTCGCTTCGTTTAAAGAAATTTTATAATATGCTCTAGCTTTATCATAGTTTTTAGCCGATCTGAAAATTTTTCCTATAAAAAAAGAGTATTTGATCTTAAGGTTTGGTAATTCATGTTTTAGCTCCAGTTCATCTAAGCCTTTTAATAATATACTAATCGCTTCTTTATGTTTATCAAGACTGTTATAACATTGGGCTTTTTTATAATCTAAACTCAGCCTGTTTTGATCATTTTTAATATAATCTTTAAAGGATTCTAATTGGGCTATTATAATCAAAGCTTGTTCATATTCTTGTTCTGTAATTTGTTCTTCAATCTGTAATAATTTTTCCGAGATAGTGGTTTCTAAAGATCCACTTTGAGAATAAGTTGCAAGACAACTAAAAATAAATATTAACAGCAACAAACATCTTTTTCTAATCGATGCAGATTGATAAAACAACGTTGTCGGTTTATTTGTCAAAATTAAAGGTAGATTAAATGATCTCGTTTTTCATGGCAAAAATGGCAAGCCCCACACTATTCTTTACATTTATTTTTTTGATCAAGTTTTTACGGTGTGTTTCTATGGTACTATCGCTTACGTGTAATTCCACTGCTATTTCTTTGGTGGTATATTGCTGGGCAATCAATTTTAGTATCTGATATTCCCTTCTTGTCAATGAATTCATCAGCATGCCTTCCGGACTTACTTTATCATGTGTGGGTTTGCCCATTAGCGTCTTCATCATTTTTTCTTTGACCTCTTCACTAAAATATTGCTGCCCTTTAGAGACATTACGTATGGCTTGTACTATATGCTCACCGGCAGATTTTTTTGGCACAAAACCTTTGGCACCCATACTTAATACTTCTTTGATCAATTTAACATCATCATAACTAGATAATATAACAACATGGGGTACATCTTCATAGGTTTGAAATTTCTTTAATACCTCAATGCCATCTAGCTTTGGCATATTAATATCTAATACCAATACATCTGCAGAATGTTCATCAAACCAATTTAATACCTCAATACCGTTTAAAGAATAGCCTACCACTTCAATATCTTTCTCAAGACCCAATACAGCAATAACACCATCAATTAAGATCTGATGATCATCAGCAATATGTACTGTTATTTTATCGTCCTTAAAAAACTCGACTAACTCTTCGTCTATCATTATAAATTGGCAATTTAATTTTACCTAATTTTTAAACATAAAACTTTGCTTTATATTGTACTAATTAGAAATAAAGATAAAAAAAAAACCGAGAGTTAAAACTTTCGGATTTTCTATAAGTTTAAAGTAAATCTACCTTCTAAAATTATTCGTTAAACTACTCCAGAATTAAACCACGAGGTTTCTCTTTTTTTTCAATATAAGTTGCTAAATACATTTCACTACTTGATGCCACATCCGTATTACTTAAAATGTAGCTATTAAAGTCAATAGCACCTCTATCAAAGGTTAAGGTATGTGTTACAGTAGTCCCGGAATTACCATTGTCAATTAAATTGATATGTGTACCGTCTGTATCTACATTAGAGGTCACTACAGTCATGGCATCAACAGTAAAAGTAATTGTATATTCGTTATTAACTTGTTTAATTATTGGGAAAGATTGTAATAAAGTACCGTCAATGTCTTTTAAAATGATTGTTTTGTCAGTGTTGTTGGTAAAAGAAGCCAATACCAATACTGCACTCAGGGCGAGTAAAATTTTTCTCATGATTAGGGGTTTTTTAGAGTTATTAAAATTGTTTAGAGTTGTTTATAAAATGTAAAACTTTTGATTTTTTAATACATCAAAAGTATGGTCATAACCAAGCAAAAACAATAGCGAAAACAAGGAGTTTAAAAAATACCCGAAAACCACTAATCTCTACCCAGAAACCACTAGCTTTTGATGGTTACTGGAGTAAAGTAAATAAAAAATTGTTAATAAGATGCTATTATTGTTAATAAATATTTGCTATAAAAATGATAACTATTTGATTTTTAAGAAAATACATATTTATTAATAATTAAAAAATTATTTTGCATAAACCAAAATAATTACTAATTTAGCAACAGAGAAAAGGAAACTCCTATTTATAGTAAGGAGAGAAGCATTTGTAGATGCTGATTTCAGCTTTTAGCTTCTCCCCTTTCTCCCCTTCCTTTTCTCCCCTTATTTCAAGGAGTATGTATATAAGTGTTTAGCGACAATTAATACTCCAAAATTATTGCAAAAAAGAATGCCTGTCAATAGAGCAAATGGGTATTTTTAAAATTCATGGTTTTCCATGAGTTTTTGCAAAAATTTAAAAACAGCCAAGTTCTTGCTTGGCTGTTTTGCTTTTTTATAACTAATACCCGTTGTGTATTTTGTGTAAAATTCGTCTCCCGAAACTTCCGATGAGTGAATTTTAAGAATTGAAAATGAGTGAAACCAGCCTTGCCGGCAGATAGGTTAGTATCAAGAATTTAAATTTTAAGATAGTTCTCAATACTCCCGGGGCTTCGGGACTACCGAAAATCACTATCATTGACGGATTTCCTAAGTTGTTCATGTTACTATACTTACATCTCAGTAAAAAATTTCTTGAAACCGACTATCCCCGAGGTCCGACGGCTTGCCGGTCCGACCGGCAAGCCGTCGGGGTATTTCGCCTCCCGATAGCTATCGGGACGGGAGGAGTGAAGAATCTCAAGTAATTTCAATAGAGATTCCTCCTACGTCGGAATGACAGGGTGGTGATAATCATGCATTTATCAATTTATAAGTACTTTAGTTATATCGAGTTCACGCTAATTATGCAAAATGCACAACAGATCTACTAAAATAGAAAAGCCTCTCAATACGAGAGGCTTTTACACACATATAAGATGTTAGAATTATCGCAATCTATCTACAGATTTTACAAGGTCTTCATCCTTCTTTATTGCTTTGTTTGCTATTACTAATAGTACAATAACAATAATAGGTAATCCGAGTCCAATACCCTTCTCAGAAACTTGCATTTCTCCAGATAAAGTTAGTAGATGATAAATCAATACTCCTAATAAAATAAGGTTTATCAAAATATTAAGTCGGTTTATAACAAACTGGTCTTTTCTCTTTTTAAATAAAAATATGCTTACAAGGCTCATTAAACCGGAAAGTAAAAACAAAATAGGTATTATTTTTATGGTAATTTCTTTTTCAACTAATAAATTCATTACATAATATTCTACATTGACAACGTTTTCCCACAAAGAAAATACAAAGGTCAATCCTAAAGAAATAATAGCACCTATAAATAAATATAAAGATTGAATACGCTGAATCATGCAGTAGTTTGTAAATATTTTCGCAAAAATACATTAAACTTTTTAAGAAATAAAGCTCTATATAAAATATAATTTGTATAATTGCATCACATTTAAAACATATTGTAAATCTACTTCATTTTACAATATTCAAAATATAATATATCAACTAATTTTTATTTTATATAACTCTTATATTTTAAAAGGAAATATCCTTAAATTAATTTAATCACATTTATTTATAATGTTTGAAATTGAATCATTAAAACAAAAAAAGCTCCCTGAATTACAGGAAATTGCAGAAAAAATTGGCGTACCAAAGTTTCGTCAACTAAAAAAATTAGACTTAGTCTATCAAATATTAGATGTTCAAGCCTCTAATCCAATTTCTCAAGAAAAAGCTCCAATACAAAAAACACAACGTAAACGTATACAGAGAGCGCCTTCTCAAGAAAAAGCTACAGAGAAAACTCATGATCAAGAGCAAAAGCCTCCTGTAGTTGAAGTGGAAAAGCCCACAGTAGTTGAAGCGGAAAAGCCTACAGTAAAAGAAAACGCTACAAAAGAAAGTACTACAAAAGAGAGTACTACAAGTTCTGAAAAAGTACAACAAAACACCTCTAATCAAAAGAATTTTAGAAAAAACCATACTCAAAACGGTTCACATCAAAAAAGTTCAAATCCTAAACAACATAAACAAGCAGGTAATACTGCCAGAAGGCAAGGTAAATACAGAGATCCTGATTTTGAATTCGATGGTATTATAGAAAGTGAAGGAGTGTTAGAAATAATGCAAGATGGTTATGGATTCTTAAGATCATCAGATTATAATTATTTATCATCTCCTGATGATATTTATGTGTCTCAATCACAAATAAAATTATTTGGATTAAAAACCGGAGATACTGTTCGTGGTATTGTACGACCTCCTAAAGAAGGTGAAAAATATTTCCCATTGATTAGAGTATCATTAATTAATGGTTTAAATCCGAGTATTGTTAGAGATAGGGTATCTTTTGAACATTTAACTCCATTATTCCCTAATGAAAAATTTAATCTGGCCGAAAAAGGTAGTTCTACCTCAACTCGAATTATAGATCTATTTTCTCCTATCGGGAAAGGACAAAGAGGTATGATCGTTTCTCAACCTAAAACCGGTAAGACCATATTATTAAAGGATATTGCCAATGCCATAGCTGCCAATCATCCTGAAGTATATCAAATAGTTCTATTAATTGATGAGCGACCTGAAGAAGTAACAGATATGCAACGTAATGTTAAAGGTGAAGTTGTTGCTTCTACATTTGACGAACCGGCCGAAAAACATGTACGTGTTGCTAATATAGTACTTGAAAAAGCAAAACGATTGGTTGAATGCGGACATGATGTAGTTATCTTGTTAGATTCTATTACACGTCTGGCAAGAGCTTATAATACTGTTGCACCAGCCTCCGGTAAAATACTTTCCGGTGGTATAGATGCCAATGCTTTGCACAAACCGAAACGGTTTTTTGGTGCAGCTCGTAAGATAGAAAATGGTGGTTCTTTAACTATTATAGCTACCGCTTTAACAGATACCGGTTCTAAAATGGATGAAGTTATCTTTGAAGAATTTAAAGGTACCGGTAATATGGAACTACAGTTAGATAGAAATATTGCAAACAGACGTATTTACCCGGCAGTTGATCTAGTTAGATCCAGCACACGTAGAGATGATCTTTTATTAGACGAAAAAACTTTACAACGTATGTGGGTAATGCGCAAATATTTAGCAGATATGAACCCCATAGAAGCAATGGAATTTATTAGCGAAAAAATCAAATTCTCTAAAAACAATCAAGAGTTTTTAATGTCAATGAATAGCTAATTTTAAAAATTTACTAATTCAAGTGATTGAGAGTCAAACATATTTATGTTTGACTCTTTTTTTATATTAAAATTCTTTTTAATGATTGAATTTTATGTATATTTGCCGTCCATATCGCGGGATAGAGCAGTAGGTAGCTCGTTGGGCTCATAACCCAAAGGTCACTGGTTCGAGTCCAGTTCCCGCTACTAGTAAACAAAGGGCTTCCAAGAAATTGGAAGCTTTTTTTATTTGAATAGGTACAGAATAGGTACAGAATTTTAAGATTTTCAAGTAGCCATAGTAAATAATACTACTTATTATCTTTTACTGCTAAAAATTATGAATTGTTGGTGTTAATGGACAGTTGAACTATAATTTATCATGCTTCTTGCTATTACTTAAGTTTAGAAGTTACAGCCAAATAGCATTATTTCTTAACTTAAAACTTATCCTAATCTAAACTTTTGTATTATTTCATACTACGATCCCCATATCAAAATAAATTATTTATAACATACTTACTCCCCAACTCCACTTGATAAAAATTATATACCTATTGAACTTGACCTTATGGCTACTTTTAGACCTTTTTTGAGTTTTTTAAATGCTTTATAGGCTAGCTGTATTTTATTTGTTGGAATCGTCGGAATATGTATACCTGTTTTTCCAAGTAGTTTAAAAGCTGTTGCTCTTTCATTTGTTGGCAATCCGATAAGCAAGGCAAAAAAACGTTTTGGGTCTTTTACAAATATTTTTTTGTTCTTATAGCTTTCCACAAAGTTTCGATTGTAATTAAAAACCTTATCAAAGGTTTTTTCGGCATTTTCAAAAAACTCATCTCTATTGAATCCTTGTTTTACTTTTTTCCCGTTAAGTATGGTTTCGGACTCCTTAAACTTTGCACCCGGTGAAAGACTATAGGTATTTGTGGTATCTTTCCTACTTACAATAATATGTATATGGGTCTGTAGACCCTCTTTTTTCATTCCTACTTTGAGCAGTTCTCCATTTACCTTATGTGGTGCTTCTTCAATAAGTTTGTTTATTTTACGCTCAATTCTTTTTATATTTCCTTTTATCTCTCCATTTCTTACTTTCATAATATCGTGTCGTAGTTTGGCAATCTTATTGCGATAAGGTGCATTCTGTTTTATCTTTTTTTCAAAACCTCGATAGGTACGCTCATGTTCTATTTTTGCATAATATTTTATATCATCTACGGTAATGGTACGGTCTCGATAAAACGATTTTGTATACTCTTTCATCAGTTCTCTTGTATATGCTCTTAAAAGGTAAGGGTCATTATTTATATGTTTTAACTCTTTTGGACTTGGGCTCACCACCAAAGAATAAAATTTGGGTTCTCTTTTTTTTAGTTTGGCGGTGTTTCCATCGATTTCGGCAATGACTTTTTCAGGAGCAACTTTGTTATTATACTGGTCAAAAAAATGCTCTTGAAGCTCGGGATGTTTTCCTTCGTCTTCTTTTTCCAGATAGTTTACAAAATCTGCTACACTACTAGTATAGGTAGCATCCGAATGTTGTTTTGTAATGGCTATATACATCAGTCTATATTTTTGATTGTTCTTTTAAACTTCTCCAGTTCTCCTTCGGTGAGTTCTAATTTGAAATAGGGTTTACCGAAATTATTTTTTACTTCTTTGACATTTTCCAGTACATACTCAAAATCATTTTTAACTGAAACTAATTTGGAATGCAATTTTTCATACCGAATTTTAGGTACGGTAATCTCTATTTCTTTTTCTTCTTCGATGGTATCACTAAATTTCTTTTCTATCATTTCTGGTTCTTCCTCTAATATCTTTTCTTCAAAGAGAGATTGCAACATTATCGTGGTGGGTTCGGTTTGATTTTTTTCAATATTTCGCATGATGGCTATATTAGCTTCTGTACGTTGTCTATTTTTTAATATTTCTTGTATAACACTTTTTGTAAATCTTTCGGACGGAACAAAGCCATGCCATTCGAAAAAATTCATAATTGTATCTAAGGATTCAGAATAAGTTTTACTAATCTTCTTGGAAAATTGTTTAAATCTTTTTGCTGTACTCCGTTTAAATCGTATTGTATAAAACCTTTCCATTTCTCTTAATTTTACTGTCAATGGGTCATTTTTTTTACCTGTTTATAGGGCTTTCCGAAGGATTTGACCCAAGTTGAATTATTACTTAAATATTGTTTTTACTCTCAACTTATTGTTTTTTAGCCTTTTGCAAAGCAAAATAAATACGTAGCGTCGCTTTAGCGCGCTACCCTCTTGCTATTCCAATTTTGCCCGAAAAAAGTCAAAATCTTCATACCCATAACCAAGTTATAGGCAAATCATTTCTTAACAAGGTATATGGAAGATTTAAAGAAGTTAAAAAGGTACTTTTATCTAATGTGTATTGTTTTATTCAATCTGTTGCATTTCTTTTAAAAAAGAAAAGGACAGTTTTTAAACCGCCCCTTTTTCATCTGTTAAAAATTAAATTTCAAATAGTAAAAACGTAACTGTAATTGTACAGGTTACGTATTGCTTCTTCCTGCAAAAGTGTTTCATAATTTAAGTAGTGTTCTTTTGCATAGTTTTTTAGCTGTTCCCCAAATTGTTGTTTAATATCTTCCATAGATATAGTTAATGAATGACCCCGCAGCAAGCTGACGAGGTATCAAGCGGAAAAAATATTTTTAGATTAATGAAAACCTAAGGTTTTCAAACTTTCCACTTTTACCCCGAGGCAAGCCTCGAGGAATTCTTTAGAT
>JAKISU010000093.1 GCA_021648445.1 Flavobacteriaceae bacterium
GCTAAAGTGATTGATTTCCTTGATAATCAAATTTGGATAAATGATGAATTCGAAAATAGATTAACCGATAATTTCCAAATCATTAAACCCAATTTTTCGGGTTCCTATCTGTAATGAGTATATATGTCTATTTTGAATGTGAACATCTTGATGAATATGTTAATGAATTAATGAAAAAAGGAATTGAATTTGACGAACAACCAACTGACCAAAAATGGTTGTGGAGAGAGGCAAGACTAAAAGATATTGATGGAAATCAACTGATTCTATTTTATGGTGGAGAAAATAGATTGAATCCACCTTGGCGGATTAGAATAGATGGATAGCAATCTGAACATAATCAAAACGGAAATTTACGACAAGTGTGAACTAAAAATTTCTGACTTTAAAATGGAAACTGAAAGCAAAGAATATGATGCGTGTCGGTTTAAATTAAACGGATTGAGCATTATCAGTAGAAACGCGAAAATAACGCCTAAAAAAGTTGGGCAATTCGTAACATTTTGGAAAAGAAGCGGAAATGGATCAATTGAACCGCTTAATGAAACTGACCGAATTGACTTTTATGTTGTAAATGTTCGGACGAAAAATCATTTTGGACAATTTGTATTTCCAAAACCTGTTCTGATTAAAAAAGGAATTATCTCAACAGAAAAAAAAGAAGGAAAAAGAGGATTTAGAGTTTATCCAATTTGGGACAAAACGAAAAATAAACAAGCAGAGAAAACTCAAAAATGGCAACTGAAATACTTTTACGAAATTGTCGCAACAACTGATTTTAAGAAAGCTAATGGATTATATAACGCAAACTAAAAACCAAAACACACTACACTGTGTAAAGCCAATAAGAGCTTGGTCATTTAACTTAAAGTTCAGTGTATTTTACAAAGACCGCAAAATTGCAAATTTCGCTACGTGCTAAATCAAAAGGACAGTTCCATGAGATTCCGTACTAACCATAGCTGAGACGTGATTAATAAGAAACCGCCCATTACGGTTTTTATTTATGATTTATTCCACAGGAAAATCAAAATATTTATTAGGATAAGGTTCTTTTGCCAATGTAAAATGCCACCATTCTTTTTTATAAGGTTTAAAACCATATTTTATCATACGACGTTGTAACATTAATCTAATAGCACGTTGGTTTTTAGTAATATTTTTATAATCTATCCATGATTTTTTATCAAAAAGATCATAAGGTCCGCCTAAGTCTAAAATATGTCCTGTTCTTAAAGAAACAATAGTAACATCTACTGTACTTCCCCTACTGTGTCCTGATTTTGATGCAATATACCCTTCATTGAATAGATCTTTTTTATTTACATTCGGATAAAATTGTTTTTTCATCTTAGTATCAGTTGAGTCTTTTGACCACCTTACAAAATGATTTACAGCCGTTTGTGGTCTGTAAGCATCAAAAACTAACAACCCAAAGCCTAATCTTTCAAATTCTTCTTGTACCTTTTTTAAGGCTCCAGCAGCTTCTTTGGTCAAAATACATTTAGGCTTAATATAGCCATTTATAGGTTCGCCAACAAAGTTGTTAGAAGAGTAATATCGCAAGTCAGTTCGTAATTTAGGAATCACTTCTTTGGCATAAACAAAGCCCTCCGGTAATGTGCCGGGGTCATATTGAGCGTTTGCATTCGTTGATAAACCAACATATAGAATTATGATCAAAAGGTTTATAAAACGTAAGGTTTTCATATTAATTAAGCTTTTGGGTTATGCATTTAACGCTAAAGAGTTAAATATATTTTAACAGATTAATATCTAATCAAAGATATGACTAAGACTTAATATATAATATTTTTTTTCAGAAAATCTTCACCCTGAAAAAAAGCCTTATTTTACCTTTATGTATGCACTTCATTTTTATTGTCTTGAAGTTAAAATAATAACAAAAATATTTAATGTGTTAAAAACTGTATTAGTAGGATATCTTATTAGAAAGTTTTTTGTTTATCAGCTTAAATCATTCTATCTTTCGAAATATATTTTTTATGGATGAATGAAAAGCTGATTTCAAAGAAAAAACCTGCTTATCCTGTAACAAAATCGTTGTCAGATTACCTCACGGCACATGGCAGAAATATAAAAATTCCTATCTATTATGATGACCTTCTTCGTTTTCAAGGAGCTGTAGAAATTTATGATAAAGATGGTAATGACACACTTTGGTTAAGTACTTACTTTGCTGAGCATGAACGTGAAGAAATTGAATTGAGTTTAAAAAGAATGTATACTATTTTGCATAGTGATGGTAGTGATACCATACTTCCATATTTGAATATAGACAGTATTGACTTTTGTACTTTTGGTAATTCTAAACCTTTCAGGATAAAAGTTCGTAATATTTTAAATGACAATTATATTTTTTTATATATAAAAAAGGCAGATGCTTCTAGGGTTTATGGATTAGAATTAGAGCATTTATTATCACCAAATCACATTAATTTTTTAATACATAAAGATACATTGATTGAAGAACATATTTCCGGAATACCGGGAGATGTTTTTATTGAAAATGAGCTGAGTAATTGTTCAGATCAAGATAAAAGTGCCATAGCAAAGGAGTTTGTAAAATTTAATGAACGTTGTTTTGTCCGCCTCTTAGGCGATATGCGTTCTTATAATTTTGTAATGGTGTTAACACATGATTTTGATAGAATAGAGTATAGAATAAGAGCTATTGATTTTGATCAGCAAAGCTTTGAAGGCAATCCGAAAGTATATAAGCCCCAGTTTTTGAAAGAAAATAATGACTTAGTTGAAATGACTTTAAATCTGCTACAAGAAAAATCTATTGAACAATATAAAAAAGAAGAACGCTCATTATTAGCAAAAAGAGCCTCAAGTGGACAAGACAGGCTGAATGATTTATTAAATTGTATGTGTAATGATACTATTTCAACACCTGCTAAGATCAAACAATTAAAAAAAGGATTATTTGATCTAACCAAAGATGTGAATTTTAGAAAAGCACCCAATATGGGCTATATTTTGAAGAGTGCTTTAGATTTTATCATTAGAAATTATAAAAATGAAAACCCTTATATTATAAAGTAAAAATAAAAATGAAGATTAAAAAAGTACTCATAGCTAATCGTGGTGAGATAGCGATACGAATTTTAAGAGCATGTACCGAATTAAATATTTCAACTGTTGCTATTTATACTTATGAAGATAGATATTCGCAACACCGTTATAAAGCGGACGAATCTTATCAAATAGGTAAAGACAACCAACCGCTAAAACCTTATTTAGATATTGATGAGATTATAGGTTTAGCTAAAGCAAAAAGTGTAGATGCGATACATCCCGGTTATGGATTTTTATCTGAGAATTCTGATTTTGCCCGTGCTTGTGCTGAAAACGATATTATTTTTATAGGTCCGAGTCCGGAAGTAATGGATGCTTTGGGTGATAAGATCACAGCTAAAAAAATAGCTATAAAATGTAAGGTTCCTGTTATAGAAGGTAATAAAAAGAAGTTAACTTCTTTAAAAGTTGCCTTGTCTGAAGCTGATAGTATTGGCTATCCTTTAATGCTAAAAGCCGCTTCAGGAGGTGGAGGTAGAGGTATGCGTATTGTAAGGGCATCAGAAGATCTTGAGATCAATTTTGATTCAGCACGTAATGAATCTTTAAATGCTTTTGGTGATGATACCATGTTTTTAGAAAAATATGTTGAAGATCCTAAACACCTTGAAGTGCAAATAGTAGCCGATAATCATGGTACAATTCGCCATTTGTTTGAGAGAGATTGTTCGGTACAACGTCGTCATCAAAAAGTAGTAGAGGTAGCACCTTCGCATAATGTATCAGATATTGTAAAACAAAATTTATACAAATATGCAATTGCAATTGCAAATGAGGTAAGCTATAATAATATTGGTACCGTTGAGTTTTTAATTGATGCAGCTGATAATGTGTATTTTATTGAAGTAAACCCTCGCGTTCAGGTTGAACATACGGTTACTGAAATGGTAACAGGTATAGATTTGGTAAAAACGCAAATATTTGTTGCCGGAGGGTATAAATTATCAAGTAAACAAATAAAAATATACGACCAAGAATCATTAGCAACCTATGGTTTTGCCTTACAGTGTAGATTGACAACTGAAGATCCTGAAAATAATTTTACGCCAGATTATGGTACGATAACAACGTATAGAAGTGCTTCAGGTATGGGTATTCGTTTAGATGCCGGTAGTATCTATCAGGCATATAGCGTGAGTCCGTTTTTCGACTCTATGTTGGTAAAAGTTTCAGCACATGGAAGAACCTTAGACGGAGCTATGCGAAAAATGGTTCGTGCATTAAAAGAGTTTCGTATCAGAGGTGTTAAAACCAATATCCATTTTCTACAAAATGTAATTCAACATAAAACATTTGTACAAGGAAAAGCTACAGTTAACTTTATTCAAAATACACCTTCTTTATTTAAGATAAAACTACCTCAAGACCGTACTTCAAAAGTTACAGCCTATTTAGGTGAGGTTATTGTAAACGGTAATCCGGATGTTAAGTTTAAAGATGATACTAAAGTATTTAGAAACCCTAAAGTACCTAGCTATAATCATGTCTCAGAATATCCAAAAGGAACCAAAGATTTACTGACCGAATTAGGTCCTGAAAAGTTTTGTAATTGGTTAAAAAAAGAAAAGAAAATACATTATACAGATACTACTTTTAGAGATGCACATCAATCATTATTAGCAACGCGTATGCGAACCTATGATATGTTAAAAGTTGCAGAAAGTTTTGCTAAAAACCATGCCAATACTTTTAGTATGGAAATGTGGGGAGGTGCTACTTTTGACGTCTGTTTACGGTTTTTACATGAAAGCCCTTGGACACGTTTGAGAGAACTTCGTAAAGCAATGCCAAATATTCTGTTTCAGATGCTACTTAGAGGTTCAAATGGAGTAGGGTATAAGGCATATCCTGATAATTTAATTGAAAGTTTTGTTGAAAAATCTTGGGAAAATGGAATTGATATTTTTAGAATTTTTGATTCCTTGAATTGGGTAAAAGCAATGGAGCCAAGTATAAATTATGTCCGTAAAAAAACAGGCGGTATCGCCGAAGCTGCGCTGAGTTATACAGGCGATATTTTAGATACCAGCCAGACAAAATACAATCTCAATTACTATACACAATTAGCAAAAGATTTAGAAAATTCCGGAGCACATATGATTGCTATTAAAGATATGGCAGGTCTTTTGACGCCTTATGCAGCAACAGAATTGGTTGGAGCGTTGAAGGATACTATAAAGCTACCAATTCACCTTCATACACATGATACCTCTTCGTTACAGTCTGCTACCTATTTAAAAGCGATTGAAGCCGGAGTAGATGTGGTTGATGTTGCCCTTGGCGGATTATCAGGGCTGACTTCGCAGCCTAATTTCAATTCCATAGTTGAAATGATGAAATACCATAAGCGAGCAAATGCGTTTGAAATTGATAAGCTGAATCAGTTTTCTAATTTTTGGGAAGATACCAGAGAGGTATATTATCCTTTTGAATCTGGATTAAAATCAGGAACAGCAGAAGTTTTTCAACATGAAATTCCCGGCGGACAGTATTCAAATTTACGCCCACAAGCTACAGCATTAGGTTTGGGTGACCGATTTGATGAAGTAAAAAAAATGTATACTCAGGTAAATACTATGTTTGGTAATTTGGTAAAAGTCACACCAAGTTCAAAAGTGGTGGGAGATATGGCAATCTTTATGGTTACTAATGATTTAACACCAGAGGAAGTTATGGAAAGAGGTGATGAAATTTCTTTTCTGGATTCGACCATTGATTTTTTTAAAGGAGATTTAGGTCAACCGGTTGGTGGTTTTCCTAAGAAATTGCAGAAGATCATTTTAAAAAATAAAAAACCATATAAAAATAGACCAAATGCACATTTAGAACCGATTGATTTTGATACTGCTTATAAGGCATTCCAAAAGAAGTTTCAAAAAGGATTTACTCGTGATATAGAATTTGAAGATTTCTTGTCGTATAGTCTGTATCCGAGAGTCTTTGAACAAGCCCATGAACAATATAAAAAATATGGAAATTTAGGAATATTACCCACAAAGAATTTCTTTTACGGAATGAAATTAAGAGAGGAAGCTTTAATTGAATTAGAACCCGGTAAAACCATTGTAGTAAAACTACTTTCGGTAGGCAGCCCCAATGAAGAAGGTATTAGATTGGTATTTTTTAAAGTTAATGGTGAAAACAGATATGTAGAAGTTAAAGATAAAGCACTTGATATTAAGAAGGTAGAATTTATTAAGGCTGATACTGAAGATACAGATCAAGTTGGCGCACCATTACAAGGATCATTATATAAAGTGTTGGTAAAAAAAGGACAAGAGATTAAAGAAAATGACCCTTTGTTCATCATAGAGGCCATGAAAATGGAAACCACCGTTACAGCTGTAAAAGCAGGTACAGTAAAATCAGTTACATTAACCCCTGGAGTGATGGTGATGCAAGATGATTTGATTTTGACCTTAGAGTAGTAAATTTTAGACCTGACAGGTTTTCAAAACCTGTCAGGTCTCTAGAGGTTTACCCAAAAATATCATTCAACAATTTAGCCAATCTAATACCGCCTTTTTGCAGCTGTTTTCTAACAGTACCAAAATGGTTATAAGAATATCTGTACTTTAAATTTTCTCCTGTTTCAACAGATTCATAAGCTATTTTTGAGAGTTTATGAGTATCATGAACCCAATCAATAACTGTACCTTGTTGTATTGCTTTTACTTGTGCTTTAGATAGGTTTTCAGCATTATCTGCCAATTCTAAATAACCCATATTCCATTCTTCAATCATGTCAGTATCCCAAATTCTATGCAGGTTTGTGCCTTTTCCAAACCATTGTACTTGAATGGTATTTCCACCTTTATCGTCTTTTCTTCCTATATGCATTGGTTGATGTAAGTCACCAACCAAATGTACCAGCATACGCAAATAAAATGCTTTATCTTGATCAGAGCTGTTTTTATCTTTAAGAATAGAAATGCAAGTGTTTATTCCGGTAACCAGATCTCCTTTTGGGTTTTTTTCTATATCTTCATAGCGAGAATCTAATGGCATATTTACATAATGCCAAGTGTAGAATTTGCTATATTTTCTGTCTGATTTAATTTCATCTCCATAAGTAGAAACAAAAGCCAAACTTTCTCCTTTTAACAGCTTGTCAATTTTCTTTTTTGCCCGTTTGGTCAAATGATTTTCAGCAATTTTTCCTGTTGCTCTATGTCCGGTTGGTCCCCAAATGGGGTTTGTAGCAAACGTTGTTGATGAGACTAGTAATCCGATAAGAATAGCTGTAAATTTGATTTTCATTTAGTATCGTATTTTTTGCTAAGGTATAAAATAAGTTCAGAAAAATATTTGGAAATATCAAAAAAAATATTATATCTTTATAATATTAAAATAATATCATTTTAAATTAAATATATAAATCAAGAAAAAACCGGCAAATCGGCAAACGGATATTTAATCTAAATAATTTCCCGTAATGATGCGTTTATAACGTAAAAGGAAATATAGGCTTACAGTTAGAGCCCAAAAGCGGTAAGAGAATTTTAATTGGTACTCAAAAAGGAGATGATGTTAAAATAATTTTACAAACATATACGAACAGAATTGATCATCATGAAAATTAAATTTATTATAATACTGGTTATTTTTTTTATTGATACAAGTTTTAGTCAAGATTTCATTGAAAAAGAAATACTTATTCCTTCTAAAAAAGTAACAGTTAATGGTACTTTATTAAGCCCTTCAACTAATGATAAAGTGCCTTTAGTTATAATAATACCTGGTTCAGGAATTAATGATAGAGATGGTAATCAAGTGGGTGGCAAAGCAAATTCATTGAAGTTTTTAGCAGAAGGGTTGGCAACTTATCAAATAGCAACGTATCGATATGATAAAAGTACTATAGCCTTATTGAAGAAGGAAGATTTTAAGGAAGAAGATGTCACTTTTGATGATTTTATCGATGATGCTATTGCGGTTGTAGACTATTTTAAAGATAAGAAACAATTCTCTAAGGTCATTTTTGCAGGACATAGCCAAGGTAGCTTAGTAGCAATGTTAGCGTCAAAATCAAAAGCTGATGCTTATATTTCTATTGCTGGCGCAGGAAGACCTATCGATGAAGTTTTAACAGAGCAAATCTTGGCGCAATCATCAATGTTTAAAGATGATCTTAAAAAGACATTTGACTTGATGCGTTCGGGCAAAATTGATGAAAATTTTAACCCAATGTTGATCTCTATTTTTAGAAAGTCATTACAACCATTTTGGATTTCATGGATGAAATATAACCCACTAGATGAAATTAAAAAATTAGAGATACCTGTACTAATCATTAATGGAACAAAAGATATACAGGTATCCGTTTCTGATGCTGAACTATTGCACAAGGCAAATAATACTTCTGAATTACAAATTATTGAACTTATGAATCATATTTTTAAGGAAGTAAAAGGAGACAGAAGTGAAAATATAGGTACCTATAATAATAGTGAGTTACCAATAATGGAAGAATTAGTTACAGTAATTACTAAATTTGTAACTCAAATAAAGTAATAAGTTAAATAACATCAATTTTTAATTGATAATGGCAAAGAAAAAAGCGTTTGCATTACGGATAAATGAAGATATGCTCAAGGCTATTGAAAAGTGGGCTGTTAATGAATTCCGTAGTACCAATGGGCAACTAGAATGGATGTTGAATCAAAGTCTTAAACAAGTAAAACGGCAACCAAAAAATAAAGATAAAAACCAAAAAAATTAAGAAATTTAAGAAATTTTTCACATTTAAATATTCTATATTTGATGTACGTCAATTAGTGGGATGAAAAAAAATAGAACCTTTCTTTATTTTACCTTATTATTTTCTTTTTTTAAATTAATTGCTCAACAAAAGCAATTTACAGTAAAATATATCAACTCTCCGATTACAATCGATGCAAAACTTGATGAATCAGTTTGGAGTTTAGCAGATAGCGCCAAAGATTTTTGGCAATACTTTCCTTCAGACTCAATTCAAGCTAAACAACAATCAGATATTAAAATGTTATTTGATGATAAGAATTTGTATGTAGGTATTAAAATAGATGCTTCTGGTCAAGATTATATAATTCCTTCTTTAAGACGAGATTTTAGAGCCCGAGGCAATGATAATATAAGTTTGATATTCGATACCTTTAATGATGGAACCAATGCGTTTTTCTTTGGTACAAACCCTTATGGCGTTTTACGAGAAGCATTAATTTCCGGTGGAGGTACAGATTTAAGAGGCTTTGATACCTCTTGGGATACAAAATGGATTGGCGAATCTAAAATATACGATGGTTATTATATTGCAGAATGGATGATTCCGCTTGCAGCTTTTAAATACAAAGAAGGTGAAACAAAATGGAGGTTCAACAGTTACAGATTTGATACTCAAGATAACGAATCTAGTACTTGGATCAATATTCCTCAAAATCAATTTATTTTTAGTCTGGCTTATTTGGGTGATATGGTTTTTGAAAAACCATTGGGCAAATCAAAAGCTCCAATTTCATTAATCCCTTTTGTAAATACAGGTACTTTTAAAGATTTTGAAAGTGACATTGCTGAAACCCCATTTAAAATAGGAGGTGATGTTAAAATGACCATAGGTAATAGTATGAATTTAGACCTTACTTTCAACCCTGATTTTTCTCAGATTGAAGTTGATCAACAAGTTACTAACTTAACAAGATTTAGTATTGCCTTTCCTGAAAGGCGTCAATTTTTTGTTGAAAACAGCGATTTGTTTGCAAATTTTGGCGATAATAGAGATTCAAGAACATTTTTTTCAAGACGTATCGGTATTGCAGAAAATATTGATGGAAGTTCTATTGAAAATGATATTATTGCAGGTGTACGACTAAGTGGAAAATTAACAAATAACCTCAGAGTTGGGATTTTGAGTATGCAAACGGCAGAAGATATAACAAATGAAATTGCTGCTACTAATAATGCAGTTGTAGCACTACAGCAAAAACTCTTTGATCGCTCAAATTTGAGTTTTCTGTTTATCAATAAACAAGCAACAAAAGCGTATGATTTTATTGATAATAATGATACTAATGGTGATAATGATAGTTATAATAGGGTACTGGGTTTAGATTATAATTTAGCCTCAAAAAGTAATACGTGGAATGGTAAATACTATTTTCATAAATCATTTTCACCTAATTTGAGATCAAAAGATTTTTCTACAGGTATTTCAACCCAATACAATAGTAAAAAATATAGAGTTCGCTTAAGCGGATTATATGTGGGTGAAAACTTTCGTTCAGATCTCGGTTTTATTAGACGGACAGATATTTTTAAGATCAATCCACAATTTGAACGTTTATTTTGGCCTAAAAAAGGAATTTTTAACCAACACACATTTAGTTTTATTCCAATTGTAATTTGGCGTCCTGAACTCGATTTTAAAAACTCTGATCGTACACTCATAAGTCGTTGGTCGAGTAACTTAATAAATCAATCGCAATTGAGGTTAACCATGTTTAATAGATATACCTTTTTGTTTGATGAGTTTGACCCTACAGGTTCTAATGAAGGTATACCTTTGCCAATTAATAGCGAATATAACTATACAAACCTAGAATTAGAATACCAATCAGACTTACGAAAAAATTTTTCCTATACATTAAAACCATCTTATGGTGATTTTTATAACGGCACTATATTTTCATTTGAAGGTCAATTTCGTTTGAGAATACAACCTTACTTTTTTGCTTCTGCTCAGATCAATTATGATAAAATAGATTTACCTGAACTTCACCCTGATGCTTCTATTTGGTTAGTAGGTCCTCGTTTTGATATTACATTTAATAAGAAATTGTTTTGGTCAACATTTGTTCAATATAGTAATCAAAGAGACAATTTGGGAATCAATACTAGATTACAGTGGCGGTTCAAACCTTTGTCAGATCTATTTATAGTGTATAATGATAATTATTTTGTAAATATTTTTTCTCCAAGAAACAGATCCTTATCACTTAAATTTACCTATTGGTTAAATATTTAACCCGAATTATTCATGGGTTTTCGTTATGAAAAGCTAAAACACCAACCCGCCTGCCTCGGGCACAGTAGAAATGGTAATCAAAAAGAAGAGATAATGAAAAAAAAGATGTTAGTTAAACCATCTTTTTTTATTTTGTATATATTTGAATGATAATTTCTAACTATATCAACCTGAATTTACTTATGAATACTGCGCCAATTTTCACAAACGAGACTATTGTTTTCGGACTTTTAATGCTAGCTCTAGGCTTTATTTTTTATACATCATCAAAAAAAGAAGGCTTTTGGAAAAAGTTTTATAGCATAGTACCGGCTTTATTTATGGCATATATGGTGCCCGCTTTATTTACAACTTTAGGTCTAATAGCTCCAGATTGGCAGACCACTACAGAAACAGGTGAAGTTGTTGAACATTCATCTAGACTATATTTTATATCGAGTCGATATTTATTACCGGCAGCATTGGTATTAATGACCTTAAGCATTGATTTAAAATCCATTTTTAATTTAGGATGGAAAGCCTTAGCCATGTTTTTTACAGGAACAATAGGGATTGTTATTGGAGGTCCGATAGCTATTCTATTAATTTCAATGGTATCACCTGAAACCGTAGGTGGAGCAGGGCCAGATGCCGTTTGGAGAGGATTAGCAACTTTAGCAGGAAGCTGGATTGGAGGAGGAGCAAACCAAACAGCAATGCTTGAAATTTATGGATATAATCAAAAATTATATGGTGGAATGGTATTTGTTGATATTGTGGTAGCCAATATTTGGATGGCTATTATATTGATTGGCATTGGTAAATCAAAACGTATTGATAAATGGTTAAAAGCAGATACTTCGGCTATTGAAAGGCTAAAGGAAAAAGTATCTACCTATTCAAAAAAAGTAGAACGAAATCCTAGTTTAACAGATTTGATGATTATTGCTGCAATTGCTTTTGGTACTGTTAGCTTTTCACATTTTGGTGCTGATTATTTAAGTAACTTTTTTGACGATTTTGTCAATGGATTGCAAAACCAAACCACTAAAAATATTTTTACTTTCTTAAGCTCACAATTCTTTTGGATGATAAGTTTGGCTACTACAATTGCCATATTACTATCCTTTACAAAAGCAAAATATTATGAAGGTGCAGGGGCGAGTAAAATAGGTAGTGTTTTTATCTATATTTTAGTAGCATCCATTGGTATGAAAATGGATCTTACCATAATTTTTGATAATTTAGGTTTAATTGCAATTGGTGTAGTTTGGATGACTATACATGCTATATTATTAATTATTGTGGCAAAGCTTATTAAAGCACCTTATTTCTTTTTAGCTGTAGGTAGTCAGGCCAATGTTGGTGGTGCAGCTTCAGCACCAATAGTAGCGGCTGCTTTTCATCCTTCTTTGGCAACAGTAGGTGTTTTATTAGCGGTATTTGGGTATGCTGTTGGTACTATTGCAGCTATTGGCTGTACTATTTTAATGCAAATAGTTGCGCAATAATTAGTGTTTAGTTGGTAGTTTTCTGTGGCAGTATGTAATTAAGAAAACGATAATTAAAAAGAATCCGAAGGATTCACATATTTATGGTTGAAAAAGAATAAGGGTATTCGACCCCGCCGGGGTCATATACTCAAACCATTTAGCTTTTCGGGAGTCAAAAATTCCATCACCTAAATTATCGTATTAATTGATTAATAATCAGTTATTTATATGTTATTAGTTTGGTGTTTTGAATACTATTTAGTATCTTT
>JAKISU010000211.1 GCA_021648445.1 Flavobacteriaceae bacterium
CGGGTTTATAGCAGATAAGATACAAAAACCTTTGCATTTACCCAAGAAATAATCAATAAAAAATAAGACTATCTAACTGAAATTCAATTATATAAAATGATTTTTTTAGAAAATCAGCAAGCCCTAAGTAGATATTAAAAATTAAAAAAACACCCCTAATGAGCTACGCTCGGTATCTTTAATGAAAATATATTTTCATCTCGTTAATCCTCAAAGGATATTACAAAGTTCTTTTTTAGCATTTTCAAAATCTCCAACAATTTCTTGTACAATTTCTGCTGCGGGCTTGATATCATGAATTAAACCTGCTACCTGCCCTATTTCTAGTTCACCATCTTCTAGATCACCTTCAAACATTCCGCGCTTAGCTCTTGCTCTACCCAATAATTCTTTTAATTGCTCAGTAGTTGGATTTTGTTTGTACAATGCTTGTACCTCATCATAAAATTTATTTTTTAGTAACCGTACAGGAGCCAATTCTTTTAATGTCAATTGTGTATCTCCTTCTTTTGAATCAACTATTTTTTGCTTAAAATTAATATGAGATGATGCTTCATTACTGGCTACAAAGCGACTACCAATCTGTACGCCATCTGCGCCCAATACTATTGCTGCCAACATACTTCTACCCGTTGCAATGCCTCCGGCAGCAATTAATGGAATATCAATTTTCTCTTTGACCATGGGTATTAAGGTAAATGTTGTGGTTTCATCTCTACCATTATGACCTCCGGCTTCAAATCCTTCAGCTACTACAGCATCAACGCTAGCTTCTTGCGCTTTCAATGCAAATTTTACACTACTTACCACATGAACAACGGTAATTTCTTTTTCTTTTAAGAAAGATGTCCATGTTTTGGGATTTCCGGCAGAAGTAAATACAATCTTAACATTTTGATCTATAATTATTTTCATAATCTCTTTAATGTTAGGATACAACATAGGAACATTTACGCCAAAAGGTTTATCTGTGGATTTTTTACATTTTTGTATATGTTCTAATAATATATCGGGATACATAGAACCTGCACCTATCAAACCTAAGCCGCCTGCATTACTAACTGCAGACGCTAATCGCCATCCACTTGCCCAAATCATCCCGGCTTGAATGATAGGGTATTTGATATTAAAAAGTTTGGTGATATTATTGTTCATTTATTTTTTATAAATAGATTATAATTTAGTTTGGCACAAGAAGCTTAAGAAATAACTCCTGAGCCCAACAACTCATCATCCAGATACCATGCTACAAACTGTCCTTCCGTAATTGCAGATTGATTATTTTCAAATTCAACATACATACCTTCAGCCGTTTTAAAAAGTACAGCATTTTCTAATGCTTGTCTATATCTAATCCTTGCTTTTACATTCATGCTTTCTCCATCATTTATAGCCAGATCTTCTCGAATCCAATGAATCTCTTCGTTTTTTATCAATAATACATTTCTGTATAAACCTTTATGGTCTTTACCTTCACCTGCGTAAATTATATTTTCTTCAACATCGGTATCAATCACAAAAAGTGGTTCTACAGTGCCTCCTACTGCTAGTCCTTTTCGTTGTCCTTTGGTAAAATAGTGAGCACCTTGATGCTTACCAACTACCTTACCATCTTCTATATGGTATTCGTATTTTAAAGCTTTAAAAGCTAATTCGTCTTCCTTTGTTTCAAACTTGTGTTTTGATTTAGTATAGATCTCTAGATCGTTTGCAATTTGTATAATATCACCTTCTTTAGGTTGTAATTTTTGTTGTAAAAAATCTGGTAAACGTACTTTACCAATAAAACACAATCCCTGTGAATCTTTTTTGTCTGCTGTAATTAAATCTAACTCAGTAGCTATTTTACGAACTTCCGGTTTGGTCAATTCACCTATTGGAAATAATGATTTTTCCAATTGTGCTTGTGATAATTGACATAAAAAATAGGATTGATCTTTATTACCATCAACTCCAGCCAATAATTGATATACTTCTTTACCATCTTTTTCCAATATTCCTTTACGACAATAATGACCTGTTGCAACAAAATCAGCATCTAATTCCATGGCAATTTTCATAAAAACATCAAATTTTATCTCACGATTACAGAGCACATCAGGGTTTGGGGTTCTTCCCATTTTATATTCCCTAAACATATAATCAACGATACGCTCTTTATATTCCTCGCTCAGATCAACCACTTGAAACGGAATTCCTAATTTTTCAGCC
>JAKISU010000094.1 GCA_021648445.1 Flavobacteriaceae bacterium
GCTAAAGTGATTGATTTCCTTGATAATCAAATTTGGATAAATGATGAATTCGAAAATAGATTAACCGATAATTTCCAAATCATTAAACCCAATTTTTCGGGTTCCTATCTGTAATGAGTATATAATAAACTAACTATACATTTGTGTTTTATATTATTTGTGCAGTTGATAATCATTTTAACCTCTTCTTTGCTAATGACTTTGGGTAATTTACTTTCTTTTCTTGGTCGTTCAATGTCGTAAAATCTATTGGGCATCCCTAATACTATTTCATAGTAAAACTTTATACTATTTATCATTTGATTTAGATAAGAATTAGACCTTTCTTCTTTCAATTAAGAAATGTAAATAATTTCTTATATCACTTTCGTTTAAAGATAAGAGATCATAATCGTAATAATAATTAATAAAGCGCTCAAACATAGAAATATAAGTACGAGATGTGTTTTTTGCGTATTGTTTGAGTTCTAATTTCATTAAAAACTCTTCCGGACATTTTTTAAATCTTTTTACACTGATCTTTCTACGATACCAATCTAAGTTTATGTTTCCATTTTCTTGATTTAAAGGTTTGTTAGTAAAAAAACGATTACAATTTACCCAAGCGACTCCTTTAAAACTAACGAATATTTGATCCAAATTCTCTTTATTATTCTTTATATATGCCATTCCATATTTATCACTCCACTTGACCTCATTAAGAGTTTTTATAAGCAATTGTATAATTTTATCAGGATAAAACCGGATTCCAATTTGTTTTTCTCCATTAATTAATAAGTGCTTTAATGTAATTGATTTTTGTAGTTTATTTTCCATAGTAATACAAATATTAGATTTAATTCTTAATTAAAAAAGAGGTAAGTGAATGTAAACGTTTATTAACCGTTAAAAACGGATAATGACAAAACACAATAAAATCAGTACCTTTACAAGGCTATGAAATGTAAAATTTGTAAAAAAGAGTTAAAAGGAAGAAAAGATAAACTCTTCTGTTCTATTGAATGTAAAAATTATTATCATACAAATTTAAGAAGAGTAACCAATGAAACTGCTAAGGAATTAGATAAAATCTTACATAGAAACAGATCTATTTTATTAGAATTATTGGGCAAAAACACCTTTCAAAAGAAACTAAAGAGAGTGGTGTTGGCAAAAAAGAAATTTAATTTTAAATACATTACTCATTTTCATATAAACAAAAAAGGAAAAATGTATCACCATATATATGATTTTGCTTGGATGGAGTTTTCTGACGATGAGATTTTAATTGTAAGAAGGTGATATTTAAAGATATGTCTAATATTAATCGAACTCAGGTTACTAATAAATTTAGAACGGTTTCCAAGATTGGTTATTGATAACTCTATATTAAGCTACATCAGTTGATAAATCAACCTTGATTTGATTGTTATTAATTTCTTGCTTTTCAACCGATGTACATGAACTAGTTGACTTACATGCGTTTAGTGAAATAATCGCAAAAACAAAAACGATTACTGTTACAATTTTCTTCATAAGTTTAGCATTTTAGTTTTTTTAAAGCATCTTTTTAATCAATTGATTAGAGGGTACTGAACTTTCTATAATGTTAAACTGTACTAATTTATTTTGGATGTTATTGATTAATTTTTTAGAGATGAATTTTTTAGAATTCCACTTAGTAATTGATAACCAATTAGTTATATCTTTTGTTTTTTGATGATATCGTTCTGAAAATAACTGTATCAAGTCATCATTTTCTAATGGGCCTTTAAATGTACCAAGTTGTTTGTTTATGATTTTTATAATGGTACTTATTTCAGTTTTTTGATGTTCTAAAACTTCATCACGTACTGCCATTACAAAACAGGGCCACGGAGTGGTAATATTGTCAATCCTTCTAAAAATGCCTTTATCTACATAAGGTTTTGTGGTAAAATGTTCCCATAAAAAATAATCGGCTGTTCCATTACTTAATGCCTTAATACCTCCGTCAAGGGTTTTAACAATTTTATATTGTAAATTATCAATATCAAAGCCATGTGTATGTGCATTTACTTTTGCCATTAATTGTGAGCCTGAACCATAACGACTGATAGCTATACTGGCATTTTCTAATTCTTGAATAGTTGTAAAATTTGAGTTGGCAGCAACATGAATTCCCCATAACAATGGAGATTGTACATATACTTTTACAATTTTACTGGGATTGCCATTGATGATGTCTTTGATAATGCCTTCGGTTAAAATGATAGCAATATCAATACTGCCATCACGTAAAGCACTACACATATCACCCGTGCCACCTGGAAATTCTTTCCATTGTAAATCAATACCTTTCTTTTTAAACAAACCTTTTTCAATAGCTAAATGCCAAGGTAAATTAAAATGTTCCGGTACACCGCCAATAGTTATTTTTTGCATTATAAGGGCTTGAGTTCTTGCTGCTGTTTTTTTGTAAGATTTTGGACGACTAATTCATAGGATGTATCAATCCATTTATAAATAATACTGTCTTCAACAGAATTATCTAATACTACTTTATTCCAATGCTTTTTATTCATATAAGCTTGAGTGTTTAAACAAGAATAATGAGCCCTTAATGATTCTATCTCATCAGGATCAGCTTTTACACTAATGCTTTGAAAAGAATTAATATCTGTTGCAGTAAACATTTTCCCCAATACTTTAAAAACAAAAACATTGGGTAGTTTAGGAAAAGGGAAAGATTCGGTCACTCCTTTTTTTGAAAGACAATATGAACGATATTCTTCAATATTCATGATACCAAAAGCATGTTAAAATCATTGATAGAAAAATTGAATTATTTTTTTCTTATTCGAATTTAAAAATTCTTTCATAGCAATAGCTACGAAATTATTTTTAAGTAAAGAAGAAAGGAAAAAGAAACCATTTTTATCACTCATTTTGATTTGTTTTTGGTATAAGCTATTCGACAAGTTTATCTAAGGTATATTGTATCAATGCTTCTACGGTTTTGTATGGATCATTACTAAAAGTACCATTTGCTCTATTAGCAATAATAGCATTCATAGAAAGTGCATTATGACCTAGTAAACGAGCCAATCCGTAAATTGCTGAAGTTTCCATTTCAAGGTTTGAAATTCGGATACCATTAAAATTAAAGCTATCCATTTTACTATTCAAATGAATATCTTGAATAGGTAATCGTAAAACCCTGCCTTGTGGACCGTAAAACCCCGGTGCTGTTGCAGTAAATCCGGTAAAAACCTTGTCACTCATTAATTTTTTTTCTAAACTTTCACTGCCCTTTATAATATAGGGTCTTGCTTTATTATCACACCAATTGGTATGTTTGATAAAAGCATCTTCTATTTCTTTTTCAAAAATATGTGCTGCTACATACGAATGTAATAAACCATCTAATCCCAAGCCATACTTACCCATTACAAAGCTGTCAACCGGAATATCATTTTGCAATGAACCTGAGGTACCTATTCGAACAATATTCAATTGATGATGTGTTGGTTTTACGGTTCTATTTTCTAGATCGATATTTACCAGTGCATCCAATTCATTGACAACAATATCGATATTATCAGGACCTATACCTGTTGAAATAACGGTCAGTCTTTTGCCTTTAAAAGTACCGGTTATTGTTTTAAACTCACGTTTTTGAATATCAAATTCTATATTGTCAAAATGTTTTGAAACTTTAGGAACTCTATTTTGATCGCCAACAAAAATAATAGTGTCAGCAATATGTTCAGGTTTTAAATTTAAATGATAAATACTACCATCAGGATTTAAAATTAACTCAGAAGGTGCTATTTTATTCATTGGTTTAGATTAAATGTTTTATTGATTTTGTAAATGACGTCATTGGTAGAGATACCAGATTTTAAAAAAACAGGTTCAGATTCTAATTGATTGATAACAATACCATATCGATGTTTTGATGTGTCTAAATAGAGCGTGTCACTCAAATTATTGACAGCAACAATGTCTTTTTCTGAAATAGTAATTTTTACGTTTTTGTTGTTTTTAAAAGTAGTTACAATCTCATTGGTTAATTTTTCAAAATTACCATCTAATTTAATCAAGGCATCAGATTGATTATCTTCAACCATTTTACCAAAATTAAATTCAGAGGGTCTAAATAGTATAACCTCATTTTTAGTTGAAAGATATATCTTTTTTTTAATAGGAAGGTCGATCTCATTTTTTAAGAAAAAGAGTTTTTCTTTAGTAATAGAGGTTTCATTAATCGGTTCCTTTTGATTTATACTGTACTTTCTGATGACTTTTAACAATTCACCTGTTCTTTCCAATTGAATAAAATGGGCAGTATTTTTTAACACTAATATTTCAGAATTAGACACATCTTTATGTAATCTTTCGCAATCTTCTTGAATTAATTTGTCATCATTTTTTCCATAAAGCACACTTACTTTTTGATCAATATTTTTATAATTTTCAGAAGTTTCTTTTAGGTTGTTAGCATAATTCATACGTTCTTTAGAGGTACTGTACAACACTTTTGATTGAGACCATAATTGTTTTCTAATATCTAAAAAGGTATCGGTTAAGATTTCTTTATTTCCGCCAAAGGCATTTAATAAACCTTCATCAATTTTTTGTTGAGCAACCGTTTTACTTATAAGCACAGTAATTCCTTTACCAATAATAGGTAAAGTACTCATTTTATAAAGTGTTTCCGGTTTAAATTGATAAAGGGGTGAAGCTACAATAATATAAGATTTTATGTTATCATTTTTTGTAGTAGCCATATGTGCTGCAATTGAACCTCCATATGAATGCCCTACTATCACAACAGAATCTAATACTAATTTATGAATAAGCATATTTACCATGTTGACATTTTCTTTAATGGTATAGTTATAATTGTTAGCAGTACTAAAACCATTACCGGGTCTGTCAAAAGCAGTAATTCTATGAGTAGTTGATAGACTATCAATAATGGGTTGCCAATCTTCAATTGAACCGGGAGTGCCATGAATTAATAAGATGTCTTGTCCTTCACCTTTTTGTACATACCTGATAGTTTCTTCACCAATATCTATAAATTGACCTTGCCAAGACTGTGTATGCTTTAAATTTCCTTCCTTGAAACTTGTGGTATTGATTTTTCCTACAATAAATAATGCCAGTGCTATTAGAATAATAAGATAGAGTAAGTATTTTAATAATTTTTTCATCTGTTTGTTTTATTATTGTTAATGGTCAGATGGAATCTTTGATGATTAAATTTATTTACTGACACTTCCGACTTCTAACTTCGGTCTTCTAACTTTTTAATTATCCACCAACACGTTTAACATTAAATCCTTTTTCTTTAAGCATTTCCATTATCTTATCTCTATAATCGCCCTGAATAATAATTTTATCATCTTTAAAACTACCACCAACACTTAGTTTGGTTTTTAATTCTTTAGCCAGTTTTTTAAAATCAGCAGTAGCTCCGGTATATCCTTCAAGTATGGTTATAGGTTTGCCTTTTCGCTTTTCATATTTACAAATAATAGGCTCATCTTGTAACCAAATATCATTTGTTCCCTTCTCTTTGTGGTGGCTTTCCTTTTTTGGAATATGGTCTGGAAATAAATTTTTTAGCTGATCTTGTAAATCCATATTTTATATTCTAGAGTTACGAATTACGTGTTTGGTGTTATTATTTCTAAGATTCAAATTTCATTCAATAAAGATTATTTCTTTTTTTATTTAAGGATTAAATTACACATCGTAACTCAAAAATCGTATATCATTTATCTTTTTTGTATAGAGGAATTAAGTAAGAAATAGTGTAATTAAAGCCAAACCCGGAATTATTCAGAAAAACTCTGTTAAAACCTGGAACAAATAGGTTTTTAAAACCTTCGGGTTCCTTGGTAGTGATCATTTTTTTTCCGCTAAAACTAAAACCTAAATATAAATTATTTAATATTTCTGCTTTTATACCTAACACAATTTCTGCCCAATGTGCATTTAGATTGTCAAATTTTTGCCCGTTTTTAAGAGTAGCTAAATCATCTAAAAACGGATCATTATTAACGGTAAAATTATTTAAAGTTTGACTAAATGTACTATATCCATATCTAAAACCCACATAAATGGCGTTTTCCATGTTCAGCCAATTTTCATAAGCATTATAATCAACACCGGCTTTTATATAAGAACCATTGGTTGTAAAGTTTATAAAATCTTCATTAGAAATGTTCTCTAAATATCCTAATTCGGCAGCTACATATAACTTTTTTGATATTCTGTAATCGCCAACTAACTCTAGTCCTTTTCTGTCTTCATTAAAGAATGTGTTTGCCGGATTAAAAAGATCTATACCAACTCTCAATCCATATTTGTTTTTAATGATAGTATCGTTTGATTGCGTATCATTTTGTGAAAACGAAACAATACAACTCAGTAAAAAGATCGTATTAATGAAATATTTTAACATGTGCTGCGGTTTCATTATCAATAGTTTGTGTAATGGTTTCAGTATCTAAAATCCAATTTTCCGAACCCGTTTGTAGTGTATAATTTGCATTATTAAAAATAGTTTTAAACCCGCATGAACGTCCTACAAAAACGTCTTCGCGGTTATATACCACAGTTAAAGTATCTCTGTTAAAGGTATTCTTATCGCTATCTAAAGTTATAATAAATTGAGTGATATCTTCGGTCACTTTTAATGGTATAAGTATTGAATCGTTTGATGAAAAGTTTATTGAATCATTTTCAACTCCAATAATTTTTACAGATAATTGAGTGAATTTTTTAAGCAAAGTTTGATCGTCATTATTATAAAATTTAATAACAAGGTGAGGTGTAATTTCATCAATACAAATATCGTCACGTTCACAACCATTAATAGTAATTAATGTAATTATAAAGAGTATGATGCGTATAAAGGTTATTTTCATTCTAAAGTAATAATTTTGATTTACGATTTACGATTTACGATTTACGATTTGTTCGATTTTAGATTTTTAACTTTATTAGTGTCGATTAAAAATTTTGAACCACTATTCATCATATTAAAACCAACCACTATCAAGGGTTTTTTACTTTAAAAAAAGTTGTTTTTTATTAGTATGCATTTAAACAAAATTTATAAACACTTCTATATTTTAGATGATGTTATTAGCTTCATTGTCAATTATCTAAAAACAACTCTTTGTTCTTTTTTCTAACAGCGAACCTGTCCGCCTTTGGTGGAGCGATCTCACCTCTTTAATTGGACAACAGTAATTTTTAATTACATAATTTGATAATTAATATATAATCTAATATCAATTAGCCTCTAAGCTCCAAAAGTACAACATTTTCTACATGATGTGTTTGTGGAAACATATCGACAGCTTGCGTCTTAACAATTTTATATGCCGGGTCTAATATAGCCAGATCTCTTGCTTGTGTAGCTGAATTACAACTGATATATACAATCTTTTGTGCAGCTATTTTTAACAGTTGTTCAACTACTTTTTTATGCATACCATCTCTTGGCGGATCAGTAATTATCACATCTGGCTGTCCGTGAGTACTGATAAAATCATCCGTAAAAATTTTAGCCATATCGCCTACATAGAATTCAGCATTTTTTATATTATTCAGCGTTGCATTTTCTTTTGCATCAACTATGGCTTCAGGTACACTTTCAATACCAATTACTTTGTTGGCTTTTTTGGCAATAAACTGAGCAATGGTACCAGTACCAGTATAAAGATCATAAACGAGTTCATTACCTGAAAGATCAGCAAAATTCCGAGCAATTTTATACAACTCATACGCTTGTTCAGAATTGGTTTGATAAAAAGATTTGGCATTGATTTTAAATCGTAAGCCTTCCATTTCTTCAAAAATATGGTCTTGACCTTTATATAAAATTATTTCTTGGTCATAAATAGTATCATTTGCCTTTTGATTGATGATATATTGTAATGAAGTAATTTTTGGGAATTTTTCAGAGACATGATTTAATAATAATTCCCTTTTCTTCTTGTCATCTTCAAAAAACTGAATGACTAACATAATCTCTTTTGTAGAAGCAATGCGGAGCATCAAAGTGCGTAATAAGCCTTTTTGCTCTCGAGGATTAAAAAAGGATAGATTGTTTTCTATGGCAAACTCTTTAATGGAATTTCTGATTGCATTTGAAGGATCTTCTTGTAAGTGACATTTATCGATATCTAAAATTTTATCCCACATGCCGGCAATATGAAATCCTAATGCATTTCTATTGTCAATTTCTTCGCCTGAGTTTATTTCTTCTAAGGTCAACCATCTATTGCTCGAAAAAGAAAACTCCATTTTATTTCTATAAAAATATTGTTTTTTTGAACCAAGAATAAGAGTAACCTCAGGAAGTTCTACATGGCCAATTCTAATTAGATTATTGACAACCTCTTTCTCTTTGTAAAATAATTGATCTTCATATTTCATGTGTTGCCATTTGCAACCACCACAAAACTCAAAATGTTCACAAAGGGGTGTTGTACGTTTATTAGATAGTTTTTTGAAATCAATAGCTTTACCTTCGTAATAGGCTTTACGTTTTTTAAAAGTTTGCACATCTACCACATCACCAGGCACAGCATTTGACAAGAAAATCACCTTGCCATCCGGTGCTTTAGCGACCGCTTTACCTTTAGCACCGGCATCAATTACTTCAATATTTTCAAAAACGATATTTCTCTTTCTTCTTGACATGCGGCAAAAATAACAATAGCGGTAAATATATGTATCATTTATTTAGGTTATATTTAAAAAAGCCTTAAAACTTTATTAAAAGATGTAACTATTGAACCTTTTTAAATTTTCTACGTCTTTAAAGTAGAACTCAATGAATAAACCCGAAAAAATATTTGATGGATTGTTGGTGCTGCAATGTCAAAATGGTGATAAAAAAGCATTTTCATTATTAGTGAAGCGTTGGCATACTAAGTTATGTAAACAAGCCTTTTTTTACACAAAAGACATTGATATTGCTAAGGATATAGCTCAAGATAGTTGGAATGTCATTATTAAAAGAATAGTCGGTTTAAAAGAGCCAAATAGTTTTGGGTCTTGGGCATTGACCATAGTAAATAGAAAAGCTATTGATTGGTTGCGACAGCATAAAAAAAATGAAGAAAAGTTACATACATATTACGAAAATTCACAAATGAATCATGATACAGAAATTAATAATAATAATATTGAAGATGATCATAATAATATTAATGACGATAATACAAAGATTGTGTTAAATGCAATTAAAAAACTACCCGAGAATCAACAAATTATATTAAGATTATTTTATGTTGAAGAATATACAATACTTGAAATAAGCAACATCTTGAATATTTTAAAAGGAACTGTAAAATCAAGGCTGTTTTATGCCAGA
Organism: Flavobacteriaceae bacterium; assembly: GCA_021648445.1. Lineage (GTDB taxonomy): Bacteria > Bacteroidota > Bacteroidia > Flavobacteriales > Flavobacteriaceae > Aureibaculum. The sequence goes on from JAKISU010000094.1 coordinate 9,365, forward strand.
GAAAAATTAAAATCCCATCTAAATCTTCCCAAAGGGAAGACTAATTAATATAAATAAAATTATGAAACGAGCATGCTAACCCCTCCCGACCCCGAGTGTTCGGGAGGGATCAGGAATCTTAAAAAAATAATAAATATAAACACATGAAAATATGAAAACAAATAAAGAAGAAATAGACCAAATAATAAAGGAAACATTAACTAATGAAGAGGCTAAATTTTATGATGAGTTAGGAGAACAAAATTTATTACAAATGTTAGGCGGGCTTTTTCAAACAAAATATAGCTGGCTTATTATAATAATGAATATTGTAAACATAATAATGTTTGGATTATCAATTTATTTTATTATTCAATTTTTAAACACAGATATTACAAATGAACTTATTAAATGGGGAGCTGCAACTGCTATATGCTGGTCATCTATATCAATGATAAAATTATTTATTTGGATGCAGATGGATAAGAATGCAATTTTAAGAGAGCTTAAAAGATTAGAATTACAAATGGCTTCTTTAGCGGGTAAATCTTCTACAATAAAGTAAAATCAAATAGTTATACCTGATAAAGAAGGTTATAAATAAAATTCATTCTTAAAATAGATCTGCTAGTTGATTTAAAGTCAGAAGACCGAAGACGGGAGTAATATTACTTCCAACTTTGGTCTTCTGACTTCTGTCCTCAAAATATTTTAGAAGCTAAAAAGCTACTAAATGCATTAAAAGGGATATTTTTTAAGCACAATCGTATTACTCAGCAACGCTACGCATATAAGCAACTAATGCTTGTAATTCTTCAGGACTCATACCTTTTACAAAACTGTCTAAATTTCCTTTCATTATTGCTACTTGACCCGGGTCAGTATCAACTATAGCATCAGCATTTCCTTTTAAAAACTTAACAAGATTTGCTCCTTTTTCATCATATATTTTTACAATATCTTTAATTGAAGGTCCAATTACTTTAGTATCTAAAGTATGGCAAGCGGTGCATGTTTTTTCAGAAAATAGTTTTTTACCCATTGCAATTTGTTGATCTTTTGCACTAGCATCAGTAGTAGTTTCTTCAATTTTTACTTCTTCTTTTACAGATTCAACTTCCTTTTTTACTTCTTCTTTCTTTTTATCACCACAACTTGTAAAGGCAAAAGTTATAGCTAAAAATAACATCAGTAATTTTTTCATATATGTAGTTTTTAAATTTTAAACAAAAATAGATGATTATACTTTTAAAACGTAATTTTCATAATAATATGTTACTTTATAATTCAATTTAGAGGCATTATAAATAAATATATCATCAGAAAAGATTTAATAAACACGATAACCGTAAAAAAGTATTAAATTTGCAATGAATTTGTCTAAGCCAAAGGTTATGACAGATTCATTATAAAAAATAGTAGATGCTAGATAGATTGAACATATTTAAACAACGTTTTGATGAGGTTTCTGATTTGATAATTCAACCGGATATTATCATGGATCAGAAACGTTATGTAAAACTAAATAAAGAATATAAAGACTTAAAAATTATAGCTGATAAAAGAGAGGAATATAAAACATTACTTGATAACGTAACCGAAGCCAAAGAAATTATAAAAGATGGTTCTGATGCTGAAATGGTTGAAATGGCTCAATTAGAATTAGATGAAGCTTCAGAAAAATTACCTGTATTAGAAGAAAAAATTAAGTTCTTATTGATACCGAAAGACCCTGAAGATGCCAAAAATGTTATTGTAGAAATTAGAGCAGGAACAGGTGGTGACGAAGCAAGTATTTTTGCAGGAGACTTGTATCGTATGTATACTAAATATTGTTCTGATAAAGGATGGAAAACAGAAATTGAAGATATTAGTGAAGGAACTTCTGGCGGATTTAAAGAAATTATTTTTAGCGTTTCGGGTGCTGATGTATATGGAGATATGAAATTTGAATCTGGTGTGCATCGTGTGCAACGTGTACCTCAGACTGAAACGCAGGGTCGTGTACATACTTCGGCTGCTACAGTAATGGTATTACCTGAAGCCGAAGAGTTTGATATCGAACTAAAGCAAAGTGATATTAGAGTAGATTATTTTTGTTCTTCTGGACCTGGAGGGCAATCGGTTAATACAACATATTCTGCAGTGCGTTTAACACATGTTCCTACAGGGTTGGTTGCTCAATGTCAAGACCAAAAATCACAGCATAAGAATAAAGATAAAGCGATGAAAGTATTACGTTCTCGACTTTATGAACAAGAATTAGAGAAAAAATTAGCGGAAGATTCAGCAAAAAGAAATTCATTGGTCTCAAGTGGTGATAGATCAGCTAAAATTAGAACATATAATTATCCGCAAGGTCGTGTAACTGAGCATAGAATTGGCTTGACATTATATGATCTAAGTAATATCATAAATGGTGATATTCATAAAATTATTGAAGAGTTAAAACTTGCCGAAAATGCTGAAAAATTAAAAGAATTGAGTCAGGTTTTATAATTTGGGTAAAGAATCAAAATTTTTATATTTCTAACATTGCAGTATATTTGTAATTCGATAAATTTATGCTAGATGCTAGATGCTAGATGCTAGATGCTAGATGCTAGATGCTTGACTTGACACTAGCTTCCAGTCAAGAATATTAACAAGATATTTAAAGGCTATCATTTCTATTAAATTTGTGATCAGACCTCAAACTTCTATAAGCAACACAGTTTTTTAACGGATTATTCTTATCAATTTTTGGATGTACAAAATGGATGTATTTAGACATACCTATTTTTTGCATAACTCGCTGTGATTTTAAATTCAATTCAGGAGCAATTGCATAAACTTCTTTTAGTTTTAATGTTCTAAAAGCAAAATTGATACATGCCAATGCACCTTCAGTAGCATAACCATTACCCCAGAATTTTGATAATAATCGCCAGCCAATATCAACACATGGTGTAAAATCACTTTTAAAAGTCTGGTTAGACAAACCAATGAATCCTATAAATTCATTAGTTGCCAGCTCATCAACAGCAAAATAACAATATCCATATGTTGTAAAATGTTGTTGCATATTTTTGATAAAGCTTTCTGTTTTTAGCTGAGACATTGTATTAGGAAAAAATTCCCTAACAGCCTTATCAGCATTCATTTTTGTTGTAGGTTTAATATCTGAAACTTGCCAGTTTCGTAAACCTAAGCGGTTGGTTTTGATAATATAGTCAGACATAACTTGGGTTTAATCTAAATAACGTGAGTTCGATGTAAGTTAATCAATGTTCGATGCACCTTTTATTTACCAAATATAACAGTTGTTTACCTTTGTTGTTTTTAATAAAAGGGATAGAAAAATCAAACCTTTTAATTCATTGGTGCTTTAA
>JAKISU010000095.1 GCA_021648445.1 Flavobacteriaceae bacterium
AGCACCAATGAATTAAAAGGTTTGATTTTTCTATCCCTTTTATTAAAAACAACAAAGGTAAACAACTGTTATATTTGGTAAATAAAAGGTGCATCGAACATTGATTAACTTAGGTCGAACTCAGGTTATGAATGTTATTAGAAATGTTAATTGCCCGGTATTAGTTATACCACAAGATTATAAATATAAAACTCTAAATTTAATTGTTTTTGTTATTAATATTGATGAAAAACTCACTAAAAAACCTTTAAAACCATTAATGCATATAGTTTCTAAATTTAATTCAGAACTAAATATTCTTACTTTAGAAAAAGATGAAAACCTCGATTCTTATAAAGAAAAAAAAATCAAAATGGATGAATTATTTAAAGGAATCAATCATAGTTTTTATTCAATCGAAAATGTATCTACAGAGATTGCTATTGATAGTTTTGTTCAAATAAAACAAGTAGATTTAACCGCTACAATTATAAATAAAGAATCTTTTTTTAAAAGATTAATTTCAGGTTCTATAACTGATGAAGTCACATATAACAGCAGAGTTCCTTTATTGATAATGCACCCTTAGTTTTCAAAAAAACCTCTTACTAAAGCTTTTACTTGATTAACTGTCATGCTATCGGCTTTTTTTACTGCCTTTACTTTTGCGCTTATACCCTTATAATTCTTTTTTAATTCTTTATAGAATTTTTCATTTGTTTTTGCAGGACCAAAAATTACTATTGCGTCAGCTTTCTTTATTTTAGATACGATCTCTCTAAAATAAGATTTTAACTGATGTTTTTCACGTTCTAAATATTTACTATCTTGAACAACATCTTGCGGTCCGCCTTTAAGTCTAGTGCCTGAACCACCACCAATATTAAAGGTTTCGATTTCAGATTGTATTGTATCTATAACCGTTTCATTATTCTTTAAGTTTATAATGTGCGCTTTTTCTTTATCCAACCAAATTCCTATATTTTTCATACGTATGAGCTTTTTATATGTTTGTTAAACAGGTAAAATTAAAAGAGGTATTGTACTATGAAAACTAATTTTCTTTATGATAGGTTCATGTGTAAGCTTTTCAATAAAACTATGTTCGTAATTTAGAAGACAAACCATATTTACTTTATATTCTTCGGTATAATTATTAATTGCATCAGCTATAGTTGTATAAGTTATAATTTCTTCAAAAACAGTATTGTCATTATCTAAAAATTGCTTTAATGCTTTTTTATTTTGTTGTTGTATGCTATCTAGAATGTTTTCTTTTATCACATGTAAAATGCTGATTTCAAAGTTGTGAATTAATTGTAATTCTATTAAACTTTCTAACTCAATAGTATTAAAGTGTCTTTTAAAATTTGTTGCAAGAACGAGTTGTTCTGGCTCTTCATATTCATATTTTAGAGGTACAGATATAATAGGGCATAGGTCAATATGTTTGATGGTTTTTACGGTATTACTTCCCATAAAAACTTCTTTTATACCAGTAGCGCCCGTAGTACCCATTATAATAATATCAATATTTTTATTAGAAACAATTTGTTTTATATTGGCTAATAGCAAGCCTTTTTTCGACATAATTATATATGTATGCTTATTATTTAGAAAGTTATCATTTAGATAATTACTAATTTTTTTTAGCTCCTTTTCAGAGCTTGTTTTTGAGATTGGATATGTGTTTAAAATGTAAAAACAACATGGAATATCATCATACAACCTAATGGCATATATCAATGCATCCCATGCATTGTCAGAAAAATCGGTTGGTACTAATACTTTTTTCATAATTTAAAATTAAATATTCAAAGTTTCTTAATTTCGCTGTTCAGATAGCTATCAAAACTATTTGCACTAATAAGAAATTCTAAAACTACATTACATTTTAGTATGAATTTTAATCAATTTTTTGAGAATTTAGTTTCTATATTTAATCATCTGACTTCCATTACATTTTTGCCGGAATTACTAAAAATGGAATATTTAAATGAAAACCAATTTGATTGATTACTGGTTTAAAAAATAAGTTTTCAAAGAATGAGTGTTTGTTATTAATCATCACAAGTAATTGAATATATGTTGATTTTTGAAATTCGTTAATTGCTTGAGGAATAGGCTTATCATCAACTCTATAAGAAGTATGTTTAATGGCTGTAAAAAGCTTCTCCAAAATTGCTTTATTTGTGTTTTGAGTTTCAGATAAATCAATACCATGTGAAACATTTAATATATGAACTCTTGAATTGAAAGCATTTACAATAGTTTTAAAATTTTGTATTTGTTTATCAGAATAATCAACCTTATAATCTGTAGGAAATAAAATCTCTTTAGGCTCTTCAAAGAAAAAACCATCAGGAACAGCTAAAACAGGGCATTTCGATTTCTTGATAACGTGTATAGTATTTGTACCAAATAAAACTTCTTTGGCACCTGTGGCTCCTTTGGTACCCATAATTATTAAATCAATAGCATATTCATCTACAATATCCTTAATTTTATCAGTTAATAAACTAAAAGAGGATATCGTTTCAAATTGATGTTTAGAGTTGTTAAATTTTTCTTTTAGTTTTTTTTCGATTTCATCTAGCTTTTCTTTTGAATTTTCCCTTATCACATCAACAACATCGCCTAAATAACCGCTAGTACTCATCCGATAATCATAATTGTAAATTATAGGCGTATAAGTATTTAAAAGATAAAATTTACAGTTTTCACCTTTATATAGATTTAATGCATAATTAATTGCATTTAGTGCATTATCTGAAAAGTCTGTTGGTAATAGTATTTTTTCCATGACAATATGTTATTTTAGTATTAAAGAATAGCTAAAGATAGATATAGCATGCGGTGATAAAAATGATAAATATCAGGTATTGATAACTAATTGAAAGGTAAATTTCATTTAATGTAAACTTGCTGAATAGTAACTATAGTATCGCAATTTTGGACATAGATTGAAGCTTCTTTTTCTTGTAGGTAACCATCTATCCAGTAATATCTACAAGGTTCTTGTCTAGTTTTACTTTTTGAGAAATCGACATCACCTTTTAATAATATATCAATGATTGATACAGTATCAATTTTTTTATCAGACATTGTTTGTAATACTTCCTCTGAAAATATACGCGGTTTATTTCTAAGTATATCTAATACTCTTTCATTTGGAAAAAAAATACAAGAAGCATTTTTTCCGTTCAAGAAAAATAATAAAAGGGAAATTCCAAGAACAAATCCGAATCCGAAAAGGGTAAAGCGTCGTTTTAATTCCATTAAATGATCAATAAATTTATATCTCTAAAAGGAAGACCAAACCAATCTGCCACAGCTTTATTTGTTAGAATTCCGTGGTAAAAATACATTCCTTTTCGCAAACTTTTGTCAAATCTGGCAGCATTTTCAATACCTCCTTCTTCGGCAATATCTAATAAATAAGGTGTAAAGATATTACTAATTGATAATGAAGCAGTTCTAGAATATCTTGACGGAATATTAGGGACACAATAATGAATTACACCATGCTTTGTAAATGTTGGTTTTTTGTGTGTAGTAACTTCTGAAGTTTCAAAACAGCCACCACTGTCAATACTTACATCAACGATCACTGAGCCATCTTTCATTTGCTCTACCATTTCTTCACTTACTAAAATGGGCGTTCTGGTTTTGCCGCGAACCGCACCAATAGCAACATCACAACGCATCATTGCTTTTTGTAATGTTTTTGGCTGGATAGTTGAAGTATAAACAGGATAGTTTAAGTTATGTTGTAAACGACGTAATTTAGTAATTGAATTGTCAAAGATCTTTACACGGGCACCAAGTCCAATGGCAGAACGAGCTGCGAATTCACCAACTGTACCGGCACCTAAAATTACTACATCAGACGGGGGAACACCACCGATATTACCAAATAATAATCCGTTACCATCACTATTATTTTGCATTAATTCAGCAGCAATTAAAATGGAAGAGATACCGGCTATTTCACTTAAAGATTTTACTACAGGAAACACACCATGTTCATCGGTAATAAAATCAAAAGCAATAGCAGTAATACGTTTTTTTGCCAGTGTTTCAAAATATTTTTTGTTCTGCGTTTTTAATTGTAAAGCAGAGAATAATGTGCTTTGTGGATTGATCCACCCTATTTCTTTAATACTTGGAGGTTCAACTTTCAAAATTAATTTACAACCAAATACTTCTTCAGCGCTGTATGAAATTTTTGCACCGGCTTCAGAATATTCATTATCTGTATAGTTAGCACCTTCGCCGGCACCAGATTCTAAAATAATTCTATGTCCATGATTAGTCAATGCCGCAACAGCATCAGGAGTTAAACAAATTCGTTTTTCTTGTAAATGCGTTTCTTTTGGTATACCTATAAATAATTCGCCTTTTTGCTTTTTAATTTCAAGCATTTCAGGTTTAGGCATTAATTCTTCTTTACTAAATGGTGAAAATTGTTTACTCATTGTTGTCAGTGTTCAGTATTCAGTGTTCAGTTTACAGTATTAGTCCGCATTATCTAAAAACAACTGATGGATATATATTTTGTATTTTTCTCTACTCTCTACTCTCTACTCTCTACTCTCTACTCTCTACTCTCTACTCTCTAAGCCGTGTTCATTCATCTTTACAGATCTGGTTCCATCATTATTAATTGACAGATGAATTTCAACAGCATTTAAAGGTAATAAATTTTTAACTTTCTCAGGCCATTCTATCAAACACCAAGAATTGCTGTAAAAATAATCATCAATACCAATATCCATAGCTTCTTCTTCACTGTCAATACGGTAAAAATCAAAATGATATATAGTTTCTTCTTTACGGGATTGATATTCATTTACTAATGAAAACGTAGGTGAAGTAACAACATCATTAACCTCTAATTGCTTTACAACTTCTTTGATCAATGTAGTTTTACCAACACCCATTTCACCATAAAACAACAATACCTTATCAGAAGACTCTGCAATGATTTGCTGTGCAATTTGTGGTAATTGTTCTAAAGTATAACTTGAAACCATTGAGAAAAATTATCTATCTACATCTAAAATTTCTTTCGACTCAAATAACTCTTTTATTCGTTGTTTAGAAATTCCATAAGGCTCAGTTGTGTAATTGGCAGCTTTATCTATTTTATATAATTTAGATTTCCTTTCAATTTCATAATCATTAGAAATCACAAATACAGAATCTTGGCTTACAGATGCTACTTTAAGTAATGAGTAGAATTCATTTGGTTTGTATTCGTAAACATCACCTGCTTGTGGCTCATTTATATAATTAACCACATCTTTTTTATGTTGACTACTATTAAAAGCCAAGAGTCCGATAATTACTGCAATCACACCCAGTCCACTCCAATACCAAAGAGGTGATTTGGTATTTCCATTTACATTCTGATAAGCCAATTTTAAAGGCTCATTCATTTCCTTTGGTGCAAGGGTTTTCTTACAATGATTACATTCTGATACTCCCTTTTTACCCATTGGAAAAAAGGGAATCCAATATACGTATGCATACCTGCCAAAAATACTGATGTTATGCGTTGTTTGTTGTTCACAATGAGAACATTTAATTCCACTAACCTGTTCGCTGTGGAGATGTGTGCTTTTTGAGCCATAAAAAATCATATAATTATAGTTTTTGGTTAATTTAATAGTTTTAAAATACAGATACAAATTTAACTTATCGTACTACCATTCATTGTTTTCAAAATCTGATTCTGTTATCATATGTTTTTTTATGTCTTCAATGATTGAATTAGTAAATTTATTTATATAATTTTTAATTTCCTGATTTTGAATATCTTTTGTTTTTTTTCTTCTCGCATAATTGCCATTGTTTAGTTTTTCAATTTTTTCTACTTCACTAACTTCAATGAAGTATTTATATCTACCATTTTTACTTAAAACCTGTATAGTCATATTGCCTAATGCCTTGTATTCAATAGTTCTGTTTAATGCTGATACCCAATCATTACCACCTCCTTTTACCTTAAAAATCGGGGTTTTAAAACTTAACTTAGCAAACACTTCCCCTTTATCAGAGTCTCTAAGTTTAATTGCATAATTAGAGTTATTAGAGTTTTGTACGAACCATCATAAAGAGCGTTCGTAAAGTGTATTTCTGTTTGTGCTGTCAATCTGAACAACCTCCTCATAAGTTTGACTATAAAGAGGTGTTAAAATAATCAATCCGATTATAGTAATTATAAATTTATTTTTTTTCACTTCTATATAATTTTGTTTATAGGTACTCTTTTCAGTTTTCCCCTTCCCTGAATAATTTTTGATATTTAACCTTTATATTCCGTAATTATTCTCGAGTGAATTTACTTAAATTTTTAGATAACTCATCAAGTTGCTTTACATAGTCAATTCCGTATCGTTCAATTAACCCTAATGTTACCACCTAAGAATGTATTCTAGCTTCGGTCTTCTAGCATCTAGCTTATTCACATTTTCATAGAATGATATACATTCTGCACATCATCTTCCTCTTCTAATTTTTCCAACAATTTTTCTACATCGGCCTGTTCTTCTTCAGACAATTCTTTGGTTGACGTTGGTATGCGTTCAAATCCTGAAGAGAGTATTTCAACATTATTTTCTTCAAAAAAGGACTGTATAGCACCAAATTGCTCAAAGGGAGCGTAGATAATAATACCTTCCTCATCATTAAAGATCTCTTCTACATCAAAATCTATCAACTCCAATTCTAGCTCTTCCATATCAATGGTAATATCTTCTTTTTTAACTGTAAAATTACAAGTATGGTCAAACATAAAAACTACAGAACCCGAAGTACCAAAAGTACCATCACATTTATTAAATGCAGCTCTTACATTGGCAACAGTCCGATTATTATTATCAGTGGCTGTTTCAACCAACACAGCAATTCCATGAGGTGCATAACCTTCAAAAAGGACTTCCTTATAGTTTGCAGTATCTTTGTCTGATGCTTTTTTAATGGCACGTTCAACATTGTCCTTAGGCATATTTGCAGCCTTGGCATTTTGCATTACTGCTCTTAAACGAGCGTTAGATTCAGGGTTTGCGCCTCCTTCTTTTACAGCCATGACAATATCTTTACCAATACGCGTAAAGGTTTTTGCCATTGCTGACCAACGTTTCATTTTTCTTGCTTTCCTGAATTCGAATGCTCTTCCCATTAATTATCGTTTATTTATTTTTTGTTTAATTGTTGTGAAATTCACGTCTAGACTTGAATAACCCCCAAATTAAATTGTTTTTCAATAGGAGCATGATTAGCCGCTTCAATGCCCATACTTATCCAAGTCCGGGTGTCTAATGGGTCAATGATCCCATCTGTCCACAACCTTGCAGCCGCATAATAGGGAGAAGTTTGTGAATCGTAACGTGATTTTATAGTATTATATAATTCTTCTTCATCTTTCTTTGTAATCTTCTTGCCTTGTTTTAATAAAGAGGCTTTTTCAATTTGCAATAATACTTTTGCCGCTGAATTTCCACTCATTACAGCCAATTCAGCACTAGGCCAGGCAACAATTAATCTTGGATCATAAGCTTTTCCGCACATTGCATAGTTACCTGCTCCGTAAGAATTACCAATCACAATTGTAAACTTTGGCACTACAGAATTACTGACCGCATTGACCATTTTGGCACCATCTTTAATAATACCACCATGTTCTGATTTACTACCTACCATAAAGCCGGTAACATCTTGTAAAAAAACCAATGGAATTTTCTTTTGATTACAATTGGCAATAAATCGAGTTGCTTTATCTGCACTATCAGAATAAATAACACCACCAAATTGCATTTCACGCTTACTGTTTTTTACCAATTTGCGTTGATTGGCAACAATACCAACAGCCCACCCATCAATTCTAGCATACCCGGTAATTAAGGTTTTACCATAATTAGCTTTATATTCTTCAAATTCAGAATTGTCAACCAATCGTTTTATGATCTCATACATATCATATTGGTCATGTCGCTCTTTTGGTAAAAGTCCGTAAATCTCTTTGGGTTTTTCTTTAGGAAGTACCGCTTTTTTTCTATTGAATCCAGCTTTGTCAAAATCACCTATTTTATCAACAATATTTTTGATGGTATCTAAAGCATGTTTGTCATCTTTGGCCTTATAATCTATAACACCGGAAATTTTAGTATGTGTTGTTGCACCGCCTAGCGTTTCATTGTCAATAGTTTCGCCTATGGCAGCTTTTACCAAATAACTTCCGGCAAGGAAAATACTACCTGTTTTATCTACAATCAGCGCTTCATCACTCATAATAGGTAAATAAGCACCTCCGGCAACACAGCTACCCATAACAGCAGCTATTTGGGTAATACCCACACTGCTCATCACAGCATTATTTCTAAAAATACGTCCAAAATGTTCTTTATCAGGAAAAATCTCATCCTGCATAGGTAAATACACACCTGCACTATCTACTAAATAAATAATAGGTAATCGGTTTTCTATAGCAATTTCCTGAGCGCGTAAATTCTTTTTTCCGGTAATGGGAAACCAAGCGCCCGCTTTTACTGTGGCATCATTGGCTACTACAATACATTGTTTACCTTTGATATAACCGATTTTTATCACCACTCCTCCAGATGGACAACCACCATGTTCTTCGTACATACCTTCACCGGCAAAAGCGCCGATTTCAATACTTTTGGCACTAGTGTCTAAAAGATAATCGATACGCTCACGAGCAGTCATTTTACCTTTAGCATGATGCTTTTCAATACGAGTATCTCCACCTCCTTTATATACTTTTAGGAGTTTTCTCTTTAACTTAGCTACTTGTAACTTATTATGATCTTCGTTTTTATTGAAGTTGATATCCATATAATACGATGTTATTTTCAATAATGCTAAAATACAAAAATGTATGAATCAAAAATGAAAGCCGGCATAGAATTATTTCGATAATTTATCCATAATAGTGTCTACAACATTTTTAATTTTTAAATGTCTTTCTTTTTGAATTAGCTGATAAGGTTCAGCCGCACGTTCTTTACAATTTTTAATAGCACAGGTTTCACAGGTAACTCCTACTTGTTTTGTTTTAATTGAAGGGTCGTCTAAAAAATGAATATGTTTTTTTAGATGTGGTGAGATTAAGATTCCGATACTCACACTTCTATTATTATTTTTCTTAAACGGATCAGCAGTGGCTGATGAAAACACTAGATATTGACTATTACTATCGGGATAATCAGATATTTGAATATCAAAAATGTGCTTCTTTTTTGGTTTCTTTGCCAACATATCTAGGGTGCGTAAAGACACCCATTTTCTACAATAATGCTCATTCGATTCATTAGCGCGAGGTGCTTGTTGTTGAGTAATATGGAGCTCTTTATTTAATGTATAAGTACTTTTATTTACATTATGGGTAAAGCGTAAAAAGAATAAATTTTTAAAATGAAATTGTTTAGGTAAAATATTGGTCAAACGCTGATAAAATGTCTCAGGAGAATTGGTAAAATGATTCATTAATGAAATAAAAGCGTCCTGATCCCATGATTTATTTTGAAAGAAACTCTTTACTTCATCAATTAGTTTATTTTTTGGAATCAATAAGGCACCGGCAAAATAAGAGGCTAGAAAATTGTTTAGAACCTGATCAAAATCATCAAACTTGATCCATGGAAAGGTATATAATCTATCCGTAGTATTCATATAGTTATACCCAATTTCCTTAGCATATATAAAACGCTTTTGTGATTCGTCAATATGATTGCCAATTAACAATGTATTATTTTTAGCTATAAAAATAGATCGTAATTCTTGTAAATTCTCATGTAATTCTAATTCTTCGGTATTTATGGAATACTCGTATTCTTCGAGTAAAATTTCTTCAAGGTCATTTGTTTCAACCTTTTTTGTTAAATCAATTTGATATGCTTTGCCGAATTCTTCAACTAAACTTTCAATATCTTCAAAATAATTGTTTTGTGCTTCTTGGTAAGAACGGAGTGCTGCTAAGAAAAAACTTTCTCTGGTAACGCTGTAATGTTGTGCTATTTTTATTAAAGTTCCTATAAAAGCATTCACTTTAACTGGAGCGTTGGCTATGATATCAATAAGGTTACTCTCTTTAATGCCAAATACTTCAAGAGGAATTTCCTTTAATATTTTTGATTGTAAAATTTCGCCAATAGGCGCCAAATTTTTATCCAATTTCAAGGAAACTAAATGGTCATACGGAACGTCAAGAGCTTCAGAAAGTATTACAATTTTATCTGTTTTAGGATATTTTTTTCCTTTTTCTATTTCGTTTAAATACGATTTAGATAAACCTGTCAATTTCGAGAGACCAAAAAGAGAAAGGTTTCTTTCTGTTCGTATTTGCTTGAGTTTTAATCCGAAAATTAAACGAATATATTCTTCTTCAACTGCCATTATTTATTGTTCTTTAATATTGCGAATGTACAAAAAATTAAAACAATATTAAATTTAGCGAACGTTCGCTTGTTTTGTAATGTTTTTATTTTATATTTGTTGCAGAGTTTCACATTAAAACTATTAGTTATGAATGATATATTAGAAGAAAGAGTTGATTTTAAAGAAGTTGCGGATAATACTTTTAAAGAAGTACTTACGGAAGAAGCGTTAGAATTTTTATCGAGTTTACATAAAAAATTCAATAAAAAAAGAAAAGAACTGCTTAAAGAAAGAGATTTAGTGCAAAAAAGATTCGATAAAGGAGCATTTCCAAATTTTCCAAATGAAACAATAACTATAAGAGAGAGTGATTGGGTTGCAGCACCATTGCCAAAAGATCTGTTAGACAGAAGGGTAGAGATTACCGGTTCGACAGATCGTAAGATGGTTATCAATGCTCTAAACTCAGGGGCTAAAATTTTTATGGCTGATTTTGAAGATAGTAATGCACCTACTTGGGATAATCTAATGGAAGGGCAGAAAAATTTGAGAGATGCTGTACAGAAAACTATCACTTTTGAAAATAAACTAAAAAGTAAAACATATCAATTGAATGAAGATGTTGCTACTTTATTAGTACGTCCAAGAGGATTGCATCTGAATGAAAAACATTTGTTAATAAAAGGAGAGGAATTGTCAGGCTCATTAGTTGACTTTGGTCTATACTTTTTCCACAATGCTAAACAATTAATAGCTAATGGTAGCGGACCATATTTCTATTTACCAAAATTAGAACATTATGAAGAAGCACGTTGGTGGAATGCTGTTTTTGTGTTTGCTCAAGATTATTTAGATATTCCGAAACAGACTATTAAAGCAACAGTGTTGATTGAAACGATTACGGCTAGTTTTCAGATTGATGAAATTATCTATGAATTAAAAGATCATATGGCAGGTTTAAATTGTGGACGTTGGGATTATATCTTTTCATATATCAAAAAATTCAGAAATCATAAAAATTTCTTAGTACCGGATAGAGATCAGGTTACTATGGCAACACCATTTATGGAAGCCTATTCATTGAGAGTAATACAACGATGTCATAAGCGGGGCGTACATGCCATGGGAGGAATGGCTGCACAGATACCAATAAAAAATGACGAAGAAGCAAATAAAGTAGCTTTTGATAAAATTCTAAAAGACAAAAAAAGAGAAGTAAAGAATGGACATGATGGTACTTGGGTGGCACATCCTGGTTTAGTCTCCATTGCTATGGAAGTTTTTAATGAACACATGCCAACTAAAAATCAAATTCATATTAAGAGGGCAGAGCTTTATATAACTGAAGATCAATTGGTCGAAATGCCAAAAGGAACTATTACAGAAGGCGGAATTCGTAAAAATATAAATGTCGGTATTCTTTATTTAGAATCATGGTTAAGTGGAGTAGGCGCAGCAGCACTCTATAATTTAATGGAAGATGCAGCTACAGCAGAAATATCAAGAACACAACTCTGGCAATGGCTTCATAAGGAAGTGCAGTTAGATACCGGTAGTGTTTTTAATATAGAAATGTATGTCAATCTTCAAAATGAGGAATTAGAAAAGATTAAAAAAATGGTTGGAAATGACCGATTCGTCAATGGAAAATTTGATCTGGCTGTTCAATTATTTGATGAACTGGTATTATCAGAAGCCTATCAAGAATTTTTAACATTAGAAGCATATAATTATTTATAAAAACAAAAAACAAGAAGAATTAAATATTTCAAAAAAAAATAAACTATGAGTAATCAATTAAATATTAACAATAAAAATAAAGTTATGAAAGAAGAAAGAATTCAAAAATTAGTTACAGATTGGACTGTAAATCCGCGTTGGAAAGGCATTGAAAGACCTTATACCGCCGAAGAAGTTGTAAATTTACAAGGTTCTTATAAAATAGAGCATAGCATTGCTAAAATGGGTGCAGAAAAATTGTGGAAAAAATTAACCCGCATTATTCACAGTGTGAATAAATCTAAAAACCAGTACATATAAATTTCAAAATCCAAATTTGATAAAATTTTCAGACACTTTATAACTCTGTTTTGCAAAAAATGAGTATCTAAATTGA
>JAKISU010000096.1 GCA_021648445.1 Flavobacteriaceae bacterium
TTAATTTCTCAAGTCGGTAATGCTCTGAAAATAAAGATATTGATCCAGATGTTTTGTATTTATTCATAATGACAATATGCAATTAATTATTTGATATTCAAAGAATTAATTCAAGAGGTTGCCTATAAAACATATACCGTAAAAATCTTGGCGGTTTAATTTTTTCTAACCATTTACATAGTTATGTAAAACTATTATCGGTTTAAAATAATTCTACTTTGTTCAATAACTCTAATTAAAAACCCTAATACAATAAGAACTAATATTAAAAAAAACAAAAAAACTTCTTTTGTATTTTTACCAAAATAACATTCATTATATAAAAAACAATCTGAAATTTTAATTTTTAAATGAAAATGAAGGCTTATAAATGCTAATAGTCCAACGAATAAAATGAATGTAAATATGTTTGTATATAAATTCCGTTTTGCATGTTCTTTATACACCTTATTTTTTTCTTGCGTATTGGTATTAGGTATAGCGTTAACTATTTGATTAAAATTTTCGATTTCTGAGCACCTAATAATTGTAGGTTTTTCTTTATTTATTGTTTTAATAATCAATTCTCTAGTGGTTGTTTTTTGTGTAAACATAAAATTAAAGTACCAATTTATCGAGACTATTTGATTAAATTTTATTGTTATTAATCTTAATGATATTATAGAAAATATTACCAATTTATCTTTTACAACAACAATTACCTTAAAATTACGTAACAAAAAGTAACTAGCCATTACAGCAAAAACTAATGCAACTAAAACAAAGAAGATAAGCAGGTTATTCATGTTATCTAGTAAAGAAGATGATGTTAAAAGTGAATAACTCCAAAAATATAAAAAGCCTAAGACAAACACCAACGCTAAGGTGTAAAAAATATTGGGAATTCCTATTTTCATTTCATCTTAAAATGTAAAGGTGGGTTCTAAAAATTCATTTGCATCAAAATTTTCAGTTCTTCATAAATTTTAATTCTTTAATTTCTTTTTGAGAAAGAGCTTTATAAAAAATCCAACCTTTTTTGTGCGTTTTTCAATATATCCTATATCATCACTGATTACATATCTAAATGTATTTTTTGGTTTAAATACTGCTTTATATAATTGTTTTGTTTTATAGGCTCTTTTATTAATCTCAGATTGTCTGATAGACAAGGATGTATCTATTATGTTGACAATTATTTCTTTTCCTTTTAACAATCCTTTTTTGGTAAAAAAAATTGGAGACTCAATTTTTAACTTACCTGTTTTTTTTGGTTTTAACGAATATGTTATGTAAGAATAATGATATGTTTTACCTTTATCTATCAATATTTTATCTATTTTAGACGGTTTGTTTTTTAGTATTTTAAAGTCAGGAAAAAGTTGATCTTGAACTGAATCGATAATTACACTAGATATATACTCTACTTCAATTATTTCATTTTTCGAATATGTGTCTTTATCAATTTTTACTTCTATCATTTGCGCAATTGCCCAATTGTAAGAGAACAAAATAATTAAAAAGACCAGCAATTTATAACTATTGATTCTTAGCATAATTATAAATAATTAGGGTTGTTAATAGTTAATAACCATAAACTAACATAAAGCAAGGCAATACTAATAAATAAATAAATAAATAAATAAATAGTACCTCTTTTTTTTTGAGACTTTATTTCATTTTCAAACTCTATTACATATTTTAAATGTTTATCTTTATAATGGTAAAATAATTCAATTATATATAAAAAAAGTAATGAAAATATTGCAACTATAATTTTATTATATCCAGAAAAATAGTTTTCCCAAATATTAAACCCAATAAATCTAAATAAATCTAAAGTAAAAAAAAGTTGCAATAAATGCGTAAATGCCAATGTAATAGCAACCGATAATTTTGGTGTTGAATTATTTGTTTTTAAAGCAAACATATATAACTTATAAAACATATACCTTAAAAACTTAGGTGGTTGTAGCTTTTCTAACCATTGCATATCCTAAAATTTATCGGTTTTAAACAAAATTTTAGGGGCTACATAAGTGTTGTCTATTTTAATTTGATTTTCTAATTGCTGCTCAAAACGTATTTGTTCTAAACATGGTATATATTCCATTTCAAGCTCAGTTTCATAAGGGCTGTCTAAGCCATAAAATGGTGGTGGTATTGCCGGTGAAAAGTTAGGGAAACCTCCAAAAATATTATTATTATAAGGTACACCATCTGAACGTACTCCACTTGGTTGACTCCAACTATCAAAAGCACCCATCATATCTGCTATAAAATACGTACCGGAAATTACCCAGCCTACTGGGCCACCCCATACACCAATAGCACCCATAGTAATATCTAAAGTTACTTTTAATGCTACTCCTTTTTTATTAGAATCATTATAAATTATAGCCTCCCTCATTTCATATGCTCCAAAAACAGCTCCTACCCAAAATAATTTTCTACCAACTTTGTGCCATTTATCAGCTCTTTTAAGTGCAGATCTAGCTCCTTTTTGATGCCCACCAGCACCAATGCCTTTTTGAGCACTTAAAGGGTTATAACCTCCGCCTGCTTTTCTATAAAAACCTTTGGCGTCTTTTAAGCTTTTACCTGTACGTCAAGGGGTTAGATTGCCTACTTGCCTTAATTCTAAAGCACCTGCAACTAAGCCGGCAGTTCCTATACCACTTTTCATACTGTTATACATTGGGTCTTCCCAATAGATCTCTCTTGAAGGTAGACCTCCTGCTAAATCGTCATTAGGTGAGAGTTGACCTGAAAACAGAAATTCATTACCTGTGGTAGTTAGGTCGGTATCTTCAAATACAAAATATGTATCAGTTTTAACATCATTTACTTCTATTCTTACTGCAGGTTTGTGGTTATTTAAATCATTACCATTTTCAAGATAGGTGATTTTTATATTTGCTTTATCTGATACCTGTAGCCAACTACTACCGTTATAAACTTGAAAACCACCGTTTATTTTTTTATAAAAATCTTCTGCGTTTATTACAGGTTGTGGTTGTGGTCTAGAAATACTATCTAAATAGCTTTGTATTGAGTCTTTGGTAAACCCGTTCTGATCTAAGTCTATTTCATATAATATTTTAGAGATATCTGCATTATTGCCCTCTAAAATATTTTTGAAATTATGCGACAACATAAATCGGTTATCTACATTAGGAATGCTACTTTTTGAAAATGTACTTGCTTCTATTAAAGATAGTTTTAAAATAGAGTCTAATTCTTTTAAATATTCATCTTCCATATTACCAAATAGTATTAAATTATTATGCGCTCAATGTCATTAAATTAAGAGATTCCCTGCCTTTGCCCCTCCAGAGGCGGGTAGGTTCGCATCGTTGTACTATACGGCTCTGAATGACAAAAAAACCTTAACTTAAAGGCATTGGTTATGCGCCCCAAAGGTTTTTAAAATCTACAGCGCCAACTTTAAGTTCTTGGGCAGAGATTGTTATAGATATTCTCATCGGGTCTTTGGTGTCGGCTACAAAACGTTCAGTAAAATTAATACAATATGCTTTGGTAAACTCAACTACCGTTTGTTTTGCCATAGCATCTCTTTTAAAATAAATTACTGAACCATCTTTGGTATGTTCCGGTTCTTTCATCCAATGAAATAAATCTGTACTCCCGTCAGATTCAATAATAAGGTTAATTTGCCCTCCACTAGGTCTTCCTAAGGGTTTGCCGGTACTGTCTGTAGGTTGATACATAGAAAGTGTACTTTCTAATACATTATAGTCTTTACCGTCTATTATAAATTTTGCTAAAAATGACATATTATTTGATTTAGATTATTATACATGTTTAAAATTTAAGAGGTTATTAAAATCAATTTTACTCACTTCTATATATTGTGCATGTATAGTGAGTGCCATTTTCATTAAGTACGATGTACCGAATGAATATTTTCCCGTACATCTGTGACAGTAGGCATTACTGAATTCAATTGCATATTGTTGTGTTGTCTCCTCTTTATAAAAAACAATTGTACCTTCTTTGGGTAAATTGGAATCTTCTATCCATAATGATAGCTTTTTTGCTTCTTTGACACTATTGACTTCAAGAGTAAGTTTTATATACCCTCCTTTACTTTCTACCACTATAAGTTCGCCTGAGCTATCTATTAATTCTTCAATAGCAGGTGAGCTTTCAACAACAGTATATTCGTTACCTTCAAAAAAATACTTTGCTAAAAACCCCATAAGATTTGAGTTTAATTATTGTTGTTCATACTCAGAGTCCCATTCATTTCCATCATCCCCTTTTTGCCCATCCATTTTGATCAAAAAGTTTTTAGCCGGAAAATATGGTTTTAAATTTACGTCAAGATATATTCTGTCCTTCTGATTATAATCTTGTTCAAAACGTTTGATTTCAAAATTCTCAATTAATTTATCCGGGCCGGTAACGCTATCTAAAAAGCGTACAATTTGTTGTTGAATTTCTTTACGTGTTTTTGCATTAAAGTTTTCAAATGCACGACGGTTTAAAAAGTCCATCAACACTTTGGTAACATAATCAAATACACGAACTACTGAATAGGTTTGTAAACCTAAGTTGTCTCCATTAAAAAGTGTTTTGGCTGAAAATGCCATTACTTTACCATATTCATTCACCATAGGCACAACACCTAAGCTTTCAAGATTAGCAATTTCACTTTTCTTTAAATCAAATTTTACACCACTAATCTCATTGAGTCCACCGTGCTTTTTACCGGCAGTTACTTGTGACATTAGTGTGTTATATATTCTACCGGCTAATGCTCCAGATGGTGGTATATATAAATTATCTTCTTCGCCTAATTCAGCATGTTTATTTCTACCTACCAACCAGTTACAGGTCATAATAGTATTAGAAAGATACATGTCACCACTACTTAAATTTGCAGATTCAAACATTTCCATTACATCATCCGGTTCATCAAGATGCAAGAAGTCTGTAACCAACATTATTTTATTATCATGAGCCAATTTTGCCCATTTATCTACTACTGCTTTTGAGCCTAAATAACCCGGCACTATCATTAAAGAATAGTTTTCTCTTAGGTCTAATCTATCATATTTGGCTAGGATTTCATCTCTAATATGATCAAAAAACCGTGTATTATCTAAATCAGAAAGTTGATCTAATTCAGCATTAATAATAGATACATTTTTAACTGCCGGTAAATCAGTATTTCTAAAGAATAAAGCTACTGTACGATATGATGTTTCTAAATCTTTAGTCTCATCTAATGCAGTTTTAAGGTTTTTCTTGAGTGTTTTTTCAGCATCTTCTGCTTTATCATTAGCTAAATTTACCAAATCAATAACATCGCCTTGATTCTTTAATAAATCTGCCCAAAGGTTTAATACTTTTAATAATTCACTACGTTCTTCTTTTTTATTATTTTCTGTTAAGAAAATATTTCGTCTTGCTTTACGATCAGGATTTAAATTTTGTACACCGTCTATAGAAGATTCTAATAAATCAAAACCGCCATATTTAGCAAATGACTCTGATTTTTCTTTTACGTTTTGTGATAGTTTCTTTTGTAAACCTGCATCCGTTTTTTTCGCTGAAGATCCTGCCATTTTTTTTTTTACTTTTTAAGGTTATTTTTGAGAGCTTTTAATCTCCTCAATAAGTGCATTAATAGTTTCTAAAACTGATTGCTTAGCCTGAGGGTCTTGCAATGCCATTTTAAGAATTTTATTTGTTTTTAATTGTTTCATCATTTTTTTATAATGATCACTTTCTATTTCTAGATCTTTTAAAAAAGTACTATTATTTGTAAGTCCTTTTTTACCAAAATCACCTAGATTAGTAAATTTTAAATCTTCATGTACAATACCACCATCTTTATTTTCAAATCCTATCTTTATTTTAGGATCAAAATGTTCGAAAACATCTTCAACTGTTTGTAACCCTTCTACTACTTCCGGTTTTATCGGTGTATTTGGGGTTAGTTTTCCTGTAAGTAATGTTCTGTTTTTTGGTATTTCGTTAAGTGCTTCGTTAGCATCACCTTTAACTTCGTTACCACCTATACCTAAGTTTGAATTCATAGTGTTAATTTTTTTTATTGACTAAATGTAATAATACTAGCTGTATCTACAAAATAATAATTGGAATATATGCTATTACTATAAAAAAATGAGGTATAAGTTTATACCTCATTTTTTTTAAATTTACAATTATTAAGTGAACTATACCCACTCATTAACATGCTCTCCACTACCACTACCAATTTCTTTGGCAGAGATCGTAAAGGTCTCTTTAAGTGGATTTTCACCTGAAGAATCAAAGCTCTCTTTATACTTCACTAAGTACCCTTCTTTGAAATTTATTTCTTTTAATGTAGCATTGGTATCTCTTTTAACGAAAACAATACTTCCATCTTTACGTTCAAAGTTGTTTGTCATCCATTCGAAGAAACCAGTTTCTCCATTAGATTCTACGGTTAAATTAATTCTACCACCTCTTGTTACAGATGATGGTCTTCCTGTTGGATCTACTTCTTGATGTAGATCATAACTGCAGTGAAGTACGTTTACTTCTTTCCCTGCTACTTTTAATTTTGCTTTAAAAGACATAATAAAAAAATTTAAATGTTAATAAAAAATAACTATAATTATATATAAATATAAGGTGCTAAGTTATAAAATTTATTATGTAATTCAAAAAAAATTATAAAAAACACACACACACGTATAAAAAACATTAATTAACTTGCATTAAATCAGGTAATTAAAAGTTAACATATTTTTGAATAAAGAAATTTCTTAAAACGAGCTATCCTCGAGGAAGAGCCATAGGGGAATTCTTTTGATTAAATAAACCCTTTAGCTTTAAATTCTAAATATTTGTTAATAACATTGACTGTTAATTGTTGCGGTTTTGTTAAAATAGCGTGCACTCCTCTATTTTCTAATTCTTTTACAATGAGTCGTTTTTCATAAACAAATTTCTCAGCAATTGTTTTATGATAAACACTTTGTAAGTCTTCAACATTTTCTGTTATGAGTTCATCTAATTCGGTATTTTCAAAAAATACAGTTACTAATAAATGTTGTTTTGCAATGGCTTTTAAAAATGGTAATTGCCTTTTTAAAGCTGATATATGCTCAAAGTTTGTGTATAAAATCAATAAGCTTCTATGTGTAATTTTTCTTTTGATAGTTGCATACAAATAACCGTAATCTGAATCAGTAAACTGAGTGTCAATATTATACAATGCCTCATTTAACACATTGATATGCGTTCTTTTATTACTGGCAGGAATAATAGTATCAACTTTTTTTGAAAAAGCCAACATTCCGGCTTTATCATTTTTAAGTAAGGCAATATTTGAAAAAGCCAAGGTTGAATTGATGGCATAATCTAATAATTTTAGTTCTTCAAAAGGCATTTTCATAACTCTCCCTAAATCTATAATTGAATAAATTGGTTGAGATTTTTCATCCTGATATTGATTCACCATTAATTGAGCACGCTTGGCTGTAGCTTTCCAATTGATCGTTCTAACATCATCTCCAGGTACATAGTTTTTTATCTGCTCAAACTCCATAGTATGTCCTATCCTGCGTATTTTTTTGAGTCCGAATTCTGTCAGCCTATTATTCATAGCTAAAAACTCATATTTACGCATTTGTATATAGGATGGGTACACAGCAACCATTTGTGAAGCATCAAAACGATACCTTTTAGCAATCATTTGCAAAGCTGATGATACATACACATTCAAATTTCCAAAATGGTATTCACCACGCTCTACAGGCTTTACCTGATACTCAAAATTATGAGTGCCTGATTGTTCTACAGCCGTTTCATAATCAAAATCTCTTTTTTGGAATTGCGCCGGTAATTCATCAACAATTTTTAAATATGTTTTAAAGGGGTAGTTATTGGATAATGTAATTGGTACAGGATTTTCATCTGAATTTGAAAACTTCTCTGGTAATAAGCGTCTTGCTTTTATTCCATTTTTAAAACGAAACAGAAGTATTAAATCAAAAACAAAGAGAACTATCAATATAAGTAGTAACAACCAAGCAACAGTATATAAAATAGTTATCCAGAATGAAATTAGAAATATAGCAGCAATGGTGCTGATATAGATAAAAAAGCGTTCGTGTATGTATAAATTTTTAATAATGTTCATTATTTACATTGATTCTTTAAATTATAATATTATTGTCATTGCGAAGGTGGAATTCCGTACTCCGGATGGCAATCTTTTTCTTTACTATGTGAGATTGCCACATTTCACTGTCCTTCGATAAGCTTTTCTAACTACCTTCAGTTCAAAATATTTTTGTGCTTCGGTAATGCTCAGGATGACAGTAAAATTTGCAAAGACGAACGTTTATTTAAACAATTACACAAATTAACAGATAAACAAACAACTCTATCTCGGTACTTCCACAGATTGGATGATCATTTCAATAACTTTATCGGTGGTCATCCCTTCCATTTCACGTTCCGGTGTTAAAATAACTCTATGTCTCAATACCGGATACATACTTTTTTTAATATCTTCGGGTATTACAAAATCTCTACCGTTCAACGCTGCAAATCCTTTTGAAGCCATTAATACAGCTATACTTGCTCTTGGTGAACCTCCTAAATATAAGTGTGGATGATTCCTTGTTTTTGAAATAATCTCAGCAATATATTTTACGATTTTTTCTTCTACTAAAATTTCAAAAATTTTACTTCTATACTCTGCTAGATCTTTTTCAGAAAGCACTTCTTTTACCATTGTTTGTGGCAAAGCACCTTTACGATCGTTATGTGATTGAATAATCAACACTTCTTCTTCCAAACTCGGATAGTCGACATTAATTTTAAACAGGAATCGATCTAATTGTGCTTCCGGTAAAGCATAGGTACCTTCTTGGTCTATCGGGTTTTGCGTTGCCAAAACCATAAAAGGTGGAGGCATTTCATATCTCTTACCATCAATCGTTGCCTGACGTTCTTCCATCACTTCAAATAATGCCGCCTGAGTCTTGGCTGGAGCGCGATTGATCTCATCAATCAATACTAAATTTGAAAAAATAGGTCCTTTTTTAAATTCAAAATCAGATGTTTTCATGTTTAAAACAGAGGTTCCCAGTACATCAGAAGGCATTAGATCTGGTGTAAATTGTATTCTGCTAAAACCAGTACTAATGGTTTTTGCTAATAACTTTGCTGTAATGGTTTTTGCCACACCGGGCACACCTTCAATCAATACATGACCATCAGCTAATAATGCTACCATGAGTAAGTCCATAAAGTCATCTTGACCTATAATAACTTGATGTAATTGCTCTTTAATCTGTGAAATAGCATTTTTGAGCTTACTTAAATCTATTCTATTATTAAACTGTAACCCCTCTTCTTGAGGGTTTGTTTCTTGATTCTCCATGTTTTATATAGGATTTTTAAATTCTTCAATTAATGTATTCAGTTTTATCAATTCTTCTTTTGTAATTGTATTTTTTAAATGTACCTGATCTATATAATTAAAAAGCGATATAACTTTCTCTTTATCAATACTGCTCCGTGATACCACGTAGGTATAAAATTGATCATTTATTGTTATTGTAGGTACATGTAATTTAGTTCTGATATATTCTAATAAATAACTGATCTTATGTTCTGCAATATTTTTATGTTCAGATTTTTCATAATACATATTGGCAATTGTTCTGGTAAATGCCAATGTTTGATTTTTTAACGGAATAATTATAGGAATATAACGTTGTTTTCGTTTTCCTTCAAAAATCACAAAAAATAATATACCGATCAATGCAATATAATAAGCCCATTTTAAACTTTTTGAACTTAATAAATAATGCATAGGTGAAGTAATTCTACTTTTACCCGTTTTATAATATGCATCCAGAAAAATAGGTTTAGAATCATCTAAGTATGATAAAACAGATGCTGTATATTGATTATTTGAAGATTTTAAAATAAAATAATTAGTAAATGCTTCAGGGAAGGTATGTAAATAAAAATTTCCTTTTCCATAAGGCTGTTTTAAAAAATTTACACCTTCTGCTACTCGTTTCTCATTTTGATTGACATAACCTGTTTTACCTAATACAATAGTTGAAGCGGTATCAATTTTTACAAATGAAGTATTTTGAAACTCCCTATCAAATTTAAACTCTTTTGAGCTTAAATTTCTGTTCATTAATTTAAAAAAGGGTGTCTGTTCAATAGCAGTAGAAAAAATTCCTTCGGTTTCTATATTCAAGGTATCTATTGTAATACCATGAGTTGAAATAAAAATATCATTTCCTCTTCTTACGAATTGTAATAACTTATTAAATTCATCTTCACCAAAGTTAATAGCATCGTCAATAAACACATAGGTTCCTTGTTTGGTACTATCTTGTAAAAACAGATAAGGCGGAATCTTAACATCATCAATCTTTGTAGTTGAAAATATATTTTCTAACTCCGATCGTAATACATAAGTACCATAAGGTATTTTGTGTTTACCAACATAAGAAGGAAACCAATTGATAGGTTTTGGTTTTACACTTTCCATATAGATGATCGATATGAGTAATAGCGAAAAAAGACCCAGATATATTTTTGTTTTTTTATTCAATTGCGCCTATTTAATTAGTTTATTCAATTCATTAAATTCAGCTTCAGCTTTTACAAATTCTAGTTCATTAATATCAAAATTACCATACCATACAAAGTCGTATAAATAGGTGCTTGAGGCGAATTTATTTTTTAAAAGTTCTTGTTTTATTTCTTTGATATAATCTTCATTTGTTTTTTCTTGCTGCCATTCTATAAACTCATGTTTTGAAAGTTTTTGCAATGCTAATAAATAATAATATCGAATAGCCAATCGGTAATTTTTTTGTTCAATTGCTTTTTGTATTAATATTGTCAAATCTTCATTTTTTATGAGTTCTTCTTCATCTGTTAAACTAACTACAGCTTTATCAGTTTTACCAGATATAATACTATTCATATCGACTTTTAAGAAAAATTTTAAGAGTAAAAACAGCACAATTGCAGCAATAAGATAAGGTAATACTCGAACGATCACTGCTAAAATTCCCGTAGCAGCTTTATTACCAAAAAGCCAGGATAGAAATTTAAAAAATACTCGTTTGAACCAATCAAAAATACGTTCTAATATGGTTATTTTACGTTTTTTTACATTGTAATTAAAATCCTTATCACTTTTATAAGTGTCTAAATTATCAGCATCAAATTTTTTCTGTTTAATTTCTGATGTATCATACTGCACTTTAAGAGAATCTTGCTGGGCAAAAACTCCGATAGTAAAAAAAGTAACTAATATATAAAGTAAAATATATTTCAATGTGTTATTGACCTAAACTGTCTATTTTTTCAATGGTTCCTGTTAAGTTTTTTTGCTCATTTAAGTCATAATAAATAAATACTGAAGCTATTAAAGTAATGGATGACAATATATATTTACCAACATAAGACAGCACATTTAAAGCAATGTAAACAGGGTCTTTGAATATATCGAATACCTGGGTTGGGTCATTTTCACCTAACATAGTTCCCATTTTAATTAATTGGTAAATAACAGCCGGTATGGAAAAAATATAACCTAGTATAGAAACTAAAAAACCTACAACTATCAATACACCAAAAGTAGTCCACCACTGCCCTTTTATTAAAGCAAAACTGTGTGAAATAGTATCACCAATACTTTTATTTTCAAACACCATTATAGATGTTGCTAATGAAAATACAATGGCTAAATAAATACCAGGTAAGTAACATAGAATAGCACCAAAAAGCACCATGATTACAAGCAATATACCCAACCCTAAGAATTTCCATATATTTTTAAAGGTATTGGTTCGCACTTCAGTAAAATCAGCTTTTCCGTTATTATTGATATACGATTTTATAAAATATAATGAAGTTACAGATATCATTATATAAATAATAGTACCAACTAGCATTAACAAACCTATCCACCCGAACATTGAGCCCATTAGACCAAAAATTGCGCTGGGATCATTATCGGTTGCTCCTTGCATATCGCTAAAAATTCCTGAAAATGAACCCATAAAAAAAACCATGACTATAGCTCCAAGTACTATAAATGGTCCTACTATTTTAATAATAGCATTAAAATATGCTCTCCAATTTTCTCTAATAAATTTAAAAGTATCTGAAATGATACTGCCTAAATCTCGTTCTTTTTTAAATTCGATATAACTATTGTTCTCCATTTTGTTGGTATTGTTTGGTTAAGGTGGGTTCTAAAAATTGATTTTTTTTAGTTTTCTCAAAAAACAAGAGTCCTTTTTTATTTTTTTGAGAAAAATTACATTTCAAATGTAGAAAAAATTTGTTGGATTCAATAATAAGTATTGAAATTTTATCTATTTATCTATCTGTATATCAGTAAGTTATTTTTAATCTTTTTA
>JAKISU010000097.1 GCA_021648445.1 Flavobacteriaceae bacterium
GTAAACCGATCTTTAAATGCCTGTCTATCAAGTTCTTTTAATATTTTCATCTCCTTTAGATTTAAATACAATTTACAAAATAATGTACTTATAAACAACTATTTGAGAACTAAATGGGTAACCCTATTATTATATTCAAAATCAATCTTTCACATTAGTAACATTTAAAACAATTTATCCATTTAATTACCCATATCTTTGCCGCTTTTATAAATATCTATGACATTTAAAGAATTACGAATAATTGAACCTATTTTAAAAGCACTGAGCGCTGAAGGTTATATACACCCAACACCCATACAAGAAAAATCTATCCCTATATTACTTCGAGGTAAAGACTTATTGGGCTGTGCTCAAACCGGTACCGGTAAAACAGCGACTTTTGCGATTCCTATTTTACAACACATTTTTAATACCATACAATACAGTAAAGGTCGACGGAAAATCAAAGCACTGATCATTACGCCAACTCGCGAATTGGCAATTCAGATAGCTGATAGTTTTACAGCCTATGGTAAGTTTACCGGTATTAAAAACACAGTCATTTTTGGTGGTGTAAAACAAGGTGGACAAACCAGAGAATTAAATAGAGGTATTGATATATTGGTTGCAACTCCCGGAAGATTATTAGACCTAACACAGCAGGGTTTCATCTCATTTAAAGATATTGAGTATTTCGTACTTGATGAAGCAGATCAAATGTTAGACATGGGCTTTATTCATGATATTAAAAAAATACTAGCCAGATTACCATCAAAACGTCAATCGTTGTTCTTTTCAGCCACTATGCCTCCAAATATTGTAGATCTATCTCGTAAAATTTTAGGGCAATATGAACGTGTAACTGTAAAACCAGAACAAGCAACTGCTGAAAAAGTTGAACAAGCTGTTTATTTTGTAAGTAAAAGAGCAAAAACAAAATTATTAGTTCACTTATTACAAACTGAAAATATTCATTCTACATTGGTTTTTTCGCGTACCAAACACGGTGCAAATAAAATTGTAAAACTGCTTGATAAAGCAGGCATCAAAGCTGAGGCTATTCACGGTAATAAATCGCAAGTAGCGAGACAAAAAGCATTGGCTAATTTTAAGAGTGGCATTACCAAAGTATTAATTGCAACCGATATTGCTGCTCGTGGAATAGATATTGATGAATTATCACATGTTATTAATTACGATTTACCGAATATTCCTGAAACTTATGTACATCGTATTGGTAGAACAGGAAGAGCTGGTGCCAGCGGAATTGCTTTATCATTCTGCATGCAAGAAGAAAAAGTTTATTTACGTGATATCCAGAAGTTGATCAATCAGAAAATTCCTGTGATAACAGAACACCCGTTTCTTAATTTTGAAGACGATGATATCACTTCGGACAAACCAAAACAACATCATAGACCGAAGCAACAACGATCTTCAAAGCCTAGAAAAAATAATTGGAGAAACAAGAATAGGAATAAGCGTAAACCTGATAGTAGAAATCGAAATTAGACCAACCCTTTAATTATCTCTATTGTATAATCAAGCTCTTCTTTGGTAATAAATTTACTAAAAGAAAAACGAACAGAGGTTTTATTGGCTTCTGATTGAGAAAGTATAGTATTTAATACATGTGATCCTTTATTACTACCACTTTGACAAGCACTACCGCCTGAAGCAGCAATTCCTTTTAAATCTAAGTTAAACAAAAACATAGGTAGATCTTTAGGTAAACGTACATTTAGAATTATATATGAGCCTTTATCAGGATCAGCAGAACATCCATTAAAATGAATATCAATATCGAGGTCGTTTAATTCATCAATAAAGTATTTTTTTAACTCACTTATATATTTTGCATCTTTATCCAAATTAGCAATAGCAATATCTAATGCTTTTTGCATCCCGGCAATATTATGTACATTTTCAGTTCCGGCACGCGCACCACGCTCCTGCTCCCCTCCTATTAGTAATGGTTTTATGCCAAATCCTTTTTTAAAAATCGCAAAACCAACACCTTTTGGTCCGTGAAACTTATGTGCGCTTGCCACCATAAAATCAATCGGTGTTTCTTGTAGATCAATTGGGTAATGACCTATAGCTTGTACTGTATCAGAATGGAATAAAGCATTATATTCCGTACATAAACTACATACTTTTTTAATGTCTAATATATTCCCCAATTCATTATTGATATACATTAAACTTACCAAGGTCTTTTCTGAACTCTGTTCTAATAATTCTTCCAGGTGTTTATAATCAACTTCACCTTTCTTGTTAAGGTTTACATAACTAACTTTAACATCAAATTCATTAGCAATCGCTTCAATAGTGTGCAGTACTGCATGGTGTTCAATTTTTGAACTAATGATATGTTTGACTTGTAGATTCTCTACAGCATTTCTTAAAATCAAGTTATCCGCTTCACTGCCTCCGGCTGTAAATACAATCTCACTAGCCGTAACATTAAAATGTTTTGCAATGCTTTTTCGCGCTTCTTCAACAACAGTCTTGGCTTTTCTACCGAATTGATGTGTTGAAGACGGATTGCCATAAACTTCTTTCATAACTTCAGTAATCGTAATAATTACATCGCTATCAATTGGTGTTGTGGCAGCATTATCTAAGTAAATTGTATTCATTATTTCTAAAACTTAGGCAAAAGTAACTAAAATTAACAGTAAGTATTTTTTATTCTATACTTTAAAACTCTATTTTTGTTCGGATGAAACCCTTAATGAGGGGTTTGTTAAAACAAGTTAATCCCGATCCCGATAGCTATCGGGACTATCGGGACAATAAAAGAAAATGATTAAATATCAGATAATTAACCTAAATTTTAATAAGTGAAACAATTATTTGTATTTCTTTTGGTGATAATTACCTTGTCATGTGATGATGGTAATGTCGATATTCCTCAATTTGATTTTTCTAATGATACTGTTAACGATTGTGGTGAATTGGTACTTTTTAAGATCAATGAAAATGAAACATTAATTATTGAATTAAATGAAGATAATACAGATAATGCTTTCTTTACTCAAGTAAGAGATAATGATAGCTTTCCTTTAACCGAAAGCGGAGTTCAAACCATTATCTACAGAACTTTTGATGCTCAACCAACTGCAGGTTATTTTTGTCAAAACATCCCCCCAACAAGTCCTAATATTATAAATGAATGGAATGGAAGTGGTACTTTAAAAGTTACAACTATAATGACTGAAGATGATGAAGACACTATTGAAGAAGACTCAAATGATAGTTTAGACACTGACGGAGATACATTCCCGAATTTTAAAGATTGGGATGATGATAATGATGGTATTTTAACAAAAGATGAGGGTGCTACTGATGATACAGATGGTGACGGAATATTAAATTACTTAGACAGTGATGATGATGGAGATGGAGTACCAACTATTGAAGAATCAATAACCAATGATAATGATAGTGACGGAATACCAGACTATTTAGACCCTGACACCACTCAATCTGACCTAAGAGCTCTAAGTGATAATCAATATCAAGAAATATATGATACTACTTTTATAATTGACCTTTTAAAGTTGACAAATGCAAATGGTAATACTATACAGTTTGATGTTTTTGATTATGGTGCAACGGTGAAAAAAGTAACTAAATCTGGTAATTAAAAACGGAGACTATGAGTCTATTATCTTTTTTAGAAGAAAACATGTTATCCTGCCAATGGAAACAACAGTTTGATATTGAATGTATGGGTTGTGGTATGCAACGCTCTATTATTCATTTATTGAAAGGTGAATTTGTAGAGGCTTTTTATATGTATCCTGCCATTTATACACTTATTGCAATGTTTGCTTTTTTATTACTACATTTAAAATTTAGCTTTAAAAAAGGGCATAAAATTTTATTATATTTATTCATTACCAACTTAGTATTAATGCTAAGCAATTATTTTTTAAAAATTTTCTAAACTAAAAATCAAAAACCAATGGAAAAACAAAAATTACCAAATTCAACTTTAGTATTAGTAATGGGCATTTTGTCAATTGTAGGATGTTGTTGTTATGGTGCACCTGGAATTGTTTTCGGAATTATCGCCTTAATTATGGCAAAAAAAGCAACTAATTTATATAATGAAGCTCCAGAAAATTATGAAGGATATGGAAATGTTAAAACTGGAAAAATCATGGGGTTAATTGGGCTAATTTTTAGCATCTTATTTATCGCTTACCTTGTTTGGGTTATTTCATTTATAGGGTGGGAAGTACTACAAAATCCTGAATTATTACAAGAGAAGATAAAAGATCTATCAAATCAATAATTTTGATAAAGCTTAAACGCTATATAATGCTATTACTCTTCGGGGTAGTAGCATTTTTTTATTTTATGATAAACCCGAGTGAAGTTGATTTTCTGTTACAATGCCCTTTGTATAAAACAACAGGAGTGTATTGTCCGGGTTGCGGCAGCCAAAGAGCTATACATCATTTACTACATCTTAACTTTATAAAAGCTGCAACTAATAATATCCTTTTACTTCTCGGATTATTATCTGTAGCGTATCACTATGGCATTTTATTTGTCAACAGATATTTCAATAAAAATTATAAAAGCATTTTCAATAACACCAAAAGCTTATTGATTATATTAATCATTATTATCCTATTTTGGATATTAAGGAATATTCCTCATTATCCTTTTACGTTGTTAGCACCGGATAATTAGTACAAAATAGACCTCAGGTTTTTGAAACCTCTGTGAGGCCTTTATTATATGCTACAAAAGTCTAAACTTCCAAGGTTTTATCATAAGGAATGGAATCCAATATATGCTGAATAACCTCAATACGAGCAGAAGTTTTTCTATTTGCTCTAATAACTTTAAAGGGAATATTCCCTTTTTTATTATTTTCAAACATCAGGTTTTTATATTTTGTATACACATTCCAAAGTTTTTGCGCTTTTTCATCAACAGGGGTCATTTTCCATTGTTTTAAAGGGTGACTTTTAATGTCTTTAAAACGCTTTGCTTGCTCTGATTTTGATATAGACATATAGATCTTAACCAATTTAATACCCGATTCTGTAATCATCCGCTCAAAATCATTTACCTGACTCATAAAGATATTATATTCTTCTTCAGTACAAAATCCATTTACAGGTTCTACTACTGCCCTATTATACCAACTTCTATCAAAAAAAACTATTTCGCCGGCTTTGGGAAATTGATTGACATACCGTTGAAAATACCATTGTGTTCTTTCTTCATCATTAGGCTTAGGTAAAGCCATAATCCTATAGAATCGTTGATTTATCCTTTCAGTTATTCTACGAATTGCACCGCCTTTACCGGCTGCATCTCTACCTTCAAAAATTACAATAACACGTTCATTTTTATTGATAACCCAAGTTTGTAGTTTTACCAGTTCTACTTGTAACTTTTTTAATTTTTTTTCATAGTCTAAAAAACGTAGTGCTTTTTCAGGATTATAGACTTCATTTGACAATAAAGTATGTAATCCTTTATTAGAATTTAGTCTTTTAACATCTAAATCTGTAAGCTTATTATTTTCCATAATGTTATGAATCTAATTGTTGAGCAGATCTATAATATCGCATTATAATATTAGGGTCTGGAAATAATGTAGTTAATGCTTTATCTTTATCAGGATAGTCAAACTGTGACAATACATAACGCATTGTCTCTAAACGCGCTATCTTTTTATCATTTGCTTTAACTATAATCCAAGGGCAATAGGTTGTATGTGTTTTACTAAACATTTGCTCTTTATAGAATGTGTATTTATCCCATAATTCTTGTCCTTTTTGATCAACCGGACTAAATTTCCATCGTTTTAGCGGAGTTTGTAACCTGGAATCAAATCTTGCCTTTTGTTCTTCTTTAGAAATAGAAAACCAAAATTTAATAATTTTAACACCATCTTCATAGAGCATATGCTCAAACTCAGGTACCTGTAACATAAAACGTGAATACTGTTCGTCTGTACAAAAACTCATCACAGGTTCGACCACTGCTCTATTATACCAACTTCTATCAAAAAAAACAATCTCTCCGGAATTGGACAATTCTTTGATATAACGTTGAAAATACCACTGCCCTTTTTCTTTTTCTGTAGGTTTAGTTAAGGCTACTAAATTCATTGAACGCGGGTTCAAATGTTCAGAAAAACGTCTGATATTTCCACCTTTACCGGCAGCATCTCTCCCTTCGAATATAATTACAACACGTTTTTTTTCTTTAGAAACCCATTTTTGCAATTTTACTAATTCAATCTGCAATTTTTTAAGCTCATCTTCGTACTTTAACTTTTCAAGTACTTTATCTATATTCTTTTCTTTTTTTTGAATTATTTCCAATAATTCTTCATTAGAGTTGATCGTTTCAAACTCCTGCTTGGTTATTTGTATATCTTTTTTATCTGCCATTCACTTTTACTTTTTACAGCTTTGTTTTCTTCTGGTATCTATTAAGTAAATAATTTTCCATTTTTTACCATCGAAAAATAGTTGAAAAGAATTTACTCCACAATGACTAAAGTCATTATTAAAATAAAATTTATAAGGTGTCCAAACATTTGCCATATTACCATCAATTTGAATATGATATGACAATAATTTTTCTTCCCAAATATCTTCCCGTTTTTTTGAAGCTACAGCGTTTAAAAATTTAGAGACATTTTCAGTTCTTAGCATTGATTTACCTTCTTTATTGGTATAAGCCGTTTGCATTAATAAATCATTACTAATGGTTTTCTTTATTGTTAATGTATCACCACTTTGCAATCCTTTAAAAAATAAAGATATTACTTCTTTAATTTCATCCTCTTTAGTTTCTTGAGAAAAGGTAGATTGTCTACAAAATACTAAAACAACTAAACATATAACAATAGCTTTTAACTTCAATAAAGAAATTTCTTAAAACGAACTATCCCCGAGGCTCGCCCGTGCTAGTCGGACGGGCAGAGCCGTAGGGGTATACTTCGACAAGCTCAGCACATGTTTCGTTCGTTTTATTTTGACCTAAAGGTACAAAAACCGAAATTTCTTTATTACACCTCACCCAAAACTTTCTCCGAAAGTTTTGACCTCTCCTCAAGGAGAGGTGAAATCGGAAACCCCGAGGTAGAACCTCGAGGGATTCTTTAGATGAAATTATTTTTTATAATTTATGATGGTATCGCTTATTATTGCTATACATTCCTGCATTTGTTCTTCAGTCATTACTAATGGTGGTGCAAAACGTATAATATTACCATGTGTAGGTTTGGCCAATAATCCGTTTTCTTTTAAAGCAACACAAATATTCCAAGCTGTATCACTATCTTCACTATCATTAATTACAATTGCATTTAATAAGCCTTTACCCCTAACCAATCTAACTAAATCAGTTTTTTTACCTAATTCTTGCATGCTTTTTCTAAAGAGTCTCCCTAGTTTGTCAGCATTCTCTGCAAGATTTTCTTCCACTACCACTTCTAAAGCCGCTATAGCAACAACACAAGCCAAAGGATTACCACCAAAAGTAGAACCATGTGTACCGGGTGTAATAACCTCCATAATGTCATTATCGGCCAACACCGCTGAAACCGGTAATACACCTCCGGAAATTGCCTTACCTAAAATTAAAATATCAGGTTTAATATTCGAATAATTAACAGCTAATAATTTACCTGTACGCGCTATACCTGTTTGTATTTCATCAGCTACAAATAGTACATTTTTATCTTTACATAATTGATATGCTTCATTTATATAATTATCATCCGGTACATAAACGCCTGCTTCACCTTGAATGGGTTCTACTAAAAACGCAGCTACATTTTTGTCTTGTAAAGCTTCTTTCAAAGCATTTAAATCATTATATCGTATAGAAATTATTCCCGGTGTAAAAGGTCCAAAATTTTCAGTTGTCACAGGGTCATTTGAAGCTGAAATAATAGTTACGGTTCTACCATGAAAATTATTTTGACAGACAATTATTTTAGCTTGATCAGATGGAATACCTTTTTTTTCATAACCCCATTTTCTTGCTATCTTTATTGCAGTTTCAACTGCTTCAGCACCGGTATTCATTGGTAATACTTTATCAAAGCCAAAATACTCAGTAATATACTTTTCGTATACTCCTAATTTATCATTATAAAATGCCCTGGAAGTCAGCGTTAAATTCTCTGCCTGATCTTTTAAAGCATTGATAATTTTAGGATGACAATGCCCTTGATTCACTGCCGAATATGCAGAAAGAAAATCATAATACTTCTTGCCTTCTACATCCCAAACATAAACACCTTCTCCTTTGTTTAAAACTACAGGTAGCGGATGGTAATTATGTGCTCCATACTTATTTTCTAAATCTATTGCTTGTTGTGATGTTAATTGTTCTAAAACAGCCATTTTAATTAAATTTAAAGTGAATAAAATAACCATTCCTTCTGTACCTTTATCCTTTCGAAGAACACGAAAATTCAGCGTGGGAGAGAAATCATCCTTAATTTGGTTTATGCAAATTACTTAAAAAAAAAATTAATATTAATGGTTTTATTTAACAAAAAAAGGATTGCAAGTTTGCAATCCTTTTTTTGTTAAATTTATAGTATTGCTATTTTAGGGTAAAACTTAATCTAGCAAAAACAAATCTACCTGTATATCCAAATTGAGATGTTCTTCTTGAATATACAAATTGGTCACCTGATGTACCTCCTGCTCTGTTCTCGTCAGGATAAACATCTAATAAATTGTTAGCACCAACTGTAAATCTCAAGTTATCCGTAATAGACGATGAAACTGATAGATCAGTAACAATTTTGCCTCCATAGATGGCGTCATCACTTACCGGTGTTCCTGCAACTCTTGCATCACCATTAAAATCATCCGGGTCTGTAACTTCACCAAAGTAAACATTACGTAATAAAAAGTCCCATTTACCAATAGATAATAAATGTGTAAGGTTTAATTTAGCTCTTGGTTGTGCAATTGTTAAAAATGCTTCTTCTTGTCCATCGAAAAAGTTTCCACTTAAACCGGCATTTGCAATTATAGAAGGTACATTAATATTAACAACTTTTGTTTCTGAAAAAGTTGCAGCGAAATCGTTTTTCAACGTTGCTTTTTTTCCAATATTCATTTTATGAGACATCACTATATCTAGCCCTTGTGACTCTGTATCTATAGCATTGACAAAAAAACGTGCGCTTGTAGCACCTGCAGCTTGGAATATAGCTGTTAATTCCGGATCTCCTCCATTGCCAAAATTACCACTATATACAATTCTATCATCAATATCAATTCTATAAGCATCTACAGTAACTGAAAAATTTCCAAATTTACCGGTAAGACCAACACTAATACTGTTAGAAGTTTCTTCTTTAAGCTTAGGAATATTAATTAAGCTAGCTGCTCTACTGTCATTAGTAAAAGTACCTGCTTCAAACGGTACATTATCAATAAAAACAGTACTTGTTCTACTAAAAAATTGTTGGTGTAAAGATGGAGCTCTAAAACCGGTACTATTAGCTGCTCTTAAAGAAACTTTATCTGATAATTTAAAACGAGTTGCTAATTTATAATTAAAAGTACTTCCAAAATCAGAGAAACTTTCATACCTACCTGCTAAACTAAACATCCAATTTTCTGTAAAATCAGCTTCAATATCAAGATAACCGGCTATACTGTTTCTAAATTTATTTGTAGCGTTTCCGGGATCAAACCCACGATAAACTTGTGCCCCACCACCTAATGCATTACCTAAGAAATTATTTCTTACTAATAAATCATCAGGAGTAGTACCTGTTACAATATCACCATTTATATCATAACTAGTATATGATGCTTCTTCACCGGCGGTAATTTGATAATTTTCCACCTTATACTCAGCTCCTATTGCAATATTTAAACCTTCAAAAATATCATCATGAAATTTACTTAAGTCAAGATTTGTAGTATTCTGAGTAAATCCGAATCCACCAACATCAAAGTTTCTAGGAGTTGCAACACCTAAAGTACTATTGCTCGAATTTTCTACAGTTAAACTCATTGTATTTGTACCATACGTATGTGAAAAATCTACATTCCATTCATTTAATTCTCCTTTAATTCCTACAGCAAAAGACTTATCTAATATATCAGTAGCAATATTTGGCAAAAACCCATTAGGAAATGCAGGCGTATTCGCCCTACCATCACTTTGAGCCGGTCTTCTATAAAAACCTGATGCTAAACCTTCACGGTAACTAATACCACCAAACGCATAAATTTCAGTTTTCTCATCTAAAGGAATTGACATATTAGCAAAGAACTTCCCTTCTCTTAATTTAGCTGTTCCTACTCTAAACCTGAAATCTTCTCGTGTTAAACCTCTTGCAGCCAATTCACCATCATCAGCATCGACATCTAAAAGACTTCTTAATGTTGTAATATCAGTTTCATCAGTAACATCTAGACCTGCAATTGTTGCTTGGTCTGCAGGAGATAAATATGAAATACCTGTAGCAGCACTTTGATAATCTGCCAAAGTCATATCAGCAACATTACCGCCACCTGCAGCAAATACTCTTTCAGCTCCTTGAAAAGCTCTAAAAATATCACCTGCATAATCTTTATTACGCAAAGCCGGTTCTCTAGTTGCTATAGATCCTGTAAAGTTTATGAATCCTCCATTATCACCAATTGGGAGTCCGTAATTTGCATCTAACTGTACTTTTTCTCCATCGCTTCCTCCTTCAAACTGATTACTGTTTTCACTAAAATTAGCACCTGTAGTAATTGTTAATTCTAATTCATTAGTTGCTTCTTTTAGCACAATATTAATAACACCTGCAATAGCATCAGATCCATATTGAGCAGCAGCACCATCACGTAAAACTTCAATTCTTTTAATTGCAGCAACCGGAATTGCATTCATATCTGTACCCACACTACCTGCACCTACAGTACCATTTACATTTATAAGAGATGATGTGTGTCTTCTTTTACCATTAATAAGAACCAATACTTGATCCGGACCTAAACCTCTTAATGAAGCCGGGTCAATATGATCTGTACCATCAGATACTGTCTGAGTTTGTGAAGTAAAAGAAGGTGCTACATAATTCAATATTTCATTAACAGAAATTTGTGCTCCTTGAGCTGCGATTTCTGTTACATCAATAATATCAACAGGTACAGCTGTATCAGTTGCCGTTCTGTTTGGGTTTCTAGAACCTACAACAACAACTTCATCAAGTTCAAGACCTGATTTCATAGTAATATTAACCGTTGTTGAACCATCCATTTTTACTTCTTGAGCTTCAAAACCCACAAAAGTAAATACCAATACATCATCATTGTTAACTTGAAGTGTATATTTTCCGTCAAAATCGGTAGATGTTCCTGTAGTTGTTCCTTTAACAACTACCGAAACTCCCGGTAAGGGTTGACTATCACTATCAGTAACAGTACCGCTAACCTCATATGATTGAGCAAATACAGAAACAGATAACAATAAAAATACTAATAACGAGTAAATTTTTGTTTTCATAAAATGTTTAATTTAAATTAGTTTTTAAAAATTTGAGTTAGCGAATATAGTTAATAATTTATTAATTTATTAAAAATTTTCTAATTTATATGCCGTTTAGAATGATTATTCATAAGGAAATTTTTAGACTAGTGTTGTCCAGTAAAAGATATTATTAAATATGACGACAATAGATTATTAGACACTAAACTCAAGACGTGCTGATTTTCAAAAAGTTAAATATATTCAAACCCTTAGACCGTGACTACCTTTTTAATGGACTCTTCAAGTCTCGGGACTTTTTAGATAGTTTAGATATTAGACCAATTTTGATATAGTATTGAAAATCATCATTTTATAACAGTGTTCTATTTTATGATTTAACCCTATTTAACATGAGTACTCGGGAAGAACTATTTAAAAATCTCTCGACTTTAGTTTATCTTGAGCATTACAGAGCAGTAAAACGTGTTTTACTGTGAAGGTAGTAAGCAAAACTTGACAAAAGGCTCGTGGTGATGCTAAACTTATCAACTCACATTTAAGGTTCTGATTATCAGCTATTAAATCAAAGTGTTACGTTGAACTCACGTTATTTAATGAAATATTATATAAATTGAATAGCAAGGCTTCTAAAAACGAGTTTCCTTTAATTTTTATGTATACTCAAACCATTTAGCTTTTCGGGAGTCAAAAATTCCATCACCTAAATTATCGTATTAATTGATTAATAATCAGTTATTTATATGTTATTAGTTTGGTGTTTTGAATACTATTTAGTATCT
>JAKISU010000212.1 GCA_021648445.1 Flavobacteriaceae bacterium
AAGCTATCTCGATGAATATTGCTACAAATTCAATAGAAGATACTTCGATTCGGTATTCGATAGAGTCGTAATTACCTCTGTGTCTTGTAAATGGAAGAGAAATGTGCAAACTATCGGATAGTCATAATAATTTATAAAAAAATGAGAAAAGTAATTAAAGTTGTTGTTTTATTTATTGTTCTTATAGTTAGTGCTTGTAAATCTACAAATTACCAAAATTTAGAAGATGGTTTATATGCTGATATACAAACTGATAAAGGCAATATTTTGTTAACTTTAGCCTATGAACATACACCTATAACTGTAGCAAATTTTGTGTCGTTAGCAGAAGGTAATAATATGTATGTTGCCGAAAAATATAAAGGTATACCTTTTTATAATGGATTAAAATTTCATAGAATAGTTAATGATTTTATGATTCAAGGCGGAGATCCAAACGGTAATGGCTCTGGAGGACCAGGGTATAAGTTTGAAAATGAGCATCCAAAGAAAAATGATAGCACAGAAATGTTTGTTTTTGATAAAGCAGGGGTATTAGCGATGGCAAATTCAGGGAGAGATAATAATGGGAGTCAGTTTTTTATTACACATGTTGAATATCCTAGTATCAATGGTGGTTATACAATTTTTGGTCAAGTAATGAAAGGACAAGAGGTTGTTGATAGTATTGCTAAAGATGATGTAATGAATACTATTAAAATTATTAGAGTTGGTAAGGATGCTAAAAAGTTTAAAGCACATAAAGTTTTTGCCGGCTATTTCAAAAGCTTAGAAGAAGAAACAAAAATAAAACTTGAAAAATTACAAAAAGCTAAAGTTGATTTTTTGAAAACAGTAGAAGAGAATAAAGCAAAAGCTAAAGAATTTCCTTCAGGTTTAAAGATGTTTATTACTGAAGAAGGTAGCGGTGTAAAACCTAAAAAAGGTGTTATGGTTAGAATTAATTATGCAGTCTTTTTTACTGAAGGTAGTATGATTGCAACAAGTTATAAAGATAAGGCTGAAAAGTTTGGTAAATTTGACCAACGCGCAGAAGCTGCAGGAGCATACAATCCGTTTTCTATGGTTTGTAGTGAAGAAGCTACGCTAGTGCCGGGATTTAGAGAAGCAATGCTCAATATGAATTATGGAGATAAAGCGATGTTGTTTGTTCCGGCATATTTAGCTTATGGATCTCAGGGTAGCAGAGGAATTCCTCCAAATACTGATTTAATTTTTGAGATGGAGATAGTTGATGAGAGTGATGATTTATAAATTAAAACAAGACTTATTTCACTGTAATAATTTCTTTTAAAGAAATTGGGTTTCCCTCATTTGTAAAACCTTCTAAACAAATTTCATAATCGCCATTATAGTCAGAGGTATAAAATTCAATAGTTTTTTCTTTTTTATCTAGTTTGAAATTTGGCAACCATAGTAATTGATTTCTATAGTCTGGAATTCTATTAAATGTATTGCTTCCATCATATTCCTGCTTAAAATATGATTTACGGTTTTCAGGTTTAAATAACTTAATTTTATGAAGATAATCTTTTGAAAAAATATTGTTTCCATTTATGGTTTTAATAGAAAGTATTCCACCAAAAATTTTTGAGCCATAAATATATTTATCTCTAAAAACACTTATTTTTTTAATTTTTTTTGCACTAAAATCTATCACTTCATTGTGATTTTGAATCAAAATACCGTCAACTAAAACTAAGGGTAAAAAATTTTCTGTTTCAATTGCATTTTCTTCTTCTCTAATATGAAATTCATAACTTCCCTTTTTGTTAGAAACCCATACATTATTTACCACTTCAACAATTGTTTCTTTGACTGTTGGAAATCTGGTAAAATCATCTAAATCATATTCTAATGTACCATAACCATAGGTAGGGTAAAATAGGGGTATTGAAGTTACGTTCTCAATACTATTCGCTTTGATAGAATTATATGCATTTTCTATTTGATTATTAATACTACGTTCTAAAATTAAATCTCTTATTTTTAAAGTAATTTTAAAAGGATTAAAAACTAATAGGGTTACCCATTTAGTTCTCAAATAGTTGTTTATAAGTACATTATTTTGTAAATTGTATTTAAATCTAAAGGAGATGAAAATATTAAAAGAACTTGATAGACAGGCATTTAAAGATCGGTTT
>JAKISU010000098.1 GCA_021648445.1 Flavobacteriaceae bacterium
AAAATAGCCCTGAACCTATTGAAAAAGGACACCACCGCTAAAATAGGCGTTAAAAGCAGGAGGCTCAAAGCCGCATGGAGCAACGACTACCTCCTGAAAATACTCAATTTATGATGCGTTTGCCCTGCTAACACCTCAAATACAAAATGATTATATCGAAAGCTTTTATGATAGTTTTAGGGTAGATTCTAAAATTGAAATTAAAGGTAAAATAGAAAAAGCGACAATTATCGAACCGCATGGGAATATTGACAGAAAAAAAACATTTGCAAATATTGAAACAAAAAGGAAGCGATTGGCAAAACTTTACATTCTTCAAACAGAATTAAACAATAATCAGCAACCGCCATTATCCGAAAAAAAATTGACCAAACTCATTGCAGAATACGACAATTTGTTTAGGGAGGTTTTTGACATACCGAGAACAGAAATAAACGAACCTACCCTAATTGATAACAGCAATACTAAAGGGACTGAAAAAATAATTTATTTAAAGGAATTAGGTATATTGGATTATCTTTTGACAAAAGAACCTTTCAATTTATCTACTAATGCACTTGCCAATGTTTTAAGTAGTATAACAGGCGAAAAACCTCAAACATTACAATCTTATTTAAACCCAATAACAAGCCCAACAGCTGGACAAGATAACAACCCTTTAAATAATATTAAGAACGTGGAAAAAGTTAAACAGTCGTTAATAAATGTAGGTTTTAAAACAAAATAAACCTATATCCTACGATTTAGGGAAAACCTAAAAAAAACCTAATCTCTATTTGTTGTATAACAATAAAACAGATAGAGTTATGGAAACAGTACAATTTATAAACACAAGCCCAACGGCATTAGTTAACCTCATCAATGAAGCCGTTAAACGTCAATTAGACGACCTTAAAAAAGAGTTTACGCCCAAAGAACCACGAAAATACATTACACGTCAATATGTAGCAGATGAAATGCTTCATTGCAACTTATCCACAGTCCATAACTTAACAGTTAAAGGTATATTGATTAAATATGCTATTGGGGGACGTGTTCTTTATATTCGCGATGAGGTAGAAAATGCAATTGTTCAACTTAAAAAATAAGACAATGGCAACGCAAATACCTCAACCAGTTACCCACGTGTTCAAAGAAATTAACGAGGGTAAATACAAAAGTGTAAAACATTATGAACTTCAAGAAGTTTTAAACGGAACTACTTTACTATCAAACCTAATTAACATTAGTAAAAACCAAAACTGCGCTTTATCAATGCCAGACTATTGGTTAAAGATAAAACAGGGTAAGAAGTGGAGCGGATGCCTTACAGGACTGTTTAAAACGTCAAAAAATAACATCTTTAAAGGCGACATCAACAAAAGAATGCATTTATTGA
Organism: Flavobacteriaceae bacterium; assembly: GCA_021648445.1. Taxonomy (GTDB): domain Bacteria; phylum Bacteroidota; class Bacteroidia; order Flavobacteriales; family Flavobacteriaceae; genus Aureibaculum. The sequence continues at coordinate 1,379 of JAKISU010000098.1, forward strand.
TATTTAAGTTTTCTGATAGTGCCAGTACCTTAACTGTACATTACTTTCAAAACTACTACACAACCGATTTAAGCAATATAACACCAGTTATTAACAGTAACAAGAAATAAAAAAGAGGGGTGTTCAAAGCCCCTCTTATTTGTTCAAATGTTAGGGAATACGGCAACGCATACCCTAGCACAAATATAAGTATTTAGTTGATAGATTATACTAAAATATTATTAATTGAAGTTGACACAAAAAGACTTTTAAACAGGTTAGAGTTTAAAACCGAAGTGTCAGAAAAGACAGGCGAACTATCTACCAAAAAAGTAACAATATATCATTTTTGTAAAGTTACTGTTTATGGTAGCGGTGTAACCTTGTTTACTGGTAGCATTCACAAACTATACAATTCTTTAAAAGAAATAAAAGCACCAAACCACAAAAGGATAAAGCAGTACAAAGGATTTAACGGCAATCAATTTACACTCAATAATATTTTAGAAGTTAGGAAGCATTTGCAAAACCTTTTTGACTGCACACCTCAACAAATGGCATTTCAAAATATAGAGTTAGGAGTTAATAACACATTACTATTCAACCCTAAACTATATTTGAAAGGCTTATTGTACCATAAAGGCATTTTATTTGAATACAAATACCAAAATAATCTAGCACAAGCACCACACCAACGATTCATATTTAAGATTTACAATAAATCTGAACAGTATGAAATGAATAAATACGTGTTACGTGTAGAACTTAAAATAATTAAAACCGAAGAACTTAAAGAAATAGGTTTAACCACCTTTACAGATGTTAATATTCATACATTCGACAAAGTAAAAGAAATGCTTTTAAAACGTTTTGATGAGGTTATGCACTATGATTACACCATCAACAAAAAAAGCCTTACCAATAAAGAAAAACAATTATCAAACAATTACTCAAACCCTAGATATTGGATTAATGATTTACAACCTAATTTAAGATATAGACATAAAAAAAGATTACTTAAAATAACTGAAAAATATTCAGATAATTTGCATCAAAAAATAAGGCAAGAAATCATTACAGAGTGTAGTATGATTAACCGCCTTTCTGAAAACCCTAAATGTAGCATAATTAACAGTTCTAGTATAGGGTTAATTACACCACATCCACACTTAAAAAAACCTATCAAAAAATGTGCAATTACTGGAGTGGATATTTCAATGCAAAAAAAAGATAGTATTTTACTATCACATACAGGGTTAAAATATTATTTCAAAACCGATAAAAAGATATTTGATGAGGTTAAAAGGAAATACCTATCCGATAAATGGGCAAATTCAGATTATACTACCCAAATAAAGGAAATTGCTCATAATATTAGAAATACAAATAGCAATAGGAACATAAAGCAGAAACGATTATATCCAAACAATCAAAAGCAACTGTTTGAAATTTCACTATAAAGGGTTAAAAACGGTAGTTTTAAAAAATAAATTATGGATGAGAACCATAAAAATGTAAATGAACATCTTTACCAATGGGAAAAAACCCTATTGGATAGACCTCTAAATTTAGACGGTTGGGATGAGTTTGAAAAGGAAAGTTTAGAAAACTGGAAAGTACCTAAAGACTTTTTAAAGTAGATCAGGGATTACCATTTCTCTGTTTCGGTATTCGTTAAAAAATTAGAGAATAAAAGCAAGGTTTTATTAAAATAGGATTCTAATTTGTTTTTTGTACCATTTTTTTTAACTTCCCTTTTGAGTTTCAATTTATTAGTGTAAAATGAATTTGTTAACATACCTCCCTTAATCTGAAAGGCGAGCCTATTCGTTACATCATCGGGGTTAACGAATAATTCAGGCACAAAACTTTTAAACCTAAATTTATCATCTTTAAACTCAACCTCTATTTCAATATAACCACCTATATTAATTGGAATACCACCTCTCTTAATAGAAGTCATATTGCCATCAAAAAACCTACATCTTAAATATGAATTTTCTGTTTTAGCCTTTACAACCTTATCAGGAGTATCATAAGTTTTGTTTATATAATCAAGAGATTTTTTATATAATTCAGGTGCAGTTTTCTTTGGAGCATCAACAACGTAATAGCCTTTTTCTCCTAAATGGTAACCTAGACTATCTATTTTAACTTGTGAAAAACTCAAAAAAGAAATCAATAAGAATAGGCAGGTAATTTTTTTCATAATAAAAAGTGTTTTATAGGGTCTAAAAATAAATAAATTTATTTGAAATGGTTAAACACTAAAGGGTTGAACACGTACAGATTTTTAAAATGTTGGCAAGATGTTGGCAAAAACCAGTTCTAAAACAAAAAAAGCATCCCAATTTGGGAAGCTTTCCATTGACTAACTACAACAGTTAGAGTGATTTATACGAAAATCACTAAAAACAACACAACTTTCTTATTGCGGTCTGGACGGGACTCGAACCCGCGACCCCCTGCGTGACAGGCAGGTATTCTAACCAGCTGAACTACCAGACCGTAGCTTCTATAGCTATCCTACCTTATCAGTAGGAGGGTGCAAATATAAACTCGTTTTTTATATCTGCAAAGCGTTTCTATATTTTTCTTATAAAAATCTTTTTCTACTAATTAGATATGTGGTTAAGATCTGTTCAAAACCGTCATTTATATCTACCGGAACATAATCTATTTTGTATTGCATACATTTCATTTTCAACTCATTAAAATAAGTTGAAACAGATTTTTTATAGTTTTCTTTAACTGTATCAGCATATAAGTTAATGTGTTCGCCCGTTTCTACATCTATAAATCTTTTCGGAGTATTATCGAAGTCAAAGTCCAATTCATGTTTACCATCATAGGTATGAAATAATATAACTTCATGTTTATTATATTTTAAATGCCTCAATGCTTCAAACAATGCAGACTCTTCTTTGTCTGCCTGAAACATATCAGTAAACAAAAAGATCATTGAACGTCTGTGAATTTTATCAGCAATTTCATGTAATGCTGTATATGTTTTTGTTTTTTTGTGTGATTGGCTCTCTAAAATTTTCCCTAGATTATTTAATAACATCCTTCTGTGGCGTTCACTACCTTTAGCCGGAGCGTAATACTCATTCTCTTCTGCATAAATACTCAATCCGTATGCATCACGTTGTCGTTTTAATATCTCTAATAAAGCTGCAGATGCAATTACCGAAAAACCTATTTTATTTAAATTTTCAAGAGAATGTTTTTTTTGCAAAGGATAATGCATTGATGCCGAATTATCTATAATAAGATGACATCTTAAATTTGTTTCTTCTTCATAGCGTTTTACAAAGAGTTTATCCGTTTTTCCATATAGTTTCCAATCGATATGCTTGATACTTTCGCCTTTATTATACAAACGGTGTTCAGCAAATTCAACTGAAAATCCATGAAACGGACTTTTATGTAATCCGGTTATAAAACCTTCTACTACTTGATTGGCAAGTAGTTCTAAGTTTTTAATACCAAATATGTTCTTTGCTTCTTGAATAGCCATTTATATAAAAAGAGTATATAAAATAAAAAGGTTTGACTCCGTCCCGATAGTCCCGATAGCTATCGGGACTATCGGGACGGAGTCAAACCTTTAGATATTTTTAATCAAATAGATTTAAACTAATGCTTCTAATTTTTCAGTATATGTTGCTTTTGGAGCAACACCTACTTGCTTATCAACCACTTCACCATTTTTAAAGATCAATACAGTTGGTATATTTCTTACACCGTATTTAGCAGCAAATTCTTGATTTGCATCTACATCTACTTTTGTAATAACTGCTTTTCCTTCAAAATCGTTGTTTAATTCCTCAACAATTGGAGTCAACATTCTACAAGGTCCACACCATGCTGCCCAAAAATCTACTAAAACAGGTTTATCTGATTTTAAGACTACTTCGTCAAAAGTAGCATCTGTAACTTCTAATGCCATATTATTTTATTATTTAATTATGTTGTCTTGTTTAACTATGCAAAAATAAACAATTATTTTGCCAAATATAACATAGCTAAATCACTTTTGCTTATAATAGTATCTAAAATTGTTATTTCCTTACAAATTAGTTCACTTTCTCACCATTAACAAAAGTTTGTAGCACTTTAATTGTTGGAACTTCATTAATTTCAACTTTCATAATATTTTGATCGAGTATAATAAAATCGGCAAATTTTCCTACTTCAATACTTCCTTTTTCATTTTCTTCAAAATTAGAATAAGCTGCCCAAAGGGTCATTCCTTTTAAGGTTTCTTCTCTAGACAATGCATTATTCATTTGAAATCCGTCTTCAGGATAATTATTCAGATCTTTTCTGGCAACAGCAGCATAAAAAGTCAACATCGGACTTACTTTCTCTACCGGAAAATCTGTACCCAATGCTACTTTTCCATATTTATTTAAGAGATCTTTATAAGCATAACCACCTTTAATGCGTTCTGCACCAACTCTATCTTCTGCCCAATACATATCGCTCGTTGCGTGGGTTGGCTGAATAGAAGGAATAATATTTTTAAAAGCATCAAAATCTTTTGGTGAAACTATTTGAGCATGTTCAATTCGCCAACGCCTATCTTTTTTACCTTTTAATACTTCTTTATAGGTTTGTAATAATGTGTGATTTGCAGAATCGCCAATTGCATGTGCATTCATTTGAAACTCTGAATTTGCAATACGTTTTGCAGTATTCTGAATGGTTTCTATATCAAAGATCATTGCTCCAAAATGATTCGGTTTATCGCTATATGATTTCCGCATGGCTGCTCCTCTTGAACCCAAAGCACCATCACCATAAAATTTAAAGGAGCGAATGTTTAACCGATCGGTTTTACTGATACCTTTGTTTAGATAATAATCTAAATTTCTCTCATCGGCAGATATCATAGCATATACCCTCATCTTTAATTCACCGGCTTGTTGTAAACTATCAATAAGTTCTATGGTTTTCCTATCTAAACCTGCATCATCAACAGTTGTTAATCCCAATTCAAAACATATTTCTTCAGCATCTTTCAATGCTTGAATAGCTTCTTTTAGAGTAGGTTCTGGTATTTTTGAAGTAATTAAACCCATAGGGCTGTCAATAATAACACCTGTTAACTTTCCATCTTTTTTAAGAATATCTCCACCTGAAAACGGAGTATTAATGGTTATTCCTGCCAAATCAATTGCTACTTGATTTACCAATAATGCATGTCCGTCAATTCGTGAAACTGCTACAGGAGTATCAGGAAAAAGCGCATCAAGTTTTTCTTTTGTAGGGAATTCTTTTATTTCCCAATCATTTTGATCCCAACCTCTACCGGTTATATAACTTACTTTTTTTTCTTTCTGAAAAGCAACAAGTCGTTCTAAAACTTCATCATAACTTTTAGTACCTGTTAAATCTACTCTTTGCTGTTGTAAACCCAATCCGTAAAAATGGCAATGTGCATCAATTAATCCGGGTACAATGGTTTTTCCTTTTGCATTTAATGTTTCAATTGCAACATATTTTTTTTGAATTTCATCTACAGTACCTACAGCAATAAATTTTCCGTTTTTAACGGCAAAAGCATCCGCTTTAGCGAAATTATCATTCACAGTATAGATATTGGCATTGATCACAATGAGATCAGCTTTTTCTTGCTTAACACACGAAAAATGTACGAATAAAATAACTAAAAGAACTATAATTTTTTTCATGGATTATAAATTTATGAAGTAAAGATATAAAATGTAAAACTTTCTACTTTGCGCTTTAGGACTTTAAACTTAACTTTGCCAATCAAAAATTGTCATTACAAACTCCACAATATAATAATTAGTGAAAATATAATTATTAGGATTGTCCCCTAGAGAGCCTGTGCTGAGCCTTTCGACTGTCGCTCAAGACAGGCTAGTCGAAGTAGGACTTTAGGAGTGTAAAATAATAATTTTTGTTACTATAAGAAAATTCATAAAAAAAGATAATGAGTTACCATTTCAACGATATAGAAGCCAAATGGCAAAAATACTGGGCAGAGAACCAAACGTTTAAAGCTTATAATCCGGATGATTCCCCCTCCTTGGGAGGGGGTCAGGGGGAGGACAAACCTAAATATTATGTACTAGATATGTTTCCGTATCCTTCAGGGGCAGGTTTACATGTTGGACATCCACTAGGCTATATTGCCAGTGATATTTATGCACGGTACAAACGCCATAAAGGGTTTAATGTATTGCATCCGCAAGGCTATGATAGTTTCGGATTGCCTGCTGAGCAATATGCCATTCAAACCGGGCAGCATCCGGCAGTAACAACCGAAGAAAATATCAAAACTTACAGACGTCAATTAGATAGAATAGGTTTTTCATTCGACTGGAGTCGGGAAGTACGTACCTCAGATCCGAAGTTCTATAAATGGACTCAGTGGATCTTCATCCAACTCTACAATTCTTGGTATAATAATGATTCTGATAAAGCAGAAGATATTAGTGAGTTGGTTTCTATTTTTAAGAAAGAAGGTAATATTACTATTAACGCTTCCGCGGATGATAACATAGAACAATTTACTGCCGAACAATGGAATAATTTTTCTGAAAAGGAACAGCAAGAAATATTAGCCAAATATAGATTGACCTACCTTTCTGAAACCGAAGTGAATTGGTGTCCGGCACTAGGAACCGTCCTAGCTAACGATGAAATTGTAAATGGTGTTTCAGAGCGTGGCGGGCATCCGGTAGTGCGCAAAAAAATGAAACAATGGTCTATGCGAATTACTGCTTATGCACAACGTTTATTAGACGGATTAAACACAATCGATTGGCCACAACCTTTAAAAGATTCACAAACCAATTGGATTGGACGCTCAGAAGGAGCAACGGTGACTTTCCCCATCCTATCCTTCCCCAAAGGGGAAGAGAAAGCAGACTCTGAAAGTCAGGATAAAAAAAGGCCAGGATATATGACAGGCGGAAATAATTCTCATTTATTGATTGAAAAAGCACAAGAAATGAGGAGTAATCCAACTCCAGCAGAGGATGCTTTATGGCAATCTTTAAAATCTAAAAATCTTGATGTTAAATTCAGAAGGCAACATTTGATAGATGATTTTATTGTTGATTTTGTGTGCTTATCAAAAAAACTAATTATAGAAGTAGATGGCAAAGTTCATGATTCTCAGCAAGAACAAGATCAACAGCGAACAGATATACTCAATAAGTTAGGTTATAAAGTTATTCGTTTCAAAAACGAAGAAGTAATCGGCAATATTGATACAGTAGTTTCAACAATTAAAAAGGAGTTAGAATCAGCTCCCCTTTCCTTTGGAAAGGGGTCGGGGGATAGGATACCTGTCTTCACCACCCGCCCCGACACCATCTTTGGTGTTTCATTTATGACCCTAGCACCAGAACACGAACTGGTGTCGCAAATCACAACACCCGAACAAAAAGAAGCAGTAGAAGCTTATATAGAAGTCACCGCAAAACGTAGCGAACGCGAAAGAATGGCAGACGTAAAAACCATTTCCGGTGTTTTTACAGGTGCTTATGCAGAACATCCTTTTACCAAAGAACCAATACCTATTTGGATAGGTGACTACGTATTGGCAGGTTATGGTACCGGCGCAGTAATGTCTGTGCCTTGTGGTGACCAACGTGATTATGATTTCGCCAAGCATTTTGATATTGACATTCCGAATATTTTTGAAGGAGTTGATATTAGCGAAGAAGCTTTTGCAGATAAAGAAAAAACGATTATTGCGAATAGTGATTTCTTAAACGGAATGAACTATAAAAAAGCGACCAAACGCGCTATTTACGAATTGGAACAATTGGGGCAAGGTAAAGGCAAAATAAATTACAGATTACGCGATGCGGTGTTTAGCCGTCAACGTTATTGGGGAGAACCATTTCCGGTATATTATAAAGATGGATTGCCTCAAATGATTGATGAAAAATATTTACCTATTCGCTTACCTGAAGTAGAAAAGTATTTACCTACCGAAGATGGCAAACCACCGTTAGGAAATGCTAAAAAATGGCATTGGCTGGAAGAAAATGGTGAAGGAAAAATAGTATCAAAAGAGGAGTTTGAAAATTCCTCCCCTTTGGGGAGGTTAGGTGGGGCATTGGAGTTGAACACCATGCCGGGATGGGCAGGAAGCTCCTACTACTTTAATCGTTATATGGATCCTCATAATGAAGAGGAGATCTTCTCAAAAGAAGCCATTAATTATTGGCAAGATGTTGACCTATATATTGGCGGTAGCGAACATGCCACAGGGCATTTATTATACTCACGTTTTTGGCAAAAATTCCTGTTTGACAAAGGCATTGTACCCGTAGATGAATATGCCAAAAAGCTAATCAACCAAGGTATGATCTTAGGGACGAGTGCTTTTATATATGAGGCACTTCATAAAGATAAAAGTCTTAATTTGTATTTAACGTCAAGATTTTTTGATGGACCAGATCATTATACCTCTTTAGATTCGCCATGGAAAGAAAAAGATAATCTTTTCAAGAAAAGAGGACTTTCAGAGGAAAATATTAGAGAAGTTTCTTATAGAAATATACATATTGACGTTAACGTTTTAAAAAGTCAAAATGAGGTTGATTTGGAGAAATTAAAAGAATGGAGAGAGGAATTTGAAGGCGCAGATTTCATTAAAGAAAATAATGGAAAATTTCTTTGTAAAAGAGAAGTCGAAAAAATGTCCAAATCTAAATACAATGTTGTAAACCCCGATGCCATTTGTGAGCAGTATGGTGCAGACAGTTTACGTTTATACGAAATGTTTTTAGGCCCGCTAGAACAAGCAAAACCATGGAACACTGCTGGTATTACAGGGGTACATAGTTTTTTAAAGAAGTTGTGGAAACTATATCTTTCCCCCTCTAACTCCCCCCAAGGGGGAGAACTCACTCTTGAAAACAAAGATTCCTCCCCTCCTTCAGAGGAGGAATTGAAGGTTCTCCACAAAACCATCAAAAAAGTAGAAGAAGACATTGAAAATTTTTCATTCAACACCTCAGTTTCTACATTTATGATAGCCGTAAATGAATTGACTGCTCAAAAATGTACAAGTAGAGAAATTTTAGAACCCTTATTGATATTGATTTCTCCATATGCACCACATATTGCAGAACAATTATATGCTAACGTTCAATTTGGAAAACATATTGATGTTGAGGATTTACCGAAGAATTATAAAGGTATTACTTTTGCTCCATTCCCTAGATTCGAAGAAAAATATTTGGTAGAAAGTACTAAGAACTATCCTATTTCCTTTAACGGTAAAATGCGTTTTACCATGGAACTGTCATTAAACTTAAGCAAAGATGAGATTGAAGCAGCAGTAATGGCACATGAAAAAACACAAGCGCAATTACAAGGTCGTATGCCTAAAAAGGTAATTGTAGTACCTGGTAAAATTGTAAATATTGTTGGCTAATGACATTTAATATAGAAATAGTGGGTTTGATAGCTGGTGCTTTAACAACGATAGCATATCTTCCTCAAGTGCGAAAAACTTGGAAAACAAAATCAGTAAAAGAATTGTCTTTGACGATGTATTTGGTAATGTTTGTTGGGGTTATGCTTTGGCTGACATACGGAATACTGATTCATAGCATTTCAATTATTTTGGCTAATATCGTAACAGGGGTATTGACCTCTATGCTTATTTATTTTAAATTAAAGTATAAATAAGTATAGGATAAAAGACTTTTCAATTGTTTTATATGTAGAATATTAGTTATTTTTACTTAAAATTAAATGCTTATGAATAAAATCATTACATTACTCATTGTAGTGTTTACTTTCCAAATTGCACAATCACAAGAATTATATGTGGGCGCTAATTCAGAATTTTACTTAAAAAAGGATATGCCTTTTACTACAAGTAATACTGTAGTTACACTTGACCCTTTGGGTATTTTTTCTGTTGAAGCCGGCACCACTTGGGGTTCTCTTCAAGAATATGTCAACGGAAAAGTAATCGCTTACGGTACAGGATTAACTAAATTACCAATAGGTAATAATGGTGTGTATGCTCCGGTCATGGCAAATCATACAGGAAACATAGACGGATCTTATTTTAATTCAACACCAACAAGTGGAACGAACGGGACAGATGTTGATGCAGTATCAACAATAGAATATTGGGAGTTAACGGGAGATGCCGTAATTACATTGCCTTGGAATTCAGATAGCGATATTACCTCTTTAGTTAATGATAATGGAGGTGTATTGAATTCAGTTGCTGTTGTTGGACTTAATGGAGGTGTTTGGAATTTAGTAAGTGCTACAGGTACAAATACAGTAACAGGAGATCTTACAAATGGTGATGTTACCAGTGATAATTCCAATGCAGTTGATTTAAACGGATTTTCACAATTTACTTTTGGTATTGACCATCAAGTAGTTTTAAGTATAGATGATCTGTTTTTAAGTACTGAGATCAATATTATTTCAAACCCAATTCGTAGAGGTGAAAATATAAGATTCAATTCTTCAAATGACTTTACCGGATTACAAGTGACATTGTATGATATAAGTGGGCGAAAATTACAATTTTACAAGAATATTTTTTCAAATAATGGAACTGGTATTTTGCAGAAACCTAATGTATCTGGTGGAATATACTTCTTAAGGCGGGTTCTAAAAATTGATTTTTTTAGTTTTCTCAAAAAACAAGAACCCAATTTTATCTTTTTTGAGAAATTTATATTTAAAATGTAGTGAGAATCTGTTGATTTTACAGTAAAACTTT
>JAKISU010000099.1 GCA_021648445.1 Flavobacteriaceae bacterium
ACTTAATTTCTCAAGTCGGTAATGCTCTGAAAATAAAGATATTGATCCAGATGTTTTGTATTTATTCATAATGACAATATGCAATTAATTATTTGATATTCAAAGAATTAATTCAAGAGGTTGCCTAATGAAAATTATAAATAAAAGAAAAACGAATATTGCTTTTAGGTTTTTGATTCAAGGACTTTATGGTCAGAATGATTATTATAGAGTAAAAAATTCTCAAACTGTTGCAAAAGCGAAACATTACTATTTAAAAATTATTGATACATTCTCAATTGCAATCGATGAAACAATTATTGTTTCGGATAAGACTCAAATGGAATTGTTAAAATCTATACTCTCGGAAGGAAAAGAAAGATTGAGTAATTTAAAAACGTTTGATTCTCTTGACAATTCTTTTATCTGCACACAAACTGAATTGATTTTGCAATTAATCGGTAATAATCCCGAACGACATTTTGAGAAAAATGTTCCCAACCGAAAAGACAAATGGAAATTAAATGCGCATAGACAAATTCAATATATTCAAAATAACGAGCAAAGATTAAATCAGATTTACAACTTAATTCAGTCGAAATATAGTGACCAATTCCCAAACTTTATTGATGATTTCTTTCATAAGATTTATATGGACGAATGTGAGAGTGATTTTCGGAATTTAATGAATTGGATAAAAATAAATCATCCAGATATCTATTTTGACATAATATAAACTGGTTACAACACCGTGTATAGTTCATTGCTTCTGATTTTCCTATCGGAAAATCCTCGCATTTTACTATCTTGGTTTCCTAAACCGAAAATCCCAGCGGATTTTCACGCAACAAACCATACACCACACGAACTTAGCCATTTTTAATTATTTCTCTAACCCTTTCTAAATCTTCAATAGTATCAACCCCAATAGTTTCTATGTCAGTAACCTCAACTTTTATTTTCTTTCCGTTTTCAAGCCATCTGTTTTGCTCTAACGATTCAGCTAATTCCAATGAGGATTGCTGTAAACTGGCAAATTCAATTAAGGTTTGAGGTTTAAAAGCATACATACCTACATGTTTATAAAATGTATGTTTTTTCTGCCAGTCTGATCTTTCTGCATCACGTATAAAGGGAATTACAGAACGACTAAAATATAAAGCGTTTTTTAACTTATCAATAACAACATAAACTCCTCCATTAAATAAATTTTCTTCTTCTTTAACAGGAATTACCAAGGTTGTCATTTGAGTTTTACCATTCATAAAACAAGAAATCAACAATCTAATCTGTTCGGGATCTAATAAAGGTTCATCACCTTGAATATTTATAACTATATCAAATTGGAAATTATGTCTTTTTGTAAAAACTCTGTAAGCTTCTAAACATCTATTTGTGCCTGTATTATGATCGGGTGATGTCATCACCACATCACCACCAAAATCTTGCACAGCTTTGACAATACGTTCATCATCAGTTGCAACTACAACATAGTTCAGTGACTTTCTAGCTTGCTCATATACATACTGTATCATTGGTTTGCCACAAATATCTAATAATGGTTTTCCTTCTAATCGTGTTGAACCATATCGTGCAGGAATAATTCCTAAAATATTCATACGTTTAAATTTTTATAATTATTTGAAATTAATTAAAAAATTAAGAACGTATGCAATCATTCACTACACTCGTTCTCACATTTAAAATTTCAACATTAAATTCACATAATGAAATGTTTAAATTTATTAATGTTCGTTTCATACGTTTAAGTTTTTATACAAATATCACTAAAAAATGATAGCAAAGCATTTTTATTTAGATTTAGTGTTGACAACAAAGATTAAAGACCGTTTTGCTAAAAGAGAAAATAAAAAAAATTGTTTGTTATATGTATGAATATCATTAGTTTATATTAAATTTGACTTACAAATTATATTGAAAAATAAACCTTCTTTTAAGATAAATATTATCAATTATCCTGTTTTAGAAAATTTTAAATTTTTGACCTACTGTTGTCCGACTAAAGATATGAGACTCCCAAAGCCTCGAGACTGTTAGAAAAAAGAACAAAGACTTGTTTTTAAGCAATTGATAATCAGATAAATAGATAATATTGAAAAACAACCCTTCTAAAGTAAAAACCCTTGATAGTAGTTGGTTTTAATAACATATACCCAAACCACACAGCCTTTCGGTTTTTGACTCGTTCTTTCTCCCTCTAAATGCGTTAAAAAATAAAACCATAACAAAGGCTATGGTTGAACTTTTTGCCTTTTTAAAGAAAAAAATAACTTTCGCCAAAACTCCCGAAAACCTAAATAGTTTGGGTATAAATAGAGATTCAAAATTTTTAATCGTGCACTACTGTTTTTAATCATACATAATAATCTAAAATAATTGATTTTTAGCGATTTGTAATTAAAAAACTTAGTATATTTGCGCCCACTTAATAAAAGTACAAATTAATAATCAAGGTCGTGTACCTTAAAAATTAACAAAAATGCCAGTAAAAATTAGATTACAAAGACACGGAAAAAAGGGCAAGCCATTTTATTGGATCGTTGCCGCTGATGCCCGTTCAAAAAGAGATGGTAGGTTATTAGAAAAATTAGGAACTTACAATCCGAACACAAACCCTGCAACTATAAACTTAGATGTTGATGGTGCTGTAAAATGGCTTCAAAACGGAGCGCAACCTACAGATACTGCAAGAGCAATTTTATCGTACAAGGGAGCTATGTTAAAAAACCATTTAGCTGGTGGTGTTCGTAAAGGTGCTTTAACAGAAGAACAGGCTGAAGAAAAATTCAATGCTTGGTTAGAAGAAAAAGCAAGTAAAGTTTCTACTAAAGAAGGTAGCTTAGCTAAAGTAAATGCTGATGCAAAAGCAAAAGCCTTAGAACTTGAAAAAGAAGTAAACCAAAAACGTAAAGCTGTAGTAGTTGAAGAAACTGTTTCTGAAAAGGCTACAACTCAGACTGAAGAAGCAACAGAAGCTCCTCAAACTATTGATGAAGCTGCTGCTGAAGCAAAAGGAGAAGAAGTTTCTGATACTGAAGCGTCTAACGAAGAAGAATAAAAAATACTTTTTATATCTTTAAGACCACGCTAAAAAAGCGTGGTTTTTTTATTTTAAAAATAAAATTTCAATTAATATAATTAGGTTTCGACAAGTTGAACTTGCTATCTTCTAGATAAAGTGTATTTTATCTCTCGATAATGCTCAACCTGACATCAAATTATAATTTTATATTGTATAGGACATTGAACCTTTCGGCTATGCTTAAGATAAACTAAAGTCGAAATATCTCTATTAATAATTACATAAATTTGTTATAGAACCTTAAAATTATGCAAAAAAAAGATTGTTTCTATTTAGGTAAAATAGTACGAAAGCATAGCTTTAAGGGTGAAATAGTTATTAAATTAGATACTGATGAACCTCAATTATATGCTAATATGGATGCCGTTTTTGTTGATCTAAGCAATAATTTACTTCCGTTTTTTATAAAAAAAAGTTTATTACAAAAAGGCAATCAACTTCGGGTTAAGTTTGAAGATGTTTCAAATGAAGAAGATGCTGATGCCATTTTAAAATCTGATGTGTATTTACCATTAGATCTATTACCAAAATTAACCGGAAATAAATTCTATTATCATGAAGTAATTGGTTTTACTGTTGAAGATATACATTATGGAAAAGTAGGTGTTTTAACAGGTATTAATGATAGTACTGCACAAGCTCTTTTTGAGATTAAAAATGGAGAAGTTGAAATCTTAATACCAATGATTGATGATTTTATTAAAAAGGTTGACCGAAAAAGTAAAACTATTGTTATTGAAGCTCCAGAGGGACTCATAGAAATGTACCTTTAAATAGTATGCAGTTGCAGTCAGCAGTAGAGTTTAGAATGTCATTGCGAGCCCGCCTGCCGGACGGGCAGGAAGTAAGAAACGAACAATGTGCAATCTCATACAACAAAAAAAATTAGTTAATTAGTAACAGTTAGTAATTTTATATTATGCATAATTATTTAGTTCTATAATTCAACTAGCTGAAAACTGGGAAAGATATTGAGAGATTCTTCAGTCGTACCTCCTTCTGAATGACAACGGAATGTCATTCAGAGCATAGCGAAGAATCTCAAAACATAATGGCTAAAAGATTAAATTAGAATTTAATGAATAAACCTTTCAGCTTTAAACAATTCACTATCCATCAAGATAAATGTGCTATGAAAGTTGGTACCGATGGGGTTTTATTAGGTGCATGGACTTCAATAAAAAATAATCCTAATTCAATATTAGATATTGGTACCGGTACCGGACTCATTGCGCTACAATTAGCACAACAAAGTGATGCGTTAACTATTGATGCTATAGAGATTGATGATAATGCCTTTGAACAAGCCATTGAAAATTTTGAAAATAGCAATTGGGGAGATCGCCTATTCTGTTATCATGCTTCCTTACAGGAATTTACACAAGAAATAGATGAACAATATGATCTGATTGTAAGTAACCCGCCATTCTATACTCCCACTCTGTCTTCGACATCTCTCCCAAAGGGAGAGAAAGCCATTTCTAAAGCTAGAAAAAAAGCAAGGTTTTATGATTCTCTACCATTTGAGAGTTTAATTTATAGTGTTTCAAAATTATTATCTAAAAATGGAATATTTTCTGTAATTATTCCTTTTAAAGAAGAAGAAAAATTTATAACTGTAGCGAAAAAATACCTACTGTTTCCTAACAGAATTTGCAGAGTCAAAGGCAATTTACACTCAGAAATTAAGCGGAGTTTATTAGAATTTTCTTTCCGTAAAAATGAAATAAAAATCGAAAATCTAATCATTGAAATTGAGCGTCACCACTATACTAAAGAGTACATTGCTTTAGTAAAGGGTTTTTATCTTAAAATGGATACTTAATTATTTCATTTCGCTGAACTAGTTTAAACTTTTTGGATTGTAGTGAAAATTAGCAATTTTGAGACCAGTTGAAGCCTTTTTTGAGTTGCATAGCTGGGCTACGGAATAAAAAAAAGACAAAAAATGGGCACAAAAGGGCAATTTTTTAGCCAATTAAAAAAGTTTAAACCAGTTCTCTAAGAAAAAACTTACTAAAAATAACTATTAAAGTTCCTGTAACATACATCAATAAACCATAAATCACAGGTACAATAGTAAATTCCGGGTTATTCAACGATATAGTAGCAATTGTAATTGCCAACGTAGCATTTTGAATACCCGATTCTATAGAAATACTAATGGCTTGAGGCTTTGACAATTTAAACACAAATGCTAATAATAAACCAACAAGCATAGTAGAAATGTTTAAAACTATAGCTGGTAAGCCGGCTTCCTTTAAGTATTCTAAAAAAACACCTCTCATAGTATATGTCAATCCTACAACAACCAATATAAAAATTACAGCAGAAGCAATTTTTACCGGTTTATCCATTCGTGTAGCGAATTTTGAAGCTTTTGCCTTTACAAACATCCCTAAACTAACAGGAATTATGACAATGATCAACATCTGCTTGATCATTGACAAGGTATCTAAATTAATAGATTGACTTTCACTTGAAAACTCTACTAATGCAAACTGAACAATTAAAGGTATTGTAATAATAGATAACATACTTGCAAAAGCTGTTAGTGATATTGATAAGGCTATATCTCCTTTTGCTAAAAACGTTACCATATTTGAAGTTGGTCCGCCGGGGCAAGCTGTCAACAACATTATTCCGATAGCAATAACCGGAGATAATCCGAAGGATATTGCTATTAAATATCCTAATAATGGTAAAATTAGTATCTGGCTGGTTAAACCAATTAGTATGGCTTTCGGATAAATAAGTATACGTTTAAAATCTTTAATTGTCAATGATAAACCTAAGCCAAACATTATGATGATTAATGATATGGCTAATATAATTCCGGTAGTTGAATTCATAATTTTATGGATTGATTAAAGTATACTTAAACCACACAGCTTTTTGGTTTTTTGACTCGTTCCCTGCCCGTCTGGCAGGCGGGTTTCTCCCTTTAAATGCGTTAAAAAATAAAACCATAACAAAGGCTATGGTTGATCACGCTTCGGGATTGCCTTTTTAAAGAAAAAAATAACTTTCGCCAAAACTCCCGAAAAGTTATATGATTTGAGTATATGATAAAAAAAATTAACCATTTACATTTTCAGGATTATAGCCTAAATACGGTACTTTTATTTCGTTAAATTCAATCCCATATTCTTTTAACTCTTTCAAAATAGGTTCGTAGACTTCTTTTGTAATTGGCAATTGAACACCCGGTGTTTTAATTTCACCATTTAAAATTTTTACTGTTGCAATACCAACCGGTAAACCCACCGTTTTAGCCATTGCTGTATAGGTTTGATCTTCGCCAATAACCATCATGCTCGATTCTATTTGACGTTTTTCACCTTGATATTCATATCCAAATTTATGCTGCATCACAATCATATCTTTATCTTCTTCTTGTAATGTCCAACTATCCATTAATATCTTTTGCAACATTTGTGCAGGTGT
Organism: Flavobacteriaceae bacterium; assembly: GCA_021648445.1. Taxonomy (GTDB): domain Bacteria; phylum Bacteroidota; class Bacteroidia; order Flavobacteriales; family Flavobacteriaceae; genus Aureibaculum. The sequence continues at coordinate 6,530 of JAKISU010000099.1, forward strand.
AGCATCTTTAATTCCTATTTTTTTATTTGCATTAAAAATATCTAACTCTGTTAATTTTTCCCACATGATATCATCTTGGTCTATCTTAAGGTACGAACGTAATTTTAATTCAACAGAATCATGCAGATTGTAGGCTAAAAAAGAATTTGTAAAATTACGATAACTCATGTGTTCTGAGTCTTCAATAATATAACTATCATCAGTCATTCCTAACTGTACAAACATATTCCATGCTCTAGAAAAACCTATACGTCGTATGGTACCTCTATACAAAGTCAAGACATCTTCTAAACCATATACTTCACGATACTTCAAAGAATCTCTATTTGCATAAGCTTCAAATTTTCCGTTGCCATTTACATGTAAAATCTCGGTACGTCTAAATAATTTGTGATAAGGTATATATTTATATTTTCCTTCTTGGATAAATTTTGCGGCACCACCTTGTCCAGCCAATACTACATTTCTTGGATTCCAAGTGAATTTATAATTCCATAAATTGGTGTCACTTTCAGGAGCTACCAAACCACCTGTAAAAGATTCAAAAAGCAATAATTCTGCATCATTATTATCACGAATTCTATCGATAACCTGCATAGCGCTCATATGGTCAATCCCTGGATCTAAACCTATTTCATTCATAAAAACAAGTCCTTGTTTTTTTACCTCTTCATCTAAGGCTTTCATTTCTTTAGAAATATAAGATGCTGTGACCATATGTTTTTTATATGTAACACAATCTTTGGCAACTTCAATATGAAAACGAGCCGGCAACATAGAAACCACTATATCTGCATTTTGAATAGCTTTTTTTCTTGCAGTAGTATCAAACACGTCTAAAGCTATGGACTTTCCATTAGCATGATTCTGTAGTTTAGCTTCAGCTGATTGTTTTGAAACGTCAGCAACTATAATTTGTAGATTTTCTTCAGTAGATTTATCTAATAAATATTTTATTAATGATGATGATGATCGACCAGCACCAATAACCAACACTTTTCTCATATTTTTTTTATATCAGATTATTTAAAACGAAAGTAAGGAATTTGATGTATTTTATTCAAAAAAAGTTTTAAGTTTTATACAAACTCAAAATAGTACGTGCTTTCTCAAAATCTGATTCATTTACCATTAACTTGTATTCTTCTATAAAGGCAGTTCCGATAGTATAAGTAAGATGCTCATCAATCATATAACTTTTAATCTCTTCATTTTCAAGCTTCGCTTTGGCTAAATGAATCTCGTGAATAAAAGTTGATCTTGCTACTATTTTTAGATTTTTATGTTTGTTCTGCATCTGATAAATTATTTATTTAAATATACTACTTTTATATAAAATTTTAAAAAATGATGAACAGAAGTTTATCTATTACTGCCATATTCGGAATTATAGCTATTATATTAGGTGCTTTTGGTGCACATGCATTAAAAGAAAAGTTAGATATTGATGCCTTACAAAGTTTTAATACCGGGGTTCGCTATCAAATGTACCATGTTATCGTATTACTTTTTGTAAATACTTATTCAGGGTTTTCTACAAAAACCAAAAAATTAATCAGCTTACTATTTTTTATCGCTATTATATTCTTTTCAGGATCTATTTATGCTATTACTGCAGGTGGTATTGATCCTAAATTAATTTGGTTTATCACTCCTTTAGGAGGTCTTCTTTTTATAATTGGTTGGTTTATAATGCTTTTAAATTTTCTAAAAAAACATTAATTTTTTTATAGCTCTTATTTTAAAATAAAAAAGTTACTAAATCGTTTTCGTTAAAAATAATTATGCTTAATTTTGCCTATCATTTTTAACTAAAACAAAAATGGAACACACAACTCAATCCGTAAACAGTGCTATGGAAAATTACGGAATAAAAAATGCTACTATACATTGGAATCTTACACCCGAAAAATTAACTGAAATTTGTGTAGATAATGGCTTAGGTAAACTTGCCGGTTCTGGTGCATTGGCAGTAAATACCGGTGAATTCACTGGTCGTTCACCCAAAGATCGATTTATAGTTAAAGATGACATTACCAAAGATAAAGTTTGGTGGGGAACTATTAATATTCCTTTCGATTCAACTAAATTTGACAACTTATATAATAAAGTAGTTGCACATCTTTCAGGTAAAGAAATATATGCCAGAGATGTTTACGCTTGTGCAGATGACAGGTATCGTATGAATATACGAATGATCACAGAGCTACCTTGGTCAAACTTATTTACCTATAATATGTTTTTAAGACCTACCGAAGATGAACTTAAAAACTTCAAGCCTGAATGGACTATTATTCAAGCACCGAGCTTTATGGCAGTGGCATCTGAAGATGGCACACGACAACATAATTTTGCAATTTTAAATTTTACAAGAAAAATTGCACTAATAGGTGGGACAGGATACACAGGTGAAGTGAAAAAAGGCATTTTTTCTGCCTTGAACTTTATTTTACCGGTGTTTAAAGAGACCTTACCTATGCACTGCTCAGCCAATGTAGGTAAAAACGGTGAAACAGCTATTTTCTTTGGTTTGTCTGGTACAGGAAAAACTACGCTATCGGCAGATCCGAATAGAAAATTAATTGGTGATGATGAGCATGGATGGACAAAAGATAATATCATTTTTAATTTTGAAGGCGGTTGTTACGCAAAAGCAATTGATCTATCAGAAGAAAATGAACCGGATATTTTTAGAGCTATAAAATCAGGTGCTTTATTAGAGAATATTGTCTTTAAAGAAGGAACTAATGAAGTAGATTTTTCTAATGTATCAATTACTCAAAATACACGTGTTAGTTATCCGATAGATCATATTGATAACATACAAGTGCCTTCATTAGCAGGTAATCCTAAAAATATATTTTTCTTAACTGCTGATGCTTTTGGAGTATTACCTCCAATTTCCAGATTACTTCCAAATCAAGCGGCTTACCATTTTATATCAGGCTATACAGCTAAAGTTGCCGGAACCGAAGCTGGTGTAAACGAACCTCAGCCTTCTTTTTCAGCTTGTTTTGGCGCTCCTTTTATGCCTTTACATCCTGCAGAATATGCAGAAATGTTGAGTAAAAAAATGAAAGATTCTAATGTAAATGTATGGTTAATTAATACCGGATGGACAGGTGGACCTTATGGTGTTGGTACAAGAATGAAACTAAAATATACACGTGCAATGATCAATGCTGCATTGAATGGTGATTTAGGACCATATTGCTACGAAGATTACCATATACATTCTGTTTTTGGTGTTGCACAACCAAGAAAATGTCCGGGAGTACCAACAGAAGTATTAAGCCCGAGGTCTACATGGAACGATGATAAAGCTTATTATACAATGGCATTTAAACTATCAAATGCTTTTAGAGAAAATTTTGACAAATTTGAAGCTTTTACTAATGAAGAAATTAGAAGAGGTGGACCACAAAGATTTACATTTTAATCAGCCATCAACCCTAAAATTTCCGAGTCTCATCTTATATTTGCGTTGTGCGAACTGAAAATAATTAAATAATTTATAATTGACCTCTAATCCATAATCAATATGAGGCTGGTAGTCAATTATATTTTCATAGATATTAGGATCAAATCTTATTAAATTTTGTGCTCTAATATTCCACTCAATTACATATACTCTATTTCTAGTCTCTAAATAGCTTTGAGAATAATAGTTCATGGGTTGTGCTATAGTATTCAAATATAGATTAAACCCTATATCAATAATAATAATTTCATACTCTAAACTATCATTTGCAATTCTAACAGGTTCTTCTTTTTGATTGTCAGTAGTGGCAACTGTCTTTTTTGGAGTACCGCAACTAATTATTAGTATACCGCCTATAATCGATAAAAAATAAATTAAATTTTTCATAATAAACGATTTATAATATTACAAAAACTATTCCAAATTTACAAAATAAAAATTGCATTTAAAACTAACAGTCACATGGTCTCATTGATGCAAAATCTATCTTTAAAAATCAACAGGATATATAAGCTATAATTTTGAATTCTCAATTTTATTTCATATATTTAGCAGTGCTAACACTTTAAAAACAAAAAATCATGTCATTTTTAGCAAAATTTATTATAGACAGTAAAGATTATAATGTACTGGAAAGTACCCTTTCATGCATCAACCAACAGATGGTACGTTAAGCCTTTAGGAAAACCCAATAGCGGACAAATAAACGACTATGGATTGGAAATCCATAGTTTTGAATTGCGAATGAAATTCGCTTGATGCGAAAAGAGCTTGAAGTCAGAAGACCAAAATCAGAAGTATACAATACCCTTTGGTCTCAAGCTTCTGACTGAAAACATTTATAGAAACTAAAGTAACTGCAATAAAATTGCAGGGTTTTAACCTTTAACTTGATAATAAACTTTGTTGAGCATTTCGTAGCAGACACTAAAGGCCCAATGAAAATATCAATTACTATTTCTGCACAATCAATAAAAGTTGGTGAAGTAGATTTTAAAAATATTTGGAGGAGTAACTTAAAATAAATGAGTAGTGCTTAAAAAACACAAAAATGATACATACAATAACCATCTCTGAAAATTCAATATATAACAGCTATACAGGTAAAACAATTCTTAGAAATCATGTATTGGAAAAAATGCAGAGTCAAACACCTTACCAAGTAAATAGAGCCGGCTTAGAAAATGACGACCCCAAACACATTGATGATATTATTATCAGAGATAAAAATGGAAGAATTATCAGAACCATAAAAACTGATATACTTGATGGTGAACTTTTTGTGAATAGATCTATTGGTGATGGTATGCCGAGTTTAGGCGATGATCACTCATTAGCCGGTGATATAAAATATCTGGATATGCTTGGTATATTTGAAGATTCTGATGCTTTTGGGCTGGGTTTGTCAGGCAGTTTAACAGGTTTTGCTACACCCGATAACCCTGTGCCAAGAGGTGAAAAATTAGGAACTGAGCTTATTTATTTTATAAATGGCAGTGACCAATTTGAAGTACATCAGTATCAATCACAAGCCAAATCTTATGGTGTTGATATTTCTGCCGGTATGCAATTTAATTTTTATCAAAAACATGATGATATACCGAATAAAAAATTCAATTTTCAATCTTTTAGAGGTACAACATATTCACTAAATGCCGGTATTGGTAACTTTGAGGGTGAAGCATTTTATTCAGAACACTACAGCGGTTTTGGTTTTGGTGTATCAAAAGGTGTATTACCTGCTTCAGGAACCTTTAATATACATGAGTCCTTTCATCAAGATAGAGTTCCTGTAAGTGATTTATCGGTGGTGAAATAATACATAGAGAGTCAAAAACAGTAATTTTTCAATTAAAAAAAGAATTTTAATGAAAATTTCAGCATTATTTTTTTTGGTATTTTTAAGTATAGTACATTCTTGTACTGATAAAGACTTTTCTTTTAAAAAAAAAGATTTTAAAGAGGTAAAAACCTTGCAAATTTTTTATACAGATTTTGAAAGACCAACAGGAGATGATGATAAAATCAATTTTAATATCGTTGATCAAACAATTATCGACA
>JAKISU010000100.1 GCA_021648445.1 Flavobacteriaceae bacterium
ACGAGTCAAAAAATCGAAAGGCGTTTGTGTTTGGGTATATATGAATCTTGTTTTTTTGTTGACAGAAAAATCTATTATCTTGCATGAATGTTATGCGCGCATAATATTTAATCTATAAATTCCCCGATGGCATGCCTTGGGGTTTCCGATTTACTTCTCCTTGGGAGAGGTCGGAACTACTTTTTTGTAGTTCTGGGTGAGGTAAAATACAAAATTTCGGTTTTTGACCCCGATAACTATCGGGGCGGAATACCCCTATAGTTTGCCTCGGGGATAGTCAGTTTCAAGAAATTTTTTATTAAACAAAAAAGCAATTTGAATGAACAAGTACAAACATATTTTTGAACCATTAGATTTAGGCTTTACCACATTAAAAAACAGAATTTTAATGGGTTCTATGCATACAGGTTTAGAAGAAGAAGAGAATGGGTTTGAAAGAATGGCAGCTTTTTATGCAGAAAGAGCAAAAGGAGGTGTTGGGTTGATAGTCACTGGCGGAATATCTCCGAACATTCAAGGGTTAACAATGCTTTTCGCTGCAAAAATGACTTCAAAGAAGCACGCAAGAGAACATAAAATAATTACTGAGGCTGTACATAAAGAAGGAGGGAAAATTTGTATGCAAATTTTACATTCAGGTCGGTACGGATATCACCCTTTGTGTGTAGCACCATCTGCAATTAAATCACCAATAAGTCCGTTTAAACCTTTTAAATTAAAAAAATCTGGAATAAAAAGAACCATTAACGATTTTATAAATGCTTCAAAATTAGCAAAAGAAGCAGGTTATGATGGGGTTGAAATAATGGGTTCTGAAGGCTATTTAATCAATGAGTTTATTGCAGCCGAAACAAATCATAGAACCGATGAATGGGGCGGAGAGTACAAGAATAGAATGCGTTTACCTATTGAATTGTTAAAACAAATTAGAGAAGCAGTTGGTGAGCAATTTATCATTATTTATCGTTTATCAATGTTAGATTTGGTGGAAAAAGGAAGTTCTTGGGATGAAGTAGTGCTATTAGCAAAAGAAATTGAAAAAGCAGGAGCAACTATTATTAATACGGGTATTGGTTGGCATGAAGCAAGAATTCCAACTATTGCTACTTCAGTTCCTAGAGCAGCTTTCACATGGGTTACGCAAAAAATGAAAAAAGAAGTGTCTATACCATTGGTAACAACCAATCGAATAAATATGCCTGAAACTGCTGAAAAGGTATTAGCAGACGGTCATGCAGATATGATTTCAATGGCACGTCCTTTTTTAGCTGATGCTAATTGGGTAAATAAAGCTTTTGATGAAAAAGAAGATGAAATTAACACATGTATAGGATGTAATCAAGCCTGTTTAGATCATGTTTTTGAGCGAAAGGTAGCAAGTTGTTTGGTAAACCCGAGAGCATGTCACGAAACGGAATTGAATTATAATATTACAAATAAAAAGAAAAAAATTGCTGTCATAGGTGCAGGGCCAGCAGGTTTGGCTGCGGCTACTGTTGCAGCTCAACGTGGACATAAAGTTACTTTGTTTGATGCTGATACAGCAATTGGCGGACAGTTTAATATCGCTAAACAGATTCCCGGAAAGGAAGAGTTTTATGAAACAATCAGATATTTTAAAAAGCAATTAGAAATTCATAAGGTGACTGTTGAATTAAACACAAGAGTTTCTGCAGATGATTTAGCTAAGAATAATTTTGATGAAATTATTTTGGCAACAGGAATCACGCCTAGAAAAGTACAAATTGAAGGCATAGAGCATGAAAAAGTATTGAATTATATTGATGTTTTAAAATTCAAAAAACCGGTAGGTAAACGTGTTGCGGTTATTGGTGCAGGAGGAATTGGTTTCGATGTGTCGGAATATTTAGCGCATGATGGAGAGTCTACATCTTTAAACATTGATGCTTGGTTAAAAGAATGGGGTATTGATAAAACTATGAATGCAAGAAGTGGTATAGAAGGAATGAAGTCAGAAATTAACCCATCTCCAAGAGAAATTTTTATGTTTAAAAGAAGTAAAGGAAAATTTGGTGGTAAATTAGGTAAAACTACAGGGTGGATCCACCGTTCTACATTGAAGAAAAAAAATGTTCAGTTTATAAATCAAGTCCAATACACTAAAATTGATGATGTAGGATTACATTATATTCAGAATAAAGAACAAAAAATATTAAAAGTTGATAACATTGTAATTTGTGCAGGTCAAATTCCGCTTAAAGAATTGTTAACACCTTTAAAAGAAAAAGGAATGAAAATACATGTTATTGGAGGTGCTGATTTTGCCTCAGAACTAGATGCTAAAAGAGCAATCAACCAAGGTTGTAGATTAGCGGCGAGATTATAATAATTAACTTTATATTATAAACCACTAAATTAATCGGTCATTTTTTATAACTTTGTAACTGCGGTTATAAACAACAGCAAATTCAATTATATGAACATTAATCAAAAACAATCATGAACAAACTAATTTTATCAATTACACTATTATTTTTTATTGGCAATTCCTTTGCACAAGAGGTTGTCGTAAAAGACGCCCAACAGACAGGAGGCGAAATTAATACAGGTTTAATTCCAACTGACCCGAATATAAGAACGGGCAAATTAGCGAACGGTTTAACCTATTATATTCGTAATAATGGTAAACCGGCTGACAAAGTAGTTTTAAGACTTGCTGTAAATGCAGGATCAATTTTAGAAGATGATGATCAACAAGGATTGGCTCATTTTATGGAGCATATGAACTTTAACGGTACTAAAAATTTTAAGAAAAATGAATTGGTTGATTACTTACAAAGTATAGGTGTAAAATTTGGAGCACACTTAAATGCATATACCAGTTTTGATGAAACGGTTTATATATTGCCTATACCAAGTGATAATGAAGAGAAGTTAGAAAAAGGATTTCAGATTATTGAAGATTGGGCTTTTAATACATTACTTACTGATGAAGAAATCGACAAGGAAAGAGGTGTTGTTCTAGAAGAATACCGTTTAGGTTTAGGAGGAGATAAACGAATGCTGGGTAAATATTTACCTAAAATTATGCATAATTCTAAATATGCTAAACGCCTACCGATTGGCAAAAAAGAGATTTTAGAAAACTTCAGTTATGAATCTTTACGTAGATTCAAAAAAGATTGGTACAGACCTGATCTAATGGCTGTTATTGCAGTTGGTGATGTTGATTTGGATAAGTTAGAAGCAAAAATTAAAAAACATTTTGGTAAACAACCTGCTGTTGAAAACCCGCGTGACCGTAAAGTGTTTGAGGTACCTACTCATAAAGAAACATTAGTAGCTGTTGAAACTGACAAAGAAGCAACATTTAACAGGGTGCAATTATTATATAAAGAAGATGGCTTGCCAAAAGCTGAAGTTACAGTTAATGATTATAAAAAATCAATGGTAAAGCGTTTATTTTCTCAAATGATTAATAATCGTCTAGATGAGTTACGAAATGGAGAAAAGCCACCTTTTGTTTTTGGCTCATCTTACTATGGAGGAACATGGGCAAGAAGTAAAAATGCATATCAATCTTTTGCAATGACTAGTGCTACAGGTCAATTGACTGCCTTAAAAGTATTATTAGAAGAAAATGAGCGTGTGAAACGATATGGATTTCAAAAAGGAGAGTTTGAACGTGCCAAAAAGGATATCATGGCTCAGATGGAAAAATCGTATCAAAATAAAGATAAAACTGAGTCCAGAAACTTTGTAGGTGAGTATGTTCGTAATTTCTTAGAGCAAGAACCAATTCCCGGCATAGAATGGGAATATAACTTTTATAAGAAAGAATTATCAACTATTGATTTAGAAGAAGTTAGTTCACTAATTAATAATTATTTACATAAGGATAACAGAGTAGTGGTATTGACGGGAGCTGATAAAGAAGGCGTTCCTAAGGTAACTGAGCAACAGGTGTTAGATGTAATGTCAGCTGTTGAAAAGGCCGATATTAAACCTTATGAAGATGCTGACTTAGGGGATGCATTAATGACTGAAACTCCTAAAGCCGGTGCAATTGTTAAAGAAGTGAAAAATGAAAGTTTAGGCATTACTACATTGACCTTAGTCAATGGAGCTACAGTTACCTATAAGAAAACTGATTTTAAAGACGATGAAGTATTACTAGAAGCCTTTAGTTATGGTGGTACATCTTTGTATGATAGCGAAACCTTGAAGAAAACAGCAAATGCAAATCGAGGATTATCTGAGGCTGGTGTAAACGGATTTAGTAAGACAGATTTGGGTAAATTACTTTCGGGTAAAATTGCGAATGTTCGACCATATATTAGAGGTGCTAGTGAAGGGTTACGAGGTAATTCTACACCAAAAGATTTAGAAACCTTATTTCAGTTAACACATTTATATTTTACAAAGTTGAATAAAGATGATAAAGCTTTTAATTCATTTGTAGCGAAACAAAAAGCTTTTTTAGGCAATATTCTATCCAATCCTAATTTTTATTTTCAAATAGAATTTAATAAATTTTTAAACCAAGGAGATGAAAGATTTGTTGGTTTTCCAACTGCTGAAGATTGGGATAAAGCAGATTACAATTTGGCTTATGAAAAATATAAAGAACGTTTTGCAAACGCAGGTGATTTTAATTTCTACTTTGTAGGTAATTTTGATGAAGACAAACTGAAGGCTTATGTAAAACAATATATAGCGAGTTTACCTAGTGCTGATACTCGTGAAGAGTTTAAAGATCATGGGTTTAGATCCTTATCAGGATCACATGAAAAAATAATTAAAAAAGGTACTGAGCCTAAAAGTAATGTGATTATCCGTTTTTCAGGCGAAACTACTTATAATGCCAAAGAAGCGCATTTATTAAAAAGTTTAGGTGAGATTTTATCCATAAAATTAATTGAAAAACTTCGCGAGGAAGAAAGTGGTGTGTATGGTGTTGGAGCAAGAGGAAGTATTAAAAAATACCCTTATGGATCGTATGATTTTAGTATTTCCTTCCCTTGCGGACCAGAAAATGTAACAAAGCTAAAAGATGCTGCTTTAGCTGAAGTACAAAGCATTATTGATAGTGGTCCACTAGAAAAAGATGTCGCAAAAATCAAAGAAGCGCAATTATTGGAATATAAAGAGAATTTAAAAAAGAATAAATATTGGATAAATTCTTTAAAAAATGCCGATTTTGATAAAAAAGATAGATCAAAAATAATAGGTCTAACTAAGGCAATTGATGATATTAGTGCTGAAGATATTCAAGCTATTGCTAAAAAATACCTTTCCAGCGGGCACATTTCAGCTATTTTATATCCTGAAAATCAGGAATAAATAGCTGAAATTTAACTTATAAAAACTGTCAAAGAATACCATTGATTCTTTGACAGTTTTTTGTTGATGTATTGTTCACAACTTCATTTTAGTAACTCATAAATAGTTGTATTTTTATAACCTCTAAAACAGATAACTTTTAATGGGGAAAATTATAGCTATTGCCAATCAAAAAGGTGGAGTAGGTAAAACTACAACTACTGTTAATCTTGCAGCTGCTTTAGGTGTACTAGAACAAAAAGTATTATTGATTGATGCTGATCCGCAAGCTAATGCTACTTCAGGTCTTGGGCTTGATGTTGAGAGTGTTGAGAATGGTATGTATCAGCTATTATTACATTCAATAAAAGCAAAAGATGCTATCGTAAATACGAACTCTCCTAATGTAGATATTATTCCGGCTCATATTGACTTGGTGGCCATTGAATTAGAGCTGGTTGATAAAGCTAAAAGAGAGTATAAACTAAAAGAAGCGCTCAAAGAAATAAAAGATAATTACGATTATATAGTGATTGATTGTGCACCCTCACTGGGTTTAATTACCTTGAACGCATTAACAGCAGCTGATGCAGTAATTATACCAATTCAATGTGAATACTATGCGTTAGAAGGTTTAGGCAAATTATTAAATACAATTAAAAGTGTACAAAAAGTACATAATCCTGAATTAGATATTGAAGGTTTGTTATTGACGATGTATGATTCGCGTTTACGTTTATCTAATCAAGTAGTAGCTGAAGTAAAAAAGCATTTTCATAATATGGTTTTTAAAACTATCATTCAGCGTAATATACGTTTAGGAGAAGCGCCCAGTTATGGAGAGAGTATTATTGCTTATGATGCTACAAGTAAAGGAGCCGTAAATTATATTAACTTAGCACACGAAATTTTAAAAAAGAATAACAATGGCTAAAGCCGTAAAAAAGCAAGCACTGGGTAGAGGGTTATCTGTATTATTAAAAAATTCGGTTGAAGATATTCAATCAATTAATGATAAAAATGCAGATAAAGTAGTAGGTAGTATTGTTGAAATTGAGTTGGCTTCAATAGAAGTGAATCCATATCAACCTAGAACTTATTTTAATGAAGAAGCATTACGTGAATTGGCCAGTTCTATTAGAGAATTAGGCGTTATTCAGCCTATTACAGTTAGAAAACTTGATGGAAATATATTCCAAGTAGTTTCTGGTGAACGTCGTTTTAGAGCTTCTAAATTGATTGGTTTAACTACAATTCCTGCTTATATTAGATTAGCTAATGATCAGGAAATGTTAGAAATGGCATTAGTTGAAAATATTCAACGTAAAGATCTAGATCCTATTGAAATAGCATTGTCATATCAGCGCTTAATAGATGAGATTAAATTAACTCAGGAAGAATTAAGTAACAGAGTTGGAAAAAAAAGAACTACCGTTACCAATTATTTACGATTATTAAAGTTAGACCCGATCATACAAACAGGTATACGTGATGGGTTTCTAACTATGGGGCATGGTAGAGCTTTGATAAACATTGAAAGTCAATCTAAACAACTTGATATTTACGAAAAAATAATTCGTAATAAACTATCAGTAAGACAAACTGAACAATTAGTAAAAAATTACCGAGAAGGAAAGTCTACAGAGAATATAATAAAGAAAATGAAGGAATCTCCTTCATATATCCGTACTGGAGCTATAGAAATTAGTGAATATATTGGTCATAAAATTGACATAAAATTATCAGGATCGAATAACGGAAAAATTGTGATTCCTTTTAGTTCTGAAAAAGATTTTAATCGTATCAAAAAATTATTACAATAAATGCTGAAATGCTGGTTTTATAGTATATTTTTTTGTTTTTTTTGTTTGAATACTACTGCACAAAAGACTTCAAAGAACCTTAAAGTTAAAGCAAAAGATTCGATTGTTTTAGTTCAAGGAATGGACATTTTAGCACCTTCTAGAGCTGCATTTTATTCAGCAGTACTGCCAGGCTTAGGTCAAGCATATAATAAAAAATATTGGAAAATACCAGTAGTGTGGGGTGCAATGGGTACAGGAGGCTATTTTTATTTTAAGAATAATGACAATTTTAAAAGGGCTAGAACAGCTTTTAAATTAAGGCAATCTGGTAGACCAGATGAGTTTGATGGAAGTAATGGGTCATTAATTAGTGATACCGGATTGCGTAGGGCACAGGAAGTATTTAAGAAAAATAGAGATCTTTCATTATTTATTACTATTGGGTTCTATATTTTAAACATAATAGAAGCCAATGTAGATGCGCATTTGCCGGATAAAGCATTAGATACCAATATTTCGTTTAACCCAACACTTTTTACAGCACCGGTTACCAATCAAACGATGGTAGGTGCAACAATAAGTTTTAGTTTTTAGGAGAATTAACAAATGAAGATAGCACTATTCGGATATGGTAAAATGGGTAAAACAATTGAAAGGATTGCAGTAAAACGCGGTCATGAAATTGTAGCTGTGATTGATGTAGATACTAAAGGTTATGATATCACAATGGCTGATGTTGCTATTGACTTCAGTACCCCAAATGCAGCTTTTAATAATATTAATAAATGCTTTAATAAAAATATTCCAATTATTTCAGGAACAACAGGTTGGTTGGATAGGTTTGATATTGCTATTGAAAATTGTAATAAAAGAAATGGAGCGTTTATTTATGCATCAAATTTTAGTTTAGGAGTTAATTTATTTTTTGAACTGAATACTCAATTAGCTAAGATGATGCGTAAATTTAAAGCGTATAATATTACGCTAGAAGAAATACATCATACACAAAAATTAGATGCTCCAAGCGGTACGGCAATTACACTAGCAAAAAATATTATTGAAAACTCTGATAAAAAAAAATGGAGTTTAACTGTAACAGATACAAAAAAAGAGATACCAATTGTATCAAAACGTATTAAAAATGTACCGGGAACACATACTGTGAAGTATAGCTCAGATGTTGATGAGATAGAAATAAAACATACTGCAAAAAACAGAGATGGCTTTGCTTTGGGAGCCGTAATTGCGGCTGAATGGTTGCAAGGTAAAAAAGGAGTATATACAATGAAAGATGTGTTGGGAATTAATCAGGAATTTGAATAGACTATAAAAAACAAATTTATGAGTAGTGTATGGAATGATGGATTTTTTTGAATAAAATATTATTAAATTTTGTCATTCCTGCGCAGGCAGGAATCCATATATTAAATGACAAATAATATAATATAATAAATAATACAATTATGACAATTACAGAATGGTTACTATTTTTCTTAATAATTCAAGTAGTACACTTTTTAGGTACTTGGAAACTATATGTTAAAGCTGGTAGAAAAGCTTGGGAAGCTGCAATACCTATCTATAATGGCATTGTTTTAATGCAAATTATCAACAGACCAAAATGGTGGGTGGCTTTATTATTTATACCCATTATCAATTTATTAATGTTTCCTGTTGTTTGGGTAGAAACCATTAGAAGCTTTGGTAAGAATACAAAAGTTGATACCATATTAGTAATTCTTACACTCGGTTTGTACATTTATTATGTAAATTATATGCTTGATGTTGAATACATTAAAGATAGAAGTTTACAGCCAAGAACTTCTGCAGGTGAGTGGGTTAGCTCTATAACTTTTGCAATTATTGCTGCAACATTAGTGCATACATACTTTATGCAGCCTTATACAATACCTTCTTCTTCATTAGAGAAAAGTTTATTAATTGGAGATTTTTTATTCGTTAGTAAGTTTCATTATGGTGCCAGAGTGCCTATGACAACAGTAGCTGCACCAATGGTACATGATACAATTCCGTTGATAAAAAAGAAATCATATTTGTTTAATGATGACATTTCTAAAAAAGAAACGTCTTTGCTCAATAAATTACAATTGCCTTATTTACGATTACCGGGTTTTCAAAAAATTGAACGCAATAGTATAGTTGTATTCAATCAACCAGCTGATACTTTGTTAGATATGAATGATTTCTATCCAGATAGAAATTACTATAAACCTATAGATAAAAAAACCAATTTGGTAAAACGTTGTGTAGCTATAGCAGGCGATTCTCTTGAAATACGTGATGGTTATATTTATATCAATGGTAAACGTACTAAGTATAATGAAAGAGCAAAAATACAGTATAATTTTTCTGTCAATACTGAAGGTCAACCAATGAGTCAAGCATCACTTACTAGGTATAATGTTAGAGAAGGTTATCGTATGCAAGATGGAAATTATAGACTTACTTTAACCGATAAAGAAGCTGCTAGAATTGCCAAAAATCCCGCTGTAAAAAGTGTAACAAAATCTATGGTATCTAAAGGGACTGATAGAAATGTTTTTCCACATATACCTTCCTTAGGGTGGAATACTGATAATTTTGGACCTATTTATATACCAAAAAAAGGAGAAACGGTTAAACTAGATAAAAACTCATTGCCTTTTTATAAACGTATTATTAGAGAATATGAAAACAATAACTTAATTATTAATGGTGATGAAATATTAATTAACGGTAAAGATGTAGATAGTTATACTTTTAAACAAGATTATTATTGGATGATGGGTGATAATCGTCAAAACTCTTTAGATGCCCGTGCTTGGGGTTATGTGCCTTTTGATCATGTGGTAGGAAAACCCGTATTAATTTGGTTTAGTTGGGAAACTAACGGAAAAGGTATTAATAAAGTTAGATGGAAACGCTTATTTACAACTGTTGGAGGAAGTGGAGAACCGGTATCTTATTTTTATTATTTTTTAGGTGTACTTGGTTTGTGGTTTGCTTATGATTTCTTTAGAAAGCGTAAAAAAACGTAATGAATTAAGAATTTTGATTTACGAGTTACGATTTTTCCCCTTTAGGGAAATCGAAGATTTAACAGAGTTAAATGCCCGCAAGACAAAGGTTATTATCCTAGATAATGACATTGAATAATTATTAAAAATAAGATTTACCTAAATGTCACATTGAGCGCAGTCGAAATGCTTAGAAACATCAATATAAAAGCTTTCTCCCGAAGCTTCGGGACGCTCAGGAGGACATGTTAATTACTTTTTAAATAAAATACCTCATTCTAGGAAATGACCAAGACAAAGGGAACAACAGATAACTAAACATTGATCTTATATCCAACATACTTTTCGCCAATCGCTCAATATGTTGCTATATCTAAAGCAGATAACCTGACTTTTGAAGTAGAAGATAACTATCAAAAACAAACCTATAGAACACGTTGTTATATTTATAGTGCTGACGGTAGACAGTTATTGAATATTCCGATACAACACAATCAAAATAAAAAAACAAAGGATATAAAAATTGATACGAGTTTTCATTGGCAAAAGCAACATATAAAAACTTTACAGATAGCGTATAGATCTTCGCCTTATTTTGAATTTTATGAAGAAGAAGTGTTAATTATTTTTGATAAAATACCTTCATTTTTATTAGATCTAAATATGAAATGTCAAGAAGTAATGTTTGATTTGTTGCAATTAGAAATTCCTTATACTTCTACTAAAGAATATACAAAGAAATACACTGATATTTCGGATATGCGCTTTTTAGCAGATGCTAAATCTAAACAGCAATATAATTTTGATCAATACATTCAAGTGTTTTCTGATAAACTGGGATTTATCGAAAATTTGAGCATATTAGACCTGCTTTTTATGGAAGGTCCAAATGCATTGAATTACTTAGAGAATCAATCTTTTGATTTGAAATAATGGAAATGCTCAGGTTTATAATACATTATAGTTTACATCTTCTTTTTCCGGGAATTATTGCTTATATTTTTTTTAGAAAGTATTGGAAAAAAGCATGGTTATTACTATTATTGACTATGCTGATTGATCTAGATCATTTATTAGCGAGTCCAATTTTTGATGCTGGTAGATGTAGTATAAATTTCCATCCACTGCATACTTATATTGCTGGAGCGGGATATATAGTGTTACTGTTCTTCAATAAAACCAGAATTATTGCAATCGGATTGCTGTTGCATTTATTGACAGATGCAATTGACTGCTTATGGTTGTAACTTATAAAAATCTGTGAGGTCTAAAGTTTCTCAGTTATACCAATATTCGAGTTCTATAAATAAATTTGTCATGCACTCCTAAATCCGTAAAAATAATATTAATTAAAGAAATTATAATTTTGTAAATTGTCATTCAATTGACAAACAATACAGTATCATGATAAAAAAAATATACCTATTCATAATTTTTAATATTTGTTTGTCTAACGAAGCATTTTCTCAACCGTCTATTTCTTTAGAATCTTTCGGAACTGGCTTTAGCAATCCTGTAAGTATTAAAAATACAGGTGATGACAGACTTTTTATTGTAGAACGAGGTGGTGTAATCAAAGTTTTAAATGCTAACGGAAGCGTAAATACTGCAGGGCAAACGCATCTAAAACCATTTTGATTTTCTCCAATTTATCCGTATAAATTGTTGGTGTTCGGAGCCGCTATTTGTTGTTTTTTATATTTATTTTTAGTATATTATACTGATAATCAATATTT
>JAKISU010000101.1 GCA_021648445.1 Flavobacteriaceae bacterium
GGAAGCACAGGAGTTTTTATAAGAGGAATTGTTTACCCAATTTTGGGTTATAAAAATTTTGAGCATTTCCTTAGATTGCAGGTAGTTTGGCTTTGGAATAGAACATCCGTGAATAATACGGGTTAAAATATACTGCAAAATAAATAAAAATGCCAAGTAATAATTTATTACTTGGCATTTTTATTATAATAATTTGTCTATTTAAAACTTACCTGTTATCCATTTGTATACATCATTTCCATTCGCATATAATAACAATGTTATTAGAAATATAAAACCTGCAACTTGAGCATGTTCTAAAAACTTATCACTTGGTTTTCTACCGGAGATCATTTCGTATAATGTAAATACCACATGACCACCATCTAAAGCAGGTATAGGTAATAAATTCATAAAAGCCAACATAATAGATAAGAATGCTGTTAAACTCCAAAAACGTTGCCAATCCCATTGGGTTGGAAAAATACTTAAAATAGTACCAAAACCTCCTAATGCTGTAGCACCTTTTTTAGTAAATACATATTTGAATTGAGCAATGTAATCTCGTAACGTCCAATAAGCACTTGAAGTTCCTTCAGGGATACTTTCTAGAAAGGTATAATCTTTGTGATTAACTGTTACTTGTTCGCTAGGTGTATTTTTCACATATACACCTAAATTCCCATCGGCTCCCGGAGTAACATTTACAGTTTCTTTACTTCCACTTCTCAATACTACAAGCACCATTTCTTTACGCTCTTTATTTTCTTGTACAACATCAGTAAATTGTCTCCAAAACTGAATTTGTTTTCCATCTATAGAAATAATTTTATCATTTTTTTGAAACCCGGCTTTTAGTGCAGGAGAATCAGGAATTATACTATCTAAAACAGCATTGATCCCTGGATTAAAAGGCTCCATTGTACCATTTGCCCACATTCTTAAACCTATATCTTCAGGTAAAGTGATGTTTTCAGTAGATCCATCAACGTGTTTAACTTCAATAGTTGCAACATCTCTTAAAAAAAGATGTTTATTTACATCTAATACATTAAAAGGTACTTCTCCGTTAATTTTTAATATTCTGTCTCCGTTTTTAAACCCATATTGCTCAAACTCTTTAGCAACAGAAAAACCATTTTTAACACCTATTGTTGAAACATAGTCTTCGCCCCAAACATTCAATATCATGGTATAAATAAAAATACCTAATAAAAAGTTAACGGTAACGCCACCTAGCATGATGATCAAACGTTGCCAAGCTGGTTTTGAACGAAATTCCCAAGGTTTTGGTTCTTGCTTCATTTGTTCGGTATCCATACTTTCATCAATCATTCCGGCAATCTTCACATATCCGCCAAGAGGAATCCAGCCAATACCATAGGTGGTTTCTCCAATTTTCTTTTTGAACAAAGAAAATTTATAATCAAAAAACAGGTAAAATTTTTCAACTTTAGTTTTGAATAATTTAGCAGGGATAAAATGTCCTAATTCGTGCAAAACTATCAATAATGATAAGCTTAAAATAAATTGTGATACTTTAATAAATATATCCATTCTCGTAATTTAAAAACGCACAAATGTAAGATATAATAACCAATTAAAAGAAGTTAGTTATCCTAAAACCTTTGTTAAAATTGAGCTGTCTTATTGTTCTTTTAAGATAGTTTTATGCAGTGTACCTTGCGTAGTTTCTATTTTTACTAAATGAATTCCAAATGTCAACGACTTTAAGTTAATTGCTACAATAGGATTGGTTTCTTGTAGTACTAGTTTACCCAGCATATTATAGATAGAAATTTTTTCAACTTTAGCCTCACTCGAATTTTGAATGTTCAAACTGTTTCTTGCCGGATTAGGATATAAAGAAATGGTTGTATTTAACACTTCTTGATCCATACCTGCTTTTACAATATTATTTTTACTGATAAGTTGATATTCAGGATCTATTTCAATAGTTTTAATATTAAAAGGAATTGAACCTGTAAAGCTTTGTTTATTTTCACCTAGTTCTAATCGTATAAACTGTGACTCGCCATCTTCACTACTAACCTTTATTGGAATAGGCATTTCAAAAAAGGAAACTGAAGAGTTTGACTGATTTTGTTTTGCTGTTATACTAATAGTATTGTTTTCTTTATTTTGAAACCAACTAATTTCATAAGACGGAAATCCTTTACCTATAAACCAATCATTAAAAAAATCAGATAGATCTACATCAATTTGATTTTCTAAACTTTCTTTAAAACTTTTTACTGTTGCTGTCTGATTAGATTGATTTAATTCAAATATATAAGTATCTATACCTTTATTATAATCTTCATCACCCAATTTATAATTTAGCATATGTAAAATCATTGCAGCTTTTATAAAACTAGGATCATAATTAATATTTGAAGTAATTTTTTCAACGATAGCTTTTCGCTGAGAAATACTTTTTGAATCAAAATTTATAATAAATTTCTCCTCAGTAGTAGTAATTAATTCATGAAGATAAGAATCATAGATAACTAATTCATCTTGAGCATATGAAATAGTCGAAAATATAAATAGAATTAATAGTAAAAAATTCTTCATAAACAATAACTTTGCTTTTTTTAGGGGTTCATAGCTTTGAAGATTACAAATATATAAAAATAAATGGAAAAATCTTTTTTTAGAAAATCAATTCCTACAATAATCACAATAGGTATCTTATTCATAATCTTTGTTATAATTGGTTATTTTTTATTGTTACCTCCAAAAAAATTGCCGGTATATAATCCGGCTGATGTGAATCCTAGATTGGTAGATTCTTCCGTAAAACACATTCGTTCTAATCATAAAATAGGAGATTTTACATTGATCAACCAAAATGGAGATACCATAACTCAACATAACTATGAAGGAAAAATTTATGTAGCCGATTTCTTTTTTACAAGGTGTCAAACCATTTGCCCCATAATGGCTACAAACATGGCAGACTTACAAGAGTTTTTTAAAAACGATACAACAGTACTCTTTTTGTCTCATTCTGTTACACCTGTAATTGATAGTATTTCCGTTTTAAGAGATTATGCCGATAAAAAGGGAGTTATAGATGCAAAATGGAATTTAGTTACCGGTAATAAAAAACACATCTATGAACTGGCACGTAAATCTTATTTTGCTGTATTAGACGAAGGTGATGGTGGAGTACAAGATTTTATTCATACAGAACAATTTATTTTAATTGATAAAAAAAGACAAATAAGAGGCTTTTATGATGGAACTGATAAAGAGGATATTATAAGGATACAAAAAGATATAGAAATTCTTAAAAAAGAATGAATTAATAGAGATGCCCTTAAATGAGTCCATTATAATAAATCATTGTTGTCCGATTAATTTTTTTTTAAAACGTTTATGTTAATGAAATTAACCGTTTCAAGAGCTTTTCTTTTCGACATTAATAATTTAAAATTTTTAAAAGCAATTTTCTAAATTTTTAATTTAGTATTCTACTGACTGTCAATTATCTAAAAATGAGTCTTAAATCTTTCAGGAGGCTTCGGGAGTCTTATGTCTTTAGTCGGACAATATTTAATAATAAATGATAAATATCATATTTTTTATAATAAAAAAAGCTGTACTTTCGCACAGTATTTATAATCAATCTAAATAACAATTGGAGACTACTATAGCAAATTTATCTGTTGGAGAAAAAGGAATAATACAAGATATTTCTTATGACAATGTACCCTTAAAATTATTGGAAATGGGTTGTTTACCGGGAAAAGAAGTAGAGCTGATACAAGTTGCTCCTATGAAAGACCCTTTATATATAAGAGTAAACGGTAGTCATTTAGCCATTCGCAAAGAAACAGCTGAACTCATCCAAATTACCAAAAGCGAAAATTTATGCGAAATACTGAAGTCATAAAAGTAGCTTTAATAGGAAATCCCAATACTGGAAAATCATCACTTTTTAATCAACTTACAGGTTTAAATCAAAAAGTAAGTAATTATCCCGGAGTTACCGTTGAAAAGAAAAGCGGAACTGCTAAATTGAATGATATAACAAATGCTACTATTATTGACCTACCCGGAACCTATAGTATTAACCCTACAAGTTTAGATGAAAACATAGTATTACAATCATTATTAAACCCTGACAATGAATATCCTGATGTCGTCGTCGTAGTGGCTGATGTTGAAAATTTAAAACGAAATCTGTTTTTATTCTCACAAATTAAAGATTTAGAAATTCCTGCCATTTTGGTTATAAATATGGCTGATCAAATGAAAAAGAAAGGAATTTCTTTAGATATAGAGTTGTTAAAACAAGAATTGAATTCTGAAGTTTTATTGGTTAGTGCCCGTAAAAAAATAGGGATTGATGAACTTAAAAAAGCAATTTTAAATTATAAAAAAGCTAATATTTCAACAATTGCAGATATTGCAGATAGAATTGATGTCGATTTTTTCAATCAGGTCAAAAATAATTTTAATGAAATATCTTTATACAAAGCATGGTTATTAATTACGCAACACCATAACTTTTCAACCATTGATAAAAGCTTACAAAAACGTATTGATACTTATAGAAAGGATACCTCTAAATTAAAAAAAATGCAAAATAGAGAAACTATTTTGCGTTATCAATATATTAATAATATTCTCAAAAAAACATATGCTGTAGATACAGAAAAAGCAACGGATTTACGTTTTAAGCTTGATAAAATATTAACTCATAAGATTTTTGGTTATGTAATTTTTGCAAGCATTTTAATGTTGATCTTTCAATCAATTTTTGATTGGACCAGTATACCAATGGATTTTATAGACACCACATTTGCTCAATTAAGCGAATGGGCAAAAAATAAGTTACCACAAGGAATGTTTACAAATTTATTGGCGGAAGGCATTATACCCGGAATTGGTGGAATTGTAATTTTTGTACCGCAAATAGCCATATTATTTTTTTTGATATCAATATTAGAAGAGACAGGTTATATGAGTAGGGTTGTTTTTTTAATGGATAAAATCATGCGTCGTTTTGGTATGAGTGGTAAAAGTGTAATACCTTTAATTTCAGGGACAGCTTGTGCAATACCTGCAATTATGGCTGCCAGAAATATCAGCGGTTGGAAAGAAAGATTAGTAACCATATTGGTAACACCTTTTACCACTTGTTCGGCAAGATTACCGGTATATGCTATTATCATTGCATTGGTAATACCAAATCAGAGAGTTTTAGGAATCTTTAGTTTACAAGGTTTAACCTTGATGGCTTTATATCTTCTCGGATTTACAGCAGCAATGGTTTCAGGTTATTTGTTAAATAAAACATTAAAAGTTAGAGGAAAGAGTTTTTTTGTTATTGAAATGCCAAATTATAAACTCCCTTCGATTAAAAACGTTTTATATACTGTATTAGAAAAAACAAAAGCATTTGTATTTGGCGCAGGAAAAATAATTTTAGCAATTTCAATTGTACTTTGGTTTTTAGCGTCTAATGGGCCATCGTCTTTTAAAAATGCTTCTGAAATTGTAAAAAAAGAATATAGTAATCAAAAACTTTCTGAAAGTGAAGTTAATCAGAAAATTGCATCTTATAAATTAGAACATTCTTATATAGGTATTGCAGGTAAAGCTATAGAGCCTGCTATAAAACCATTGGGTTATGATTGGAAAATAGGAATAGCTTTATTAACTTCTTTTGCAGCGAGAGAAGTTTTTGTTGGAACACTAGCAACTATATATAGTGTTGAAAATGATGGTGGTACAACTACTATTAAAGAAAAAATGGCTGCTGAAATAAATCAAGATACAGGTAAAAAATTATTTAATTTTCCTACGGGAATGTCATTACTTATTTTTTATGCTTTTGCAATGCAATGTATGGGCACACTTGCCATTGTTAAGCGAGAAACAAATAGCTGGAAATGGCCTCTTTTACAATTATTTGGCATGACAGCTTTGGCATATTTAGCTTCATTACTTACCTTTACACTTTTGAACTGATTTTATTATGCAGACAATTTTAGTTTATATTGCATTAATTTTAGCCTTGGGTTTTTTGATTAAAAAATTCTTTTTTAATAAGAAAAAAACAGACTGTAATACTGATTGTGATTGTTAATTATTCTCTTTTCAAAGAATCTATAAGTATAGTTACAGGGCCATCATTTAAGATTTCAATTTTCATATCTGCTCCAAAAATACCTGTACCCACTTTTTTGCCTAATTCTTTTTCTAGTTGTGAGATGAATTGCTCATATAACGGAATAGCAATATCGGGTTTTGCAGCTTTAATATATGAAGGTCTATTACCTTTTTTTGTGCTTGCCATTAAAGTAAACTGACTTACAACAATTATATTACCATCAATATCTATTATTGATTTGTTCATTATAGCATTATTATCGTTAAAAATTCTAAGATTTATAATTTTTTTTGATAACCATTCTATGTCAGTAATATTATCATCATTAGTAATGCCTAATAAAATTAGAAGTCCGTTTTTTATTGAACTAATAATTTTTCCATCTACTATTACCGAAGCTTTTGTAACTCTTTGAATAACTGCTTTCATAAATGGAATTTTGTTTAATTAACTTTTTGGATATTGTAAAGTTGCTAATCCAACACTTTTTACACGTACAGCATCAAGCATCAATACCTAGCCTACTGATAATCATCTACCCTATAATTTTCTTGCTCATCTTCAAACAATTGCAAATAGCTATTATATCTAGATTTGGCAATTTCACCTTTTTCTACCGCTTGTTTTATGGCACAATCTGGTTCATTAATATGTAAACAATTATTGAATTTACAATGTTGTTTTAAGGCAAAAAACTCAGGGAAAAAGTCACCAATTTCATCTTTTTCAAAATCTACTACACCAAAACCTTTAATACCGGGTGTATCAATTATATATCCGCCGAAAGGCAAACTAAACATTTCTGCAAAAGTAGTAGTGTGTTGCCCTTGTTTATGCTGTGTTGATATTTCAGCAGTTTTTAAATCAAGTTCCGGATGGATAGCGTTGATCAATGTAGATTTACCAACACCAGAATGACCAGAAAACATACTCACTCTATCTTTCATCATGATTTTCAACTTACCAATATTGATCTTTTCAATGGCAGATATGTCAAGACATTCATATCCAATGGCTCTATAAACTTTTTCAAGTTGTTGCTTTTGCTCAGCCAATTTTTTATCATAAATATCGATCTTATTAAAGATGATAATCGCAGGTATTGAGTATGCTTCAGCTGTAGCTAAAAAACGATCGATAAAAGGAGTATAAGTAGGAGGGTTTTCTAAAGTAACTAACAAAAAAACCTGATCTATATTAGCAGCAATAATGTGTGTTTGTTTAGATAGGTTTACCGATTTTCTGATAATATAATTCTTTCTGTTATGAATTTTATTAATAATACCCTTACTGCTATTTTTTTCTAATTCAAAATCTACGATATCACCAACCGTAACCGGATTCGTACTTTTAATTCCGCTCAAGCGGAACTTTCCTCTTATTCTACATTCATAAATTTTATTGTCTTCAGTTCTGATAATATACCAGCTACCTGTTGACTTTATAACAACTCCTGTCATGTATTCAAGTTTTAACAATAATTAGTGTCTGCACGAAAACTCTACAAAATTAGAAATTAATCTTTTGACGGTCTTTGAATTTATTTTTACTCGTTGATACTAAGGCATCAACAAGTAAAAAGTAAATCCAAATCTCATTCAAAATCTCTAATTTCGTAAAATTTGACAGTTTTCGTGCAGACACTAATTAGCAATATATATCTTTTTTGGCATTATATTTGGCAAAATTTTATTTAATAATTTAAAAATGGATCAATGAAAAAAATTATATTATTTGGGTTGTTGCTAATAGCGACAACATTTAGTGTTAATGCACAATCTGTAGAGTATAAAATTATTACTAGTGTAGAATCAATAGTGCCAAATGGTTTAGGACGCTCTAGATTAATGTCTGCAAATGAACAAAAAGATTATAAACAGTATACTTCTACTCAAACGGAAGATGATAATACTAGAAATAAATCTGATAGAAAAGAAATGAGAGTGAAAGGTTTTGATGAAACCAAATTGCTAAACTTTTATAATATAGGTGGGATTAGATTCCAAAACATTGCAACCAATGATGCCATTGTAACCTCTAAGATTAATACTATGACAGCCGAAGGTTGGGAACTTGCATTTGTAACAAGTGGTGTGGAATCTTCTGGTAAAGGAGACAATCAAGGAATTTATATCACAAGATATATTTTTAAAAGAACTAAATAATAATATACCAAATTTACTCAAAGAAAAAACCATTTCTCTTAAAGCTTTAAGAGAAACGGTTTTTTATTGAATACTATTATTGTATAATTTAGGTTAAAGTTCTCTGGCTAAAAAGTTATATTTCTTAGCATATTCTAACATTTGTGACTCAAAACCTTCAGGTTGTTTAATTTTAATATCAGTTATTTCTCCTTTTTCATTGGTTTCTGTTACCAAAACCGGATTCACAAACCCACTATAGGGAGCTGATTTGAATTGTTTATTTCGTTTCAATACTTCTGTATGAATTGCCTGATCTACTTTTACACCATAGCTCTCAACTAATTCTTGAGCAGCGTTGAAATCACCTTCAGATTTTATACGTTGAGTCTCTCGAAGTAATTGTCCGAATAATTCACGAAGCTTTGCATAATCATTAATATTATAATATGTTTTACCATTTTTAATAATTCTTTCAATTACATTATCAGCTTTGCCTTTTTCAAACACCCAAGCAGAAACCCATTGCCTGTTCACCATATGATCTTCTTCAATATCATCACCCAAATTTATACGAATTAACTGGGTCATTAACCCGTTACGGATATAACCATCATACGCAGCTTTACCTATTTTTTCCCAATCGTCAACCAAGCCTAATTCCTGTAATTTAGGATCCATTAAATAATAAAGACCTATCAAATCAGCTCGACCTTCTTCCATAGTAGAAGCATAATTCTTTAAAGTTTCTTTAGGTTGTCCAATTCCTTTATTTATTTGTCCGGAAGCATGACCAATTACTTCATGTAATGCAGTGTGTAATTTATCAGCCAGCTTACCATACTTTTCTTCTAGTTCAATTTCTATACTATCATGTGCAAATTCTTTTAACCTGCCACTACCACCGGCACTGTTATAAGCACTGATGATATTACCTAATGATACTGATTTACTTCCATGCTGTTGACGAATCCAGTTATTATTAGGTAAATTAACACCAATAGGTGTACTTGGAGAAGCATCTCCGGCTTCACCGGCAACATTTACAGTTTTATAAGATACACCAACTACACTATCTTTTTTATGACTATTCATTAAAGGCGCATTATCTTCAAACCATTGTACATTTTCAGATAAAACCGCCATTTTTCGCGACATGTCAAAATCTTTAATTTGAACTATGTTCTCATAAGAGCCTCTATACCCTTTAGGGTCATTATATACTTCAATAAAACCATTGATCCAATCTATATTTCCTTCAGTTGAAGTTGCCCATTCAATACAGTATTTATCCCAAGTATCTAAACTCCCGGTTTTATAATATTCAATTAATAAACCTAAAGTTTTTTCCTGTTTTTCATTTTCGGCCACACCTTTGGCTTTTTCAAGCCATTTTATAACTTCATCAATGGCTTTTCCGTACATACCGCCTGATTTCCAAACTTTCTCAACAATTTTACCATTCTCTCTTACTAATTTTGAATTTAAACCAGCTTCTATTGGCTTGTTTTTAGACCCTTTATAAGCGGTTTTATAAAAAGCTTCAACATCAGCATCGGTTATGCTCGGGTCATAAAAATTAATAGCAGATGAAGCTACATTATCGGTATCTTTTTTCTTATTTACTTTTTTATTATCTGCATCATTGAATATAACATCAAAGGCTTCTCCTTCATGACGGGTATTGGTTTCTGCCAATAATATTTTTAAGTAATCAGGAGAAAATTTAGGTTTAATTTTATCATTTGAATAATGATGATGAATACCGTTTGAGAACCAAACACGTTTTAAATATACTTCAAATATTTTCCAATCATCAGTAGTTTTATCACCTTTAAAAGAGGTATATACATTTTCTAGCGCATTCCTTATTTCTAAATTATGACGATAGTTTTGATCCCACATTATGTCGCGACCAGCTAAGCCTGCTTGTGTCAAATAATAAACTAATTTTTTTTCTTTTAGAGTCAATTCATCAAATCCGGGAATTTGATAACGCAATATTTTTAAATCAGCAAATTGCTCTACTACATGATTAAACTCTTCTTTTTTAACCTTTTCAACAGGTTCTTTTTTTGTGTCGACACATGACCACAATAGACCAACAATAAGTAAACTACTTAAAAAATATTTGATTTTCATTTTATATATTGTTTTGTTTAGGAGTTGTAAATTTAACTAAAATCTATCGATAAATTATTATATTTGTGATGATTACTAATTGAACTCGTTTAAACTTTTTGTTTTTAACCGAAAATGAGATAGAATTTGTTCAGATGAGGCACTTTTTAAAAGATATAGCACTGCTACATATAAGAAAAGTAACAAAATATGGGCAAATTTTAGTCATTTTTTAGGAAATAGAAAAAGTTTAAACGAGTTCATTAAACCCCCTACATAATGAAAGCTTTAAAGTATTTATTACTCTTACTACTGTTAATAGTTGTGGCCGGTGCTATTTATATTGCCACATTAGAGAACTCTTATGATGTTACCAGAACAAAAATTATTAAGGCTCCCGTTCAAGTGATTTATAATAATGTAAATGATTATAAGAATTGGCCTGCATGGTCGCCATGGATTGAGAAAGAGCCAACTGTAAATTTAACTTTTGGAGAAAAAACTAGTGGTAAAGGAGCAACACATAGTTGGAAAGGAGATGTTATTGGTGAAGGAGGCATGGAGACATTAGAGGCTAAATCTAATGAATCAATCAATCAAAAAATCGCCTTCATAAAACCTTTTGAGTCGGAATCTGATATTTATTGGAATTTTAAACCTGTAGAAGGCGGTACTGAAGTTACTTGGGGAATGAAAGGCGAGATGGATTTTATGTTTAGAGCTGCTATGGTTTTTCAAGGAGGTATGGATAAACAAATTGGTCCTGATTTTGAAAGAGGTTTATTTAAGTTAGATAGTGTGGTGCAAGCTGATATGAAAAAATATAGTATAACGGTAAATGAACTTACTACTCGCGGTGGAGGGTATTATTTATATAACACTACTTCTTGTAAAATTGATGAGTTAGAAACCAAAAAGCAAGAAATGATGCCAAAAGTTGGTATCTATGCTCAAAAAAATAACATTCAAATGGCTGGTGCACCTTTCACATTGTATCATAAATTTGACCCGGAAAATAATGCAGTGATATTTTCTTCTGCTGTGCCTGTTGCTGAAAAGGTAATTACAGAATCAGGTAGTGGTATTCAAACAGGAATGTTAAAGCCCTTTAAAGCGGTAAAGACTACCTTAAAAGGGGATTATAATAATTTAAAGGAAACTTGGGAAACAGTTGCAAAATACATAACTGATAACGGTTTAGAAGAACTTCACGGTCAACCTGGGCTTGAAGTTTATTTGACCGACCCAATATCTAAGCCTAATCCTGCTGATTGGCTAACTGAAATTTATATACCGGTAAAATAGTTGTTGATTTGTTTTTTGTTTAACTGTTATATACTCATTACAGATAGGAACCCGAAAAATTGGGTTTAATGATTTGGAAATTATCGGTTAATCTATTTTCGAATTCATCATTTATCCAAATTTGATTATCAAGGAAATCAATCACTTTAGCTC
>JAKISU010000102.1 GCA_021648445.1 Flavobacteriaceae bacterium
AGAGCTAAAGTGATTGATTTCCTTGATAATCAAATTTGGATAAATGATGAATTCGAAAATAGATTAACCGATAATTTCCAAATCATTAAACCCAATTTTTCGGGTTCCTATCTGTAATGAGTATATTAATCTATATCTCATCTTTTAGCCAAGGTGTCGTTGGTAAA
The DNA here is from genome assembly GCA_021648445.1 of Flavobacteriaceae bacterium. Classification (GTDB taxonomy): domain Bacteria; phylum Bacteroidota; class Bacteroidia; order Flavobacteriales; family Flavobacteriaceae; genus Aureibaculum. The sequence goes on from JAKISU010000102.1 coordinate 168, forward strand.
TGGGAAGGCATTTTAAACGTTCAAACAATTCAATTAAAACTAATTTTTAATATTAATAAAACTGATAAAGGTTTAGTTTCAACTATGGACAGTCCAGACCAAGGAGCAAAAGAAATTCCTGTAACATCTGTTGATTTTGAAAATAATGTTTTAAAACTAAAAATAGATAATGCCAATATTACCTATGAAGGAGTTTTGAAAACAAAAGATACTATTATTGGTAATTTTGTGCAATCTGGACAATCTTTTTCTTTAACCTTAATTAAAAAAGGAAAAAACACGATAGAAATTCCAAGATATCAAGAGCCTAAAAAACCTTATCCATATCATTCTGAAAATATATTTTTTGATAATAAAAAAGATAGCATAAGATTAGCAGGTACATTAACACTTCCAAGTAAAAAAGGAAAATTTCCAGTTGTGATATTGATTACTGGTAGTGGTCCACAAAATAGAGATGAAGAATTGTTTAATCACAAACCCTTTCTTGTTTTATCAGATCATTTGACAAAAAATGGAATTGCCGTTTTACGCTTTGACGATAGGGGAATTGATAAATCTACTGGTACATTTAGTACTGCTACAACAATGAATTTTGCAACAGACGTAGAGTCTGCTATTCAATATTTAAAAACAAGAAAGGAAATAAAAAAGAAAAAAATTGGATTAATAGGTCACAGTGAAGGAGGTGTTATTGCTTCAATTGTTGCAAATTCATCTGATGATGTTAGTTTTATTGTATTGCTTGCTACACCTGGGATTAGAGGAGATGAATTAATGCTTTTACAAAAAAAGAAGATTGAAGAACAAAGTGGAATGAGTGAATCAGAAATTTCAAAAGGGCAAGAAATATTTAGCGATATTTATGAATTAATTATAAATTCCGAAAGGTCTAATCAAAAATTAAGCGATGAAATTAATAATTTTCTCACTCTAAAATATGGTTCTCAATTAACAGCTAATCAAATAAAAAACTTATCAAACCAACTAACAAATCCTTGGATGTATTACTTTCTTAAATTTGATGTAAAAACATCATTAATGAATGTAAAATGTCCTGTCTTGGCTCTTAATGGAGAAAAGGATTTACAAGTACCTGCAAAAGAAAATTTAAAAGCAATTGAAAATGCTTTAATAAAAGGAAACAATGATAAAGGAACTATTAAAAAATTACCAAATTTAAACCATTTGTTTCAGGAGTGTAAAACTGGTTTGCCAAATGAATATGCTATAATTGAGCAAACATTTTCTCCAATTGCATTGAATGAAATTACAAATTGGTTACTAAAGCAATTATAAAATGGAAAAGTCATTCATAATTTTTGATGGTAATTGTGGTTTTTGCAATAAAGCAATAATGTTTATTGCAACAAATGACAAAAACAATAATTTTAAATTTGTGTCAAGTCTTTCTAATTTTGGAACTACTTTATTATCCAAACATAAAATTAAAGGATTGGAAAAATCAACAATAATTTTAGTAGAAAATGAAAACGAAATTTACACAAAAAGTATATCAATAAGAAAAATAATGCTAAAATTACCATATTATAAATTGATTGGTAACTTAATGTTTGTACTTCCTAGAATACTCTCTGACTATGTGTATGACTTTATTTCTAAAAACAGAAAACGGATTGTAAAGAATAGTGTTTGTGAGATACCAAACTCTGAAATACGAAAGAAATTTATAATGTAAAAAACACCTACAAGGTCTGGGTAGACCTTGCAGGTGATATTTTTATGGATGTCACTACTTTCTCAACCTCTTTTTAATAATAAAAAACAACAAACCACCAATCAATATTAAAGGCCAGATATAGATAATACCCAATACAATACTTTCTATCAATTTCCATCCAAAAGAAAAACCTTCTTTGGTTTTAGAAAAGAATGTTCTGGTATAACTCTCTGGAGTTTCTTTATAATCAACCGTTTCATAAAGATCTACCTGTATAGTACTAAATGATACTTTGTTTGTCAAATAGTTCAATCGACCTTGAGAAGCTTCTATTTCTTCTTGAATCACTCGCAATTTTTCTTCAGTAGCTAAAATATCTTTAACAGTTTTAGCACGTTGACGTAAAATAGTTTCATAACGTTGTTTTACTTCTAATTTTGTCTTTAATCGTGACTTTAAATCAATATATTCTTCAGTTACATCTTGTGTGGTAATATTTTCATAATCTACAAATTCAGCAATTTTAACTAACGAATCCATCAACACATCAAAGTGTTGTTCTGGTACTTTAATGGTAAATCTGTTTTCTATCTGATATATCGTATTTTGAAAACGTTGATCAGATATATAACCATTAAACTGTTGCACCATTTTATTAATTTGACCGGTAGCCATTTTAACCTTGTTTACTTTATACCTAACATGGGCTGATTTAATAATTTTTTGCTTTTGAGGAATTTCTTTTTTTACTTCATTAGATTCTAATACTGTGGTTTTAGCATCTTCAACACTTTCATATAATTCTGAAACTTCAACACCTTCAACGGGTACTTGTTCTTTATAATCTTTTGAACAGGATAACAACAGTCCAACTGAAAATAGTACCGTTAAAATTTTAACTTTCTGATTTAACTTGTTTGTTCTCATAATTTTCTATTTTTAAGAATTAATTTTGAGCAAACTTATGTAAGAAGCTTATGTTTGTTTTGCAAAACACTTGTAAACTATTTGTAAATCATTTTACAAAATGTAAATGATTGATTTTTAATATTATATATTGATTTGAAACCTGAAGACAACCATTATTTTAACCTTTTAAAACAGGCGATTACCAGTGCTTTTTTAACTGACAACAGTGCTTCTATGTCTATTAAAGATTGGAAAGGAGAAGATATTACAGCATTTCAGGAAGATCTATTCAATAAAGTAAAGACGACAATTAGCGAAAAATGGTTTTATACCTATATAAAAAATGAACCCAAAAAGCTACCACGAATAGATATGTTAAACATGCTTAGTAAGTATGTAGGTTTTGATAATTGGGCAGCTTTTAAAAATACACATAGCAGATCGTTTAATACTTCAAAGAACCCAAGTGCAATAAAAAATTATGCTTGGTTACTCCTTTTAATACCTATTACCGCAATACTGATATATTTTGTAAACACAAAAAATGAGTTTGAGTTTTGCTTTATTGATGAAGATAAAAACGAAACTATCAGTACTATTTTAGATATAAAAATACTGCAAGAGTTTGAGTCACCTATCTATGTTAAAACGGATAGCTTAGGGTGTTTTACCTATAAAACGGAAGCAGATATAATGAAATTTGTGGTGCAGTCGCCCTATTATAAAACTGATACCATTATACGATCTATTAATACTAATAGCAATGCTACTATTAAATTGCAAACAGATGATTATGCATTGATGCTACATTATTATTCAAACGGAAATATAAAAGATTGGAAAAAACGAAAACAACAACTAAAAAAATTAATCGCTGATGACGCTCAAATTTACCAAGTCTTTACGCATGATATTGGAGTTGAAGTCTATTCAAAAGATGATTTTATAAGTAAATTAACCATCCCAACAAGTAGTTTAAAGAATATTAAAATATTAGATAAGACCTCTAAAGATGGAAAAATTGTAAAACTAAAATTTATGATACAATGAAAAGGCTCTTATATATATTCGTTGTACTATTAATTACTTCTTGTGCAAAAAGCCGAAAAGAAGTACCTATTGAATCTGTTGAGATGGACAAAACTGAAACTGTACTTGAAAGTGCCGCTATTGAAGATGCAAAAGAAATGTTTACTTACCAACATTTAACCGAGCAAAAGCTACAAGATTATTATGATCTATTAGTATTACAACAACAACATCCGGAATTTGTAGAAGATATTACCACACAATTACATGAGCTCTCAAATGACAGTATTATTATTTCAGATCTTATACAAAAGGTCAATATTGAAAATGTACAACAAATAGGTGAAATTCAACAAATTTCTGATTCTATTCAGAAAATAAAGCTCCGCTTTGATATCATTGCTAATAACAGTGTAAAAAAGGATTCTATCACAGCTATTATTAAAACTAAAAAAATTAGTTTAGATAACGAAGAATTGATCTCTACCAAGGTTGTATTCACAAAAGAGAAAATATCTAATTAATGAAAGCAGCCACAATCAGTCAACTTAAAAAAGAACTCAGTCATCAATCAAAAGAAGAGCTCTTAGAACTCTGTTTACGATTGTCAAAATTTAAAAAAGAGAATAAAGAATTATTGACTTATCTTTTATATGAAGCAGACAACGAAGCCGGTTATATTGAAAGTGTAAAAGCCGAAATTGATACACAATTTGAATTGATAAATACAAGCAGTTATTTTTATATTAAAAAAAGCGTTCGTAAAATATTACGAATGACCAAAAAGTATATTCGATATTCTAAAAACAAAGAAACGGAGGCGGAATTACTTCTACATTTTTGTAGGGTGCTTAAAGAGATGAGACCATCTATGACTAGAAATGTATCATTGCAAAATATTTTTAACCGTCAAATTTTACTCATTAAAAAAACAGTGAATACCTTGCATGAAGACCTACAATATGATTACAATTTGGAATTAGATGAATTGAGTAATTAAACATATCGATTGGTAGTCCGTATATTTTAGTAAGTAATAAAAAAAATAGTTATTGGTTATTAGTTTTTAGTTATTTTGTTTGGATGAAAAAAGCTATTAATTCAAAAACAAAATAACTTAATAATCTAAGTTTGATATAAAAGATATAAATTATAAGGGAAATTTATCGATTAAAATTTCACACCCCTCATGAGCTACGCTCGGTATCTTCAATGAAAATATATTTTCATCTAGTTAATCCTCAAGGGGACAATTGTTTTATTCATCTTTTTAGGTTGAGTTATAAAAATCTCTCACCTTTAGTATATCTTGAGTATAGCCGAAAGGCTCAAGGTAACACTAGAATAATTAATTAAAATCAAAGCACCGATTCTTCGTTAATTTTAAAGTGTGTATTTTTAACTAATTATTGAGGCAAATAAAATAGATGTTATTAAAAAACGAATTAGCTGAAATGTCCCAATTAATTGATAAGGGCAATAAAAAAGATACAAAAGTTTCTGAAAAAGGCATTTTTTGGCATTTAGACCATTCCCTGATCATCATAATCAATGTATCTAAAATGCTTAAGAAATCAGATCCATCAGATTATAAATCGACTTTTAATTTTACAAGATCTCTTATTTTTACCTTAAATTTTATTCCAAGAGGTAAAGGAAAGTCGCCAAGATCAGTTCATCCAACAAATGATATTACAAAAGAAGAATTGCTCAAGCAGTTTGAAGAAGCTAAACAACAAATAAATAATATCGAGCATCTTCCTGCTAAAAGTAGTTTTAAACATCCTCTTTTTGGTGTACTCAATTTAAAGCAAACCCTAAAATTTTTAAAAATTCATACCAATCATCATTTAAAAATATGTAAGGACATTTAAACTATGAGACCACAAAGTATCATTATTTCATTCTTAATTATCTTACTAACAAGCTGTCAAACTAAGAAAAAAGAGGTTTTACAAGAGAGTAAGACACATTCATTTTTTGTAGGCACTTATACGAGTGGCGAAAGTGAAGGTATTTATAAATATATCTTACAAACAGATGGCACTTTACAGCTTATTGGTTTAGCAACTATTGCTGATAATCCGTCTTTTTTAACCAAGAGTATAGATGGTAAATTTTTACTAGCCGTAAACGAAATTAGCAATAAAGATACCGTTGGTACTATTGAATCTTATTTAATTCAAGGTGATAGTTTAAAACGTATCAATAAGAGTTCTTCAGGTGGAGCACATCCATGTTTTGTTTCAGTTAATAAAGCAGGTTATGTATTGACAGCCAATTATTCGGGTGGAAATGTAGGGCTGCTAAAACTAAATACAAAAGGTGAATTGTCAGATTTATTGGATGTACAACAACATACAGGTAAAGGTGTTACAGAACGGCAAGATGCCCCACATGCACATTCTGCTTGGTTTGCACCTGACAATACTATTATTTCAGTTGACTTAGGCACTAACGGACTTTGGTTTTCACAAATAGATACCTCAGCACAAAAATTAACGCCTTTAAATCAACAACCTTTACAAATGGCATTGGGTGACGGACCGCGTCATTTGACCTTTCATCCCAATAAAAAATGGATCTATGTCTTAAATGAACTCAGTAGTGTTGTGACAATGGTACAGAAAAACAGTACAGGTCAATATGAAAAGGGAGTTTCAATTTCAATGTTGCCGGACAATTTTGAAGATTCAAATACCGGTGCAGGTATTCATATTTCTTCAGATGGTAAATTTTTATATGCTTCCAATCGAGGACATAACAGTATTGTGATCTATCAAGTGAATGAATTGGATGGTTCATTAACTTTAATTGCGCATGAATCTACCAAAGGAGATGCTCCGCGAAATTTTTCATTATCACCTGATGAAAATTATCTGTTGGTAGCCAATCAGCTTACCAATAATATCATTTCCTTTAAACGAGATAAAACAACCGGATTATTACAATTTGTAGATGAAATTGAAGTACCGGCTCCTGTTTGTATTTTATTTTGAATTGAACTATTTTAAAAATTAAACAATGAAAATACTCATACCCTTACCCAATAAAGATTTTGATCTGACAGAAGTCTCTGTTCCTTGGAAATTATTCAAAGACAAAGGTTATGAGGTTATTTTTGCAACAGAAAACGGGCAAAAAGGCGAAGTTGACCCTAAATTAATAACAGGTGTTATTTTCGGTCAGTTAAAGGCAAAACCCGAAGCTATTAAATTTTTTAGGAAGCTAGAAAAGGATATTGCGTTTTTAAATCCAATTTTATATTCTGAGATAGAAGTATCTGAATATAATCTATTGCATTTACCCGGAGGACATGCAAAGGGCATGCGGCAATATTTAGAAAGTACAATTCTACAACAAAAAGTATTGGAATTTTATCAGGCAAAGAAAATAATAGGCTCTATCTGTCATGGTTGCATTGTAATGACAAGAACAATAGACCCCAACACCAAAAAAAGTATTATTTACAATAAGAATATCACCGGTTTGATAAAAAGATTAGAAAAGCTTGCTTATTATATCACCTCGTGGAAATTAGGTGATTATTATAGAACTTATCCCGAATATGTTGAAGATGAAGTTTCAAGAAATCTCAATGATAAAAGTCAATTTAAAAGAGGTGGCTTGAATCCTTATAAACCATTTGTATGTGTAGATGGTAATATAGTTACTGCAAGATGGCCGGAAGATGCGTACTTATATGGGGAAACACTTATTAAAAAGTTAGAAGAACCTAAGGATTAAATGGGAGAAACGAAATTAACAAGAATCAATAAATATCTAAGTGAAGTTGGTTATTGCTCTCGAAGGGTAGCGGACAAACTGATCGATCAAGGTCGTGTTACTATCAATGGTGTTGTTCCCGAAATGGGAACAAAGATCGCTCCCAAAGATGAAGTACGAGTTGATGGTGAACTGATCTCTACACCCACTGAAAAATCGGTTTACATCGCTTTTAATAAACCTGTCGGAATCGTTTGTACGACCGATACCAAAGTTGAAAAAGATAATATTATCGATTATATCAATTATCCTTCACGGATTTTTCCAATTGGCCGTTTAGACAAACCCAGTGAAGGTTTGATATTTTTAACGAATGATGGTGATATTGTCAACAAAATTTTACGCGCGAGGAACAATCATGAAAAGGAATATATAGTTACTGTGAATCATCCCATAACTAAAAAATTTATTCAAAAAATGAGTAATGGAGTTCCTATTTTAGATACTATTACACGTAAATGTTATGTTAAGCAGTTGAGTAAAAATCAATTTAAAATTATTTTAACGCAAGGCTTGAACAGACAGATTCGTAGAATGTGTGAACATTTAGATTATAGAGTTCTAAAATTAAAACGTGTCAGAATTATGAATATCTCTCTTGATACTACGGTTGGTAAATGGAGGCATTTAACTGATAAAGAGCTCAAAGAAATTAATAGATTGGTTTCAGAATCTTCTAAAACGCATAACAATTAAAATTGAAATAACCCTTCCGCTCATGCTAAAGCATGACCACCTTCCCTTACCAAGGGAAGGAGCTTTGATTCTGACTTGTTTCAAAATTTTAGAATAAATCATTTATTATAAAGCTCCCCTCCTCTCGATAGTACAATGTCATTAAGTTAACGTGAGTTCGACATAACTTTTTAAAAAAATAATAATTGTTTGGTATCAACAAGGTCTTTTTTAAGCGAAGGTTTTTTCTGCAAAATTATAAGCAATTAAAGCTGAAAAGATAATGGTAAAAAAAACTAACCTCTTGTGCAATGATTACCTGTGTTATGTGGCGTTTTTATATTTTTAAATTTAATCTATTTTTCAACTCTATTTTACCTTTTGACGTAATAATTAATTCTCTAGAATTTGATTTTTTACGTATCCAATCTTTTTCTATCATTTTTTCAAGAAGTGACGCTCCTAACGCTCCTGCTATGTGATGTTTTCTTTCACTCCAATCTAAACATTGATGAGCAAAAGAACGTTTTTTTAGCTTGGTAATATCAATATTTAAATCTATTCTACTAAACCATTTTTTTCCAAATTTAGTGACTTTGTAATTGTTTTTCGAAATTTCAATTATTCTATTTTCTATTAACGAATTTGTAATTCTAACACCAACATTACCTGCAAGATGGTCGTAACAGGTTCTAGCATAAGTAAAACCGTTTAATTCTGGTGTTTTTATTTTTTTATATTCTTTATTTAAAGGAATCAAACTAGCTATCGATTCTATTACTTGAGCAACTTCATCGTTTGCAAATTTAAAATAGCGATGTCTTCCTTGTTTTTCTACGGATAAGATATTTGCAGTAATCATTTTTTTTAAATGATTACTTGCAGATTGTAAAGATATATTTGCACTTGTCGCCAATTCCGTTACAGTATATGCTCTACCATCTAATAAATTCCATAAGATGATAGAGCGAGATTTGTCTCCAAAAATTGAAGCTATTTTACTGAATTGATTTCCTAATTCTTCGATAATATTAATTTTTGCATTTTTCTAGTCCCATATTAGTGGTCGTTTAACACCAAGTATTCTTAAATAGCTTAACATTTGACCAGCATGAACAGATTCGTGATAAGCAATTCTATTTAGATAATCTCCTAAATTTTTACTTTGTCCTACTTCACTTCTTTCAATTCGTGTATTTTCTAAATCAGATTCATTTAATGCTTTTATCATAGTCATAAAATTTTTACGGTATTTTATAGCTATATTAAGTTCATTTTTTAAATCGATGTAATCTAAATTACTCCAAGGTGATTCATAATCTCCTAAATTACCTCTATTTTGTATAATTACATGAAATAAATGCTCTGTTTCTAGAGTGTGTCTTATCATTTCAATAATAGAGAAAGCTTTTTTGTCAGGTCTCCAATTTAAAAATTCGTTAGGAATTCCTTCCCATAATTTTATGCTTCTTCGTCTTGTTTCTGAAAAGTTCAATAATATAATTTCAACAGAGTTCATATTTTACTTTTAAATTTATTGTTATTTATTTGAGTGCAAAAGTAAATAGCTTTTTTATATTATATTTCATTCTAGAATGTAACATGGAAGTTTTTAAAATGACACATAACTATTGAATATAGGGTATTGTGATGAAATTCGAGGAGGATAATAATCAACATTTTACAGAGCCCTGATAAGATATAAATCCAACAAAAAAATCCTGCCTTTCAGCAGGATTTTACACTTTTCCTTCTCCTATATATTTTGAAAGTTAATTTCCTTTTTTAAAGTCAGCTAAAAATTTAGCCAATCCAATATCGGTTAACGGATGGTTTAACAATCCGTCAATTGCTTTTAATGGTCCGGTCATTACATCAGCGCCTATTTTAGCACAATCCATTATATGCATGGTATGTCGGATAGATGCTGCAAGTATCTGAGTTTTAAATCCGTAATTATCATAAATTAATCTAATCTCAGATATCAAACCTAATCCGTCTGTAGAAACATCATCTAATCTCCCAATAAATGGAGACATATAGGTAGCTCCTGCTTTAGCAGCTATCAATGCTTGTCCGGCAGAAAACACCAGTGTAACATTTGTTTTAACACCTTTATCAGAAAAATATTTACAAGCTTTAATGCCGTCTTTTATCATAGGTAGCTTTACCACAATTTGTGGATTCAAGGCAGCCAATTCCTCTCCTTCTCTAACCATTCCTTCAAAATCGGTTGCAATTACCTCAGCACTTACATCGCCATCTACAATCTCGCAAATAGCTTTATAATGGTTCATTATATTCTCTTTGCCTGTAATACCTTCTTTAGCCATTAGTGATGGATTGGTAGTTACGCCATCTAAAACACCTCGCTCTTGCGCTTCTCTAATTTGGTCTAAGTTTGCTGTATCTATAAAAAATTTCATCTATCTCTAATTGTTTTGACAAATATAAAGTTTCCTAAAAATGTAGGTAAGAAGATAACGTGTAATTTATTAACATGTTATACATTTTTGATATTTTATCCTGCATCATCCCTAAATTTATACGTTTTTAGACTATTGAAAACTATCATTTAAAAAGCTCTCAATAGCATCAGACATTAGGGTATTTGAAGTATCGCCAATTAAATTATTTATATCAGCATGCGTATAGCCATTGGCATCTATTTTTGTGGTAGTCACATTTTTAGTTTCAGCTTTTAGTATAAAATCATTTAAGATCTCTTTTCGTTCTTGTGAACCTCTTTCTGTAAACAACCAATGTGCTGTTATACTAGATGAATTATCGACCTGATAATAAGGAGAAGCATCATTTTGTACAGTTTCATCATCACCAAAAGCATTTATATATAAGTCACTTTCAGTTAACGTCATTATAGCTCTGCTTACATCATAAGCTTGAGTATCAAATGAACCAATGGCTTTAATATGGTCAGTACTAATATTTCTACTTGAAAGTAAGGTCTGATCTGTACCCATAAGTGCTACTAAATGTGCTCCGGCTGAATGACCTAATACTGCAATATTGGTTTTATCACCTCCATACAGTTCAATATTCTCATAAACCCACTGTATGGCGTCAGCAACATCAATAATATGGTCAGGGTGTTTTATTCTGCTGTTATTAGTCAACTCATAAGGAAAAGGTGACAATCTATAATTAACACTTACAAAAACATAGTCTAAACTTCTAAAAAAAGGAGTTTTATTACTCATTTTATTCAGTTTATCACCTATTGCCCAAGCACCACCATGTACCCAAATAACAACAGGTTGCAAGGTTTTAGAATCAGGTAATGTATAAATATCTAAACTGGTTAAGTTTTCGTCTATACCGGTTATTGATTTGTATATAACTGTAGTATCTGTTAAAAATACTACAGGCTCAACACTATTCTCATCTGAATTACTATACTCATTACAGATAGGAACCCGAAAAATTGGGTTTAATGATTTGGAAATTATCGGTTAATCTATTTTCGAATTCATCATTTATCCAAATTTGATTATCAAGGAAATCAATCACTTTAGCTCT
>JAKISU010000103.1 GCA_021648445.1 Flavobacteriaceae bacterium
CGGGTTTATAGCAGATAAGATACAAAAACCTTTGCATTTACCCAAGAAATAATCAATAAAAAATAAGACTATCTAACTGAAATTCAATTATATAAAATGATTTTTTTAGAAAATCAGCAAGCCCTAAATATCAGTTGAGTAAATTTTTATTCCTTGTCGGTTCGAGCGCAGTCGAGAACGGTATAGGTTTCAAAGAAGGTCTCGACCGCGCTCGACCAGACAGTTAACCTTAAAAAAGATGAATATAATATGAAGCTATCTACTGACCTCTATAAACTTAATTAAAAGTTTGTGAAGCAAACAAATATTTAGAGGTTTTTATTATTGGTAGGTTGAATAATTTATGAAATCTTACCTAATCAACAAGATGTTGAAAACTTTGTAAAGGATAATTACTAAAAAATAAGAATAAAAGCTCAAAAAAAGTATAAATTTGCGTAAGATTCACTATTAATGAAACAATTAAAGACCGACTAAAATTCAATCTTTGAATGTTGATTAATATAAGGGAAAAGAAATTATTAGATAGCTAATCGAACTTAAAAGAGTCCAAATCTTTTAAGGTGTTCATCTAAAATTTCTGGATAGGCTTCCAAAACCTATTCCCCTTTTTACACAAGAGCAGTTGACAGCTGCTCTTTTTTTATATGATTTGTGTTGTTATGCGTATTTAATTTCGTTGTTGTTTGACTTCGTAAAAGTATATAATTTTTTACTAATAATATTAGTAAAAAAAATTGTTTTTAGTATTTATAAAAAATGAAAAATTATAACACTCTTTAAGATAGTGAATTAATACAATTTTTGTTAGTTTTCAATATTCTATCAATACTAATATGAATTTTTCAATATTTTGTCATTCCTGTGTAGGCAGGAATCCAGAATTATTAGCTATTAAATTATTTACAGTTAGAATATAATTAAACATAAAAATACGCTTTTCATAACATTAAAACTTTCAGCATCCTAGATTCCTGCCTACACAGGAATGTCAAATAGATTAAATTTTTTGTAAAGTTTCTAAAGCTTTATCTACCGAAGCAATATTTTCAAAAGTCAATAACAATCGTAAGCCTTGTTTGGTTTCTTTTTCTTTCATTTTACAGATGGTCATGTTTTGTTGTACAAATTGCAAGATCTTGGTAAAGGTTTTTGTTTGATAAAAAAGTGATTGCTGATCAGCAATAAAATAACCTACAAGTTTATTTCGTTTCAGAATAATACGTTCTAAACCCATATTTTTGGCAACCCATTTTAATCTGACACTATTGAGTAGGTCTTCTGCTTGAACAGGTAATTCCCCAAAACGGTCAATGAGACGCTGTTCATATTGTAGCAATGCTGACTCGGTTTGTAAATCGCCTAATTCTCTATATAAATTTAATCGTTCGGTAATGATATTGATATAATCATCCGGGAAAAGTAACTCAAAATCGGTATCAATTTGAATCTCTTTTACAAATGCTTTGGGTTTATCAGAACTATCCTTATACAGCTCTTTAAATTCATTTTCCTTGAGCTCTTCAATGGCTTCATTGAGTATTTTTTGATAGGTATCAAATCCTATGTCATTGATAAATCCACTTTGTTCACCACCTAATAGGTCTCCAGCACCACGTATTTCCAAATCTTTCATGGCAATGTTTAGTCCGCTACCCAAATCAGAAAACAATTCTAATGCCTGAATACGTTTACGAGCATCATCGGTCATCATATGATATGGCGGCGTAATAAAATAACAAAAAGCTTTTTTATTAGAACGCCCAACGCGACCTCGCATTTGATGCAGATCTGACAAGCCAAAATTATTGGCATTATTAATAAAAATAGTATTCGAATTAGGTATATCTAAACCACTTTCCACAATAGTGGTAGAAACCAATACATCAAACTCATTATTCATAAAACTAAGCATCAATTGCTCTAGTTTTTTGCCTTCCATTTGTCCATGCCCAATAGCAATCTTTGCATCAGGTAATAAACGTTGTAACATTCCGGCAACTTCTTTAATGTTTTCTATACGATTATGAATAAAAAATATTTGTCCGCCACGTGAAATTTCATATTGAATAGCATCTCTAATAATTTCTTCGCTAAAGCGGATAACATTAGTTTCAATAGGATGACGATTGGGCGGAGGCGTATTGATGATTGACATATCACGAGCTGCCATTAACGAAAACTGTAGTGTTCTTGGTATAGGTGTAGCGGTTAGTGTAAGCGTATCAACATTTTCTTTGATAGTTTTGAGTTTGTCCTTGACTGATACACCAAACTTTTGCTCTTCATCAACAATCAATAATCCCAGATCTTTAAAAATTACTTTTTTATTGACCAATTGATGCGTGCCGATGATGATATCAATCTTTCCGGAAGCTAAATTTTTTAAGATTTCAGTGCGTTGTTTTGTAGTTCTAAATCGGTTGAGGTAACCTATAACTACAGGAAAATCTTCTAGTCGTTCACTAAATGTCTTAAAATGCTGAAATGCCAAAATAGTTGTAGGTACTAGTATTGCAACTTGTTTGCCATTATCAACAGCTTTAAAAGCAGCACGAATTGCTATTTCGGTTTTACCGAAACCAACATCGCCACAAACGAGTCTATCCATGGGTTGTTCACTTTCCATGTCAGTTTTTACATCTTGAGTGGCAGTAAGCTGATCTGGCGTATCTTCATACATAAAACTAGATTCTAATTCCAGTTGCATAAAACTATCAGGATTGTATTGAAATCCCTTTTGTATCTTACGCTTTGCATAGAGTTGAATTAAATTATATGCAATTTGCTTAACACGCGTTTTGGTTTTTTGTTTCAGTTTTTTCCAAGCACCCGAACCTAGTTTATATATTTTAGGTGTTTTACCATCTTTACCATTAAACTTAGAGATTTTATGTAGCGAATGGATACTGATATACAATATATCTCGTTCACCATAAATGAGTTTTATGGCTTCTTGTTGCTTTCCTTCAACATCAATTTTTTGTAAACCGCCAAATTTGCCAATACCATGATCCATGTGCGTTACATAATCGCCAATTTCAAGATTGGTGAGTTCTTTTAAAGTAATGGCTTGCTTTTTGGAGAATCCGCTTTTAAGGCGGAATTTATGATAGCGTTCAAAAATTTGATGGTCGGTATAACAAGCAATCTTGAGTTCTTTATCTATAAAACCTTGGTATAATGGGAAAACAATTGTTTTATAAGACACATTTTCATCAATGTCCCTAAAAATATCACGAAAGCGTTCTGCTTGTTTTTCATTAGAGCAGAATAAGTAATTTTTGAATCCTTTAGCAGTATTCTCATTAAGGTTTTTAATCAGTAGATCAAATTGTTTGTTGAATGAAGGTTGTGGAATAGTTTCAAACCTGACAGGTTTAATTGAATTAGATATCTCATCATGAGATTGCTTCCCCCGAATACTCGGGGTCGCAAAGACGTTCTTATTACCAATTGCTACCACATTATAATTATTCAGTTGTTGCTTGATCAAAGAGCTATCACAGAATAAGTCTACAGGTTCTGAGAGTTGTACACCTTCTTTTATTTCAGCAAAAGCAATAGTAGCTTTATCGAAGAGTTTGTCTAACTTACCAAAAAGTAATTCTTGGTTTTTTACAAAAACAACTGTTTTATTAGATATGTATTTTAAAAAACTTTCACGTTTTTCTTGTAATTTTTTATTTTCAACATTGGGAAGGATGCTAATTTTCTTTTCTTTTTCAATTGATAATTGTGTTTCAATATCAAAAGTTCTAATGCTATCTACTTCATCGCCAAAAAACTCAATCCGATAAGGTTCTTCATTAGAAAATGAAAAAACATCTACAATACCACCTCGTACGGCAAATTCACCGGGTTCAGTAACAAAATCTACACGATTGAAATTGTATTCAAACAATACTTCGTTTACAAAATCAAGCGGTATTTGTTCACCAACATGCAATTTTAAAGTACTTCTTTCTAATTCACTTTTGGTGATTACCTTTTCAAATAGCGCATCAGGATAAGTAATGATGACGGCTGGTTTTTTACGAGAATTGATCCTGTTTAAGACTTCAGAACGTAAGAGAATATTGACATTGTCAGTCTCATCGACCTGATATGGTCGTCGGTAGGAACCGGGATAGAACAACACGTTTTTTTCTCCTAATAACTGTTCAAGATCATTCAAATAATAAGCAGCCTCTTCTTTATCATCACAGATGATTAAGTAAGGTTTTTCTACCTGTTTAAAAGAGCTTGAAATAACAAAAGACAATGAAGATCCTGCCAAATGCTGTAAATTAAGCTTTTGGTTTTCTTGTTGTAAGCATTGAACAATCTGTTTTAGTTTAGAAGACTGTTCATATAAAGTAACAATTGTTTGTTTATTCAATTGTTTGAATTTTAAGCAAAGATATATTTATTAAAATCATTAAAAAAAATAATCAGTTTATTTATCTTTGAGCCATAAAAAATAAGTTTTGAAAAATTCAGATTTATCTTTAAGTAAAGCTCATAAAAAAAAATTGGCTCATTTTGCTAATATTATAAAGTTGGCTAGGGTAGATTTTGTGATTAATGATGAAGAGCAAGAATTATTAGATAGATTGGCAAAGCTGCTAGGAATTGAGAAACAAGAATATAAAAAGGTGTTGGAAAACCCGGATGCATATCCAATTAATCCTCCGGTAACTTATGACGAAAGAATAGAGCGGTTATACAATTTAACAGATATGATTTTTATTGATGGTGAAATTATTGGAGATGAGGTTGATCTTTTACAACGAATTGCAATCGATTTAGGGTTTCCAACAGATATCATTGAAAAAATAAGTGACAAAGCAATTCATTTAATTATCAATAATTATAATTTAGACGAATTTAAAAGTGCTATTAAAGAAATATATAAAATTTAGAAAAATAAATAAATAAAAGAGGTAAAAATAAAAACATGTCAATATCAAGTGTATATTTAAGTGGAGGTCATAAAAAGAATATGGGTCATTTTGCAAGTATTGTAAAATTAGCAATAGCAGATGAGATAATTACTGACGGAGAGCAACAATTATTAGATCGTTTGGCAAAACGGTTACACATTAGTGAAGAAGATTATAAAAAAATTTTTAAAAATCCGGAAGAATATCCTATCAATCCACCGGTAAGTTATGATGAGCGTATTGAGAGATTGTACAACTTAACCAAGATGATTTATGCTGATAAAGAGGTTTCTAAAGAAGAAGTTTCTGTCCTAAAGAGAATTGTAGTTGGACTTGGCTTCCCGCAAGATAATGCTGAAAAAGTAAGTGATGAAGCGGTACATTTAGTGATGAATGATAATGATTTAGAAGATTTTACTAAGGCTATTAAGCGAGTGAATAGTATCTAGACTAATTTCACTAATTTTCACTAAGTAATTTGCTTAATCGTTTATAACGTTTTGTCATTTAGAATCTTTCGACTGTCACTTAAGGCAGGTTAAAGTGAAGAATCTAAAAAAGATTGATTGCGAATTTTACTTTTTTCAATAAAATAGCCTATATCGAAGAATGTCTCCTTGAGCATCCCGAGAATACGGGATAAGGGTCGGTTTATAATCTTGTTGCTCATTGCCCTTTTTAGGGTTATTTCCTAGTTAATGGCATTGAATAATTTTAAAAATAAGATTTACCTAAATGTCACATTGAGCGCAGTCGAAATGCTTAGAAGTATCAATATAAAAGCCCTTCTTCCGAAGTTTCGGGACGCTCAGGAGGACATGTTAATTTAAAATGCCTCATTCTAGGAAATGACCCTTTTTAGGAGGTTTTTCAAAGCCACCTTCTTAGAAGGTGTGATTTTTATTTATAGAAGAGATTGCCACGGTTGTCCCTCCTTCGCAATGACAGTAAATATTTTATTATATTTTCCTAAAACATCCAACTAACTTCTCAAAATCTTCTTTTGTATTATAGACATTAGGCGAAACACGAATTGCATTACCACGAAATGATACATAGATATTATTCTTGCTGAATTCGGCTTTTAGCTTGTCTAAATCTATGTTTTTAGGTAAATACAGACCAAATAAATGTTTGGTTCTATAAGTATCATCTTCAATAAAACAACCTAAATTTCGTAACTCTTTAATAGCGTTCTTAGAAATTGAATCACAGTAAGATTGTATGTTTTTGGGTTGCCATTCGGCTAATTGTTCTATGCTTTTGGTAAGCATCGGTACTAAATTAAAATTACTGCATTCCCCCATATTATAACGTCCGGCTTTTGGTTGATATCGACTTTCATAATTTACCAAACCTCCAAAATTTTCACTATCTTTTCTATTGATCCAATTATTTTCAATAGGCTCACCATCATTAAAATAATCAGAAAAATACGCCATACCCAAACCATAAGGACCGAGTAACCATTTATAACCCACTGTTATTACAGCATCTGGCTTTATGTCTTTTACTGAAAACGGAAAAGCACCCAGACTTTGAGCGCCATCAATAATTAACAATGCTTTGTATATTTTTGTTTTAACTCTAATTGCTTTCAGATCAAATAAAGTACCATCCGCCCAATGAGTAGGGCTTATAGCTACCAAAGCAGTTTTAGTATTAATAGCATCTAAAATAGATTTATTCCAAATCTTTCCTCGATTTTGAAAAGTTTTCGGTGGACTAATAACCTTAATTTTAGCATTATTTTTTTCAGCAATCTTTTGCCAAGCATATACATTACTGGGAAACTGAGCATCAACAATTATAATTTCATCACCAGATTCTAATCTGACATTATTAGCTACAGTTGCAATTCCATACGAGACTGAAGGAATTATAGCGGTGTTTTGATAGTCTGAAACATCAACAAACTCAGCAAATGTCTTTCTTAATTTTTCAACACCTGTAAAGAAATCTTCTGCAATGACTTCATAAGGAAAACACTTTTGAGAGACTGCCTCATGTCCTATTTTTTCAACACTTTTTAATTGAGGAGACATATATGCCCCGTTAAGATAAGTTACGATTTCAGGCAACCTAAATAATTCTTTTTGGTTTGATAACATTGCTAATTATTTATTACTTCAAATATAACATATAAAATTATTATTCTAATTTTTAGACAAGTCTAAAAATATTTTTATATTTGCATAAAAATATTATCATGTTCTCACAAGCCGAAGAAAATTATATAAAAGCTATTTACGCCTTAGATACCAAAACTAAAAAGGGAGTAAGCACCAATTTAATTGCAGAAAAGATGCAGACAAAAGCGTCTTCAGTTACTGATATGTTGCAAAAGCTTTCTGAGAAACGATTGGTTATTTATAAAAAATATCAAGGTGTCCAGCTTTCAACCAAAGGAAAGAAAATAGCAGCTTCTGTGGTTAGAAAACACCGTCTTTGGGAAACATTTTTAGTAAATAAACTCAATTTTTCTTGGGACGAAGTTCATGATATTGCTGAGCAGTTAGAACATATTAAATCTGAAAAATTAATTGATGAATTAGCTGTTTTTTTAGAAAACCCAACCCATGACCCACATGGTGATCCTATTCCGGATAAAAATGGAGAGCTTCCGTCAATAGAAAAAATAATACTAGCAACTTTGCAAGTTAATGAAAGTGGAATTTGTGTTGGCGTACAAGATTCTTCTTCAAAATTTTTGCAGTTCTTAGACAAACAAGGAATTGCTCTAGGGCAAAAGATTACGGTCATTGCAAAAGAGCCTTTTGATGATTCTTTGACAATTAAAATAGAAAATAGAGAACTGTCTATTTCACAAAAAATAGCTCATAATTTATATGTACAACTAAAATGAATACCTATAGTCCAACATATGCGTTGCTGATATTTTTTGCTTTTTCGGCATTAATTTACCTGTTATTCAGACCAAGAAAAGGTTGGTTTTGGGTGATTAAGAACAACTTAAGATCGAATGAAAAAATAGTCATTGAAGATGTTTTAAAACAACTATACCATAGCGAAAATTCCGGAAAAGAAGTGAATGTAAATAGTTTAACAAATGCATTAAAATTTAGCAACGGTATTATAGTAGATGTTATAAAAAAGATGGCAATTAATGAATTATTAGTATTTGATGGTGATGTTTTAAAGTTGACAAACTCAGGAAGAGATTATGCTTTACGTATCGTTAGAGTTCATCGACTTTGGGAAAAGTATTTGGCTGAAAAAACAGGCTTTGATAAAGTGGAATGGCATGATAGAGCAGAGGAGATGGAGCATAAACTGAACCATGAAGAAGCAGATTTATTAGCAACACAATTGGGGAATCCGAAATATGATCCACACGGTGATCCAATTCCTACAAAATTAGGGAAAATGGCAGATGTTAATGGAGAATTCTTATCCTCAATAGCTGTGGGTTCTGTTGGAAAAATTGTTCACATTGAAGATGAACCCGATGTAATTTACAAACAAATTCTCGCTGAAAAGATACATATAGATTCACAAATAAGAGTGGTCGAAAATAATAAACAAAGGGTGGTTTTTTATGCAGAAGGCGAAGAGTTTAAGCTAGCACCAATTGTGGCTGCAAATATAACGGTTGCTATTCTAGAAAAAGACGATATAATTGAAGAGAGTATGGTAAGGTTGTCGAGTTTAAAAGTAAATGAAGTTGCACATATTTTAGGAATTTCAAAAGAAAGTAGAGGAGATAGCAGACGAAGGTTATTAGATCTAGGCTTTGTTAAAGGCACTGAAATTAGTATTGATCTAATGAGTCCAATGCGAAATCCGACAGCCTATTTGGTAAAAGGAACTTCTATTGCTTTACGTAACGATCAAGCATCTAAAATACTCATTAAAAAAGCTTAAGATTATGGAGAATAAAGTAAATAGTGCTTGTGAAACCTGTTCGCAATACAATGCAAAAGGATTAAAAAAACTAGGTTTAAATATCGAAAATTTTGACTTTGTTATAGCTCTGGCCGGAAATCCGAATACCGGAAAAAGCACCGTTTTTAATGCATTGACCGGTTTGCGTCAGCATACCGGAAATTGGCCCGGAAAAACAGTGGTAAGAGCAGAAGGTGCTTTTGAATACAATGATCAGAAATTCAAATTGGTAGATCTACCGGGCACCTATTCATTGCTTTCTACCTCACAAGATGAAGAGATAGCGCGGAATTTTATTCTTTTCGGAAAACCCGATGTTACTGTTATTGTTGTGGATGCTAGTAGATTAGAGCGAAATTTAAATTTAGTATTACAAATTTTAGAAATTACGGACAAGGCAGTGTTATGTTTGAATTTAATGGATGAAGCAAAACGTAATAATATTAAAATAGATGAAAGAACTTTGGCTAGAGATTTAGGAATTCCGGTAGTACCAACAAGTGCACGATTTAATGAAGGAATTCCTGATCTAATTCAAACTATAAACGAAGTTGCTACAGGAAAGATAATTTGTAAACCGCATCGTATAAAAAATGTACCTAAAAATATTGAAGAAGCCGTAAAAAAACTAAGTACAGAAATTAAACAACAATTTCCGTCCATTGCAAATAGCAGATGGATCGCTTTTAGATTATTAGAAGGAGATACAGATATAATAGATGCTTTAAAAACAGGAGAATTGGTTTAAATATTATAGTAGATCAGTAGATAATTTCATGTTTTTAGTGTTTATTTTCACTAAAACGTCAGGTCGATCATATAAAAATGAAAGTGAAATCAATTTTTATGAAGGTAGTTTTGAGAATTGTCCCCTTGAGGCAAGCGAATAACAAAATACATTTTGTTATGAAGATTGAGGTGTAGCCTATTAGGGGTGTTCATGTCAATGGTCGTGTAGTCGATACCTTTTAATCATTTATAGTTCTCGACTTTAGTTTATCTTGAGCGAAGACGAAAGGCTCGAACAGACAAAACGAATTTTTTGAATTACTGACCTCTAAAAAATTAAAAAAATGAGTAAAGATTCTATAGAAAAAATAATAGCCTTATCAAGTGATTTACGTTGGAAAATTGGCGACGATTTTCACGATGGCCTTGCGGAAGCGATCTATGCTGATGCTTCAGAAATTACAAGTGTGTCAGTAAGTACTGATAATCAAAAGAGACGCTTTCGCTTAGACTCTAAAATAGATAAAATTGTAACAAGCAAAACATGGGGATTTCCAATTATGTTTTTAATCTTAGGCGTAATTCTTTGGCTTACTATTATAGGAGCAAATTATCCTTCGGCAATGTTAGCAGAATTATTATTAGAGACCATTCACCCTATTTTAAAAGGATTTGCAACAAATATAGGGATGCCATGGTGGTTAGATGGGTTTTTAATTGACGGTGTATATTTGGCTGTAGCTTGGGTAATTGCTGTAATGTTGCCACCAATGGCAATATTTTTTCCAATGTTTACATTACTGGAAGACTTTGGTTACTTACCCAGAGTTGCCTTTAATTTAGATTATATGTTTAAAAAGTCAGGAGCACATGGTAAACAAGCGTTGACCATGAGCATGGGTTTTGGTTGTAATGCTGCCGGAGTTGTAGCAACCCGTATAATTGATAGTCCGAGAGAACGTTTAATAGCAATTATTACCAATAATTTTTCACTGTGTAATGGTCGTTGGCCTACGCAAATATTAATTGCTACCATTTTTATAGGAGCAGTTGTTCCTGCTTCTTTTTCTGCAATTGCCTCTTTATCAGCAGTTATTGGAATCGCAATTTTGGGTATCTTTTTTATGTTTTTTACTTCTTGGGCATTGACTAAAACAGTTTTAAAAGGGGAAGTTTCTACGTTTAATTTAGAATTACCACCTTATCGCCCACCAAGATTTTGGAAAACTATTTATACTTCCATAATAGACAGAACTCTAATCGTTTTATGGCGAGCCATACTTTTTGCCGCACCTGCAGGAGCTGTAATTTGGCTGATCTCAAATATTTATATTGGCAATGAAAGTATTGCTGCTTGGACGATACATTCGTTAGATGGTTTCGGTTTTTTATTGGGAATGAATGGCGTTATTTTACTAGCTTATATTGTTGCTATTCCGGCAAATGAAATAGTAATTCCAACTATTTTAATGCTAACAGTGATGGCAAGCAGTATTCCCGGAGGTGAAGGTGTGGGCGTAATGTTTGAATTAGATTCGGTAAATGCAACAGGAGATATTTTAAGAGCAGGAGGTTGGACCTTACTTACCGCGGTTAACTTAATGCTATTTAGCTTATTACACAATCCGTGTAGTACAACTATTTATACCATTTACAAAGAAACCAATAGTGTAAAATGGACAACTATTGCCTCCATTTTACCCGTAATTATGGGCTTTGTAATTACTTTTTTAGTTGCTCAAATTTGGCGATTGGGTTTTTAATCGAAAAGAACTCCCCTAGGCTCTGCCTCGGGGTTTCCGATTTACCTCTCCTTTGGAGAGGTCGGAATTGCTTTTCGCAGTTCCGGGTGAGGTAAAATACAAATTTTCAAGAATTTTTTAAGTTTATTATTTGTGCTAATGCTTACAACAATAATATCTGCTCAAGAAAAAATAGTAATAGAACAAGGAGCTATCGTTACTGATAGACCAGATCAAACAGAATCACCTACCCTGGTTTCAAGAGGTTTTTTACAATGTATTATACTGATATAGGTTGACCTTTTTTTTGGTGTAATTTATACCGTTCAAAAGGTTTTTTCAGCCGTTTTGAAGGCAAAAAATAATTTGAACTTGGTTTTGTTCTAAATTGTTAGTTCAGGT
>JAKISU010000213.1 GCA_021648445.1 Flavobacteriaceae bacterium
TTGAAAGTTTTACTGTAAAATCAACAGATTCTCACTACATTTTAAATATAAATTTCTCAAAAAAGATAAAATTGGGTTCTTGTTTTTTGAGAAAACTAAAAAAATCAATTTTTAGAACCCGCCTAAACTTAAACACTGTATATATGATCCCTAATGAGACAGTTAATACAGTCAATATTATTGAAATGATAAATACATAGAAAATCCATTTTAGAAATTTTTAAGTTAAAATATAAAATAAATATTTAAATTTATACATTAAAAGTCAGTATAACTACTAAAAAAATTACAATGAAATCTATCTTTTATTTAATCCTTTTCCTATTTATGTCTGTATCATGTAATACCAAAAAATCAACAAATGATGAAGAATTATTGAAAAAAGCCAAAGAAATACATAAACGAGTAATAACACTTGATACGCATGATGACATCAATATAAAGAACTTTACAGATTCGATAAACTACTCACAACGTTTAGAAAATCAGGTAAACCTTCCAAAAATGAAAGAAGGAGGTTTAGATGTTGCTTGGTTTATAGTTTATACCGGTCAAGATTCATTGAATGTAGAGGGTTATAAAAATGCATATGATAATGCCATGAGTAAATTTGATGCAATTCACAGATTAGTAAATGTATATGCACCCAATGAAATAGAATTGGCTTTAACTTCTGATGATGTACGCAGAATTAATGCTACCGGTAAAAAAGTAGCAATGATAGGTATTGAAAACGGTTATCCTATTGGAACTGATTTAAGTAATGTTAAAAAATTCTATGATCTTGGCGGAAGATATATGTCATTGGCACATAACGGGCATAGCCAATTAAGTGATTCTAACACCGGCGAAAAAGATAATTTATGGTTACATAATGGTCTTAGTGAACTAGGAAAACAAGTGATTGCAGAAATGAATAAACAAGGTATGATGATAGATATTTCACATCCTTCAAAAGAAGCTATCAAACAAATGATCTCATTATCAAAAGCACCAGTAATTGCTTCACATTCATCTGCAAGAGCTTTATGTGACCATAGCCGGAATTTAGATGATGAATTATTAAAACTGGTTAAAGAAAATGGTGGTGTAGTACAAACCGTGGCATTTAAATCATATTTAAATACTGAAAAGTTTGAAAAACGCGTAAAATATGACATTGAAGTTGCTAAAGAAATTCTAGATTCAATGAATGTAAAATGGCTGGAACGTGAGGAAATTGGTAAACTTTCTGCTGCTGATCGTGGAAAATACTTTGAACACTTAGGTAAGATGGTTCCGATTCGCAACAAAAAAATGAAGTTGATGAAAGGTTTGCCTCCTGCTGTAAGTGTTGCCGATCTTGTTGATCATATTGACTATATGGTAAAATTAATCGGAATTGAACATGTAGGTATTAGTTCAGATTTTGATGGCGGTGGCGGTATTGAAGGCTGGGAAGATGCTTCTGAAACTTTTAATGTAACACTTGAATTAGTAAAGCGTGAATATACTGAAAATCAAATAAGTATGTTATGGAGTGATAATTTATTACGTGTATTAGATGAAGTACAAAAAGTAGCTGCTGAAATGCAGAGTGAAAATTGATAGTTTCACTTCCGCTATGAACGTTACCGAATAGTAATAACAGAATAATGTCACTCAGAGCAAACCATGTGGCTGTTTCATTATTAAAAGAGATTGCCACGTTTCCCCCAAATACTCGGGGTACTCTCGCAATGACATCTAATTTATTAGTGTCTTTTATTTAGTAAACAACTCTAAAATATCATTACCAATCCGCTTTGGTTTTAATTTTTCTTTATCTAATAAACAAAATGTAGTTTTCGATTTTGTCAATAATTTATCTTCACAGTAAATATGCACAATCCTTGTCGATTTCACACCTTGTGTTTCATCTATCCATGTATAAACAGTGATGGTATCATTTACATATACTCAAACCATTTAGCTTTTCGGGAGTCAAAAATTCCATCACCTAAATTATCGTATTAATTGATTAATAATCAGTTATTTATATGTTATTAGTTTGGTGTTTTGAATACTATTTAGTATCT
>JAKISU010000104.1 GCA_021648445.1 Flavobacteriaceae bacterium
GCTAAAGTGATTGATTTCCTTGATAATCAAATTTGGATAAATGATGAATTCGAAAATAGATTAACCGATAATTTCCAAATCATTAAACCCAATTTTTCGGGTTCCTATCTGTAATGAGTATATATCTATCTTGTATAGAAATCCATAAATTGTTATTAGATTGAAAACTCTGCATTAAGCTAGATCCTGATCCAATAGGTCCGCTCCAAGCAACGAGTGTATTATGTGCCAATAAAACCCTATCAGTTCTGTCTCTAAGTTTTAGTGTATTTTCTCCCGGTGCTGCCACTTGATTATATAATACGTACCAAGGTGCACCATTCATTGGCTGAAAAGATATGCCATTATTGTTTGGATTTGAGATACGGTTTCTCCAAATACGTATGTTGTTATGACCGTAATCTCCTTCAATTCCATCATCAGAGGTTTCAAATATATCATTATTATAAATATCAACATTTTTACGTGGGTAAGAAATACCGTCTGCTACCCTTGATATTTTATTGTATGCAACTGTATGACCTGAGGTTCGTGCAAGTTCTATTCCTTCTCCTGAAAAATTAGAGCCATCATTCGGGTCATTATCTCCAACAATAATATTATCTGCTATATACCAATTTTCTCCGCCATCATTTAGATAAATACAGTAATGGCAATTGCTAAAGTTATTTTTGGTAATAACTACACCCAAAGGAGCGTTAGAAGTTCTAAGCCCATAATCATTACCATTTTCATAGATAAAATTTAATTCATGTAACCAAATATAATCTGCCTCTATTCTTACTTGATTAAAAATTACATCTCCATCTCCTGCTGATTTCCAAACTATATGATTATTTTCTTCTCCTGCTTGTGTAAAAAACACTTGTCCGCCTGTACCATAATCTCCTGCATGCAATAAAAAAATATCTCCAGCTTGCGCTACATTTTGTGCTGTTGCAATACCTTGAAATGGATTGGATTGAGATCCGTCACCACCACTTGAACCCGGAATAACATGATAAGTATTTCCTCCAGCAGGTAATACAGGAACTGGTTTTGTTGAAATAAGTTCTGTTCTTATTTCACTTCCGCCATCTGGATCAGAAAAATCTAATTTCACTTCGTATTCAGTATTTTCATCAAGAAATAAAATACTTCCGGCAAGCATATCATAACCTTGAAAATCTACTCTAAAGAGTGGTTGTGCATCATGCCAAGTTGCTGTTCCGTTAATACGATACTGTACCAAACATTGTGCATTGTGATTAATGTCTCCGGAGATATTCCACTCAAACCCTATTGATTTAATTGTTGAATATTTTTCAAAAACTCCAGGAACTGTTTGTCCAAAAGAATATAGCGTTGTAATTAATAAAAAAAATAGAATTGTTTGCTTCTTATGTTGTAAATAAATTTTTAGTGGTTTCATAATTTTAGTTTTTAATAATTTTTTTAGTGGCTATTTTTCCACTTTGTGAAGTTATTTTTACAAAATAAATACCGTTAGATAAATTGGATATATTTACTTGCTTTGTAGTTACTTCTTTTATTTGTTGACCTAATTGGTTGTAGATGATTGCTTTTTCTAGGGTTTCGTTTTTTAAATTAATAATAAAAGTGTTGTTTGTTGGATTTGGGTGTATTGAGATTGTGCTGTTTAGGGTTTCATCATTAATTGATAATACTTGTGCGTAAACTCCCATATTTGCACAAGGGCTACCATTTATTAATTGAAAATTATCATTTGTAATGCTCTCAAACATAGGATCTGCTTCTACAGAGTTAGTATCAAACCCTAAAGTAGATTGCCAATCAGATAAAGAGTATCGACCTCCTAAAGTACCATAACTACCACCATTTGCTGCTCCAATATTCAGGCTTACAGCAAGGTTGGGGTTGTAGTAGCAGTTGTTTTCAAAGGTTATCTCTGGATAAATCTCATTATAGAGAACATCACTCATATAAGTACCAATATTGACTATCCCATTTTCATTATTATATGAAGTTCTTGTGCCATATACGATATTATTTCTAAAAATAATATTTGTTGGGTCATCAGGGAAGTCTGTATTTTGATAAGCCGTAGTTGGAGATAAATAAAATCCACCTGTACTGGAACCATTAGAATAAATAGAGCTATATATCGTATTATATTCAAATAATTGATTGGTCTGATGTGTAATCCCACCATGATTAAAAGAGCCAACATTCCCTGAGTTTATGACTATATTATGATGAAAATGAGTATTGGCTGTACCTGTAGAGAACGCGTTATGTTTAAGGTTCTTGAATGTATTGTTGTACACATTAAAATAAGCGTTTGGGTCAGTACTAGCATGTTTGTATTTGATGCCTACACCAGATTTTGAGTTGGTAATGGGTACGGAATTATAAATTTGATTGTTGTAGATACTGATATTCCCGCCTCTAAAAAACACCATATTTGAACTATTTGGTGTACTCTCTCCTCCTGTATCTGTATTAGTTCTATCATAGTTATCATGAAAACTGCTATTATAAATTTCCATATCCCAACAGCCCGAGCAATGAAGCCCTGACATATTATTATTGTCAACACCGTCTGTATCATAGACTTCTACATCGTGTATTTTGGCATTATCAACTCCTAATGATATTCCTCCGCCTTCACCTCCAGAATATGCATTTCGTATGGTTATACCTGAAATATCCCAATAACTACTTTGATATACTCTAAGCCCTAGACCAGTTCCTTCTGGATCTAAAATAGGATTTGCTCCAGGATAGGCTTTTATATAAAACCAATTATTGGTATCGCCATGTTTAGTTCTAAAATAGCCTATATAAGAACCACCATCTGTAGAACCACCGCCACCGCCAGGATTAAGAACGGTATTATGCACACCATCCATAAGGAAAATAGTATCTCCTGGATTGAGTTCTTCCCATTGTGCAGGTTTAAAACTGCTATTATAATAAGTCATTATATTTTTGAATGATTTCCATGGGCTGGCAAGAGTTCAGCCAATATTATCATCATCACCATTAACTGGATCTATGTAATAATTTGTTTGCGCTGTTACACTTGTAGTTCCTATGCTTATAAGAATAAAAGTTAAAAGGATTAGTAGTTTTGCATTCATAATATTAATTTTTAATAATTTTTCTAGTTACTGTTTTCCCACTTTGCGAGGTTATTTTTACAAAATAAATACCATTGGATAAATTTGATATATTTACTTCGTTTGTCGTTGCTTCCATTACTTGTTGCCCTGACAGGGTGAATACGGCAGCATTTTTTAAAATATTATTTTTCAAATCAATAGTGAAAATACCCAAGGAAGGATTGGGGTAAATTGTTGCCATGTTTTCAAATTCTAATCCTGAAATACCTAATGTATTAGTGTCGTCAGGTTTTATTTCAATTGCCAAGTGCCATCCCGGATTTGTACCTTCTCCGGAATAAGCTCCTCGGTATCGCCAATTTTTTGAATCGGAATTAAAATCTTTGTCATAATCTGTATAAATAGAAAATAGGGTATTTGGAATTAAAGTTGAATTTAATGCGCTTCCTGTAGAAGGATATAAATCAAGAGTAGATATGTTATTTGAAGCATCATTCACATAATTATTTGCGTTTGTAATTATATCTGTAATATTTTCTGACAAATTTGCTGTTGAAACTCCACCTCCAACTATTCTTATAGGTGTAGCGTGGTCAGAGAAAACCGCATTTCCGTAAACATATTTTTGGTATGTTGGATCAGTATTCATTAATCGGATACCCCAATTATCATCAGAGACAATAGTGTTGTTGAAAATTTTAATATCTCTAGGCTGAAAACCATTATGGTTTTGGATAGCTATACCGCTTCCGCCAGCATAATTAACACCTACATTATCATAAAAAATGATATTTCCTGTACCTTGGAACAAAGATTCGTAAGGGTTTTGCCATAAAAAATTACCATATATTTCATAATAGTCATTTACTCCATCTCCTGTAGCCGGAAAATTACCAACTAATAAATTAGGTCTTGCACTTCCTCCTGAACTTGAATTGTTTTGTTTTGAAAAAACATTGTTTCTAATAATTGTCTTTCCATTAAGGGTCATACCTGCAATATTTCGTAAATTAACATTTTGATGTTTAATTTGCATACTGTAACCAAGTGTATTTTTCACCAAATTATTTTCGATAATTCCATTTACAAAAGGGTCTTTTCCATTAGAGTTTCCAAAATACATACCTGTTCCTGCTCCATCAATAGTACATCCCCTGACTATCCAATCCCATGCAGGGCATTTTGTACTAATACCTACAATTAGCTGGTCATAGCCATGATTAACAATCGTTATATTTTCGATGGTAATATGATGTGCCCAATTACCTGTTGTACCTTCTGCTTTAATGCCATCAATTTCAAGGTCCTGCCCATCAAGTTTAAAATTCTTTAATATGACATATGCAGATTTTTTTATGCTTACAGTGTTACAACAAGCGTTACCTAAAAAAACAGTACTATTTCCACTTCCGATAATCACAATAGGGTTTGTGGCAGTACCAACCATCGAAAATATATTAAGTCTGTTTGTATAATTTCCTGCCGCAAGATTAAGTGTGTCACCTGGTGACAACATGCTCAAATATGTTGTGTAATTACTTGAATTGGCATTGTAGGTGTTTGCATTTGTAGCTATTACTGTAAATATCATTATTAGAGTTAATGCTAAATTTTTCATCCTTACTATAAATTTAATTCTTAATAATTTTTTTGGTAACGATTTTGTTGTTTTGTGAAGTAATTTTTAAAAAATAAATACCTTTAGATAAATTTGAAGTATTTACTTCATTTGTTGTTGCTTCTTTTACTTGTTGTCCCAATTGATTATATATAATTACTTTTTTTAAAATTTCATCATTTAAATCAATAGTAAACCTATCTGATGTAGGGTTTGGGTAAATTGATATATTATTTTCAATTTCTAATTCAGAAATATCTAAAACAGTATTGTTAAAAGCATGTGTAAGCGTCAGTGGTCCTTGAACATAGACACCATGCATTGGTCTGCCCCAATGATTTATAACTGCTAAATATTCTGGTTTTTGCCAAATAGAATAAGCTAATTCATAACCTACAGCGTTTTCGCCTGTATAAGTATATGGTTCTGGAGTTGAAGGTTGAGTCCAAGAAGATGGATTTACTACAAATGGAGCCATATAATCAAAGGCTTTTTCAATACTACCTTTACCATTACTAGCTTTCCAATTATAAAGATCCGTACCATGGTGTCTAACAATCTCACATATTTGAGCAATTGCAATCATTGCATAAGTAGAATAGAACAGTCCGTCTTTTGGTTCAGTTCGGTCAAATTCCCAAGTCAATCTTCCATTACTAGCAATCTGAAGCGGAACTAATTTTTTATAATGAGTTACCACATTAGCAATTACTGATGGGTCTTCAATAATAACAGCTGCTGATGCTAAAAAAACAAGTCGCCAGTCGCCAAAATTATTCGTTGGAACAACAGTATTACTGTTAATTGTAACATTCACAAAGTCTTGTACCCAATTAATAAATCCTGCTTTTTGATCAGCATCCCAACCAGAATAATTCCAAATCATATCTGCACCATAAAACATAGCAGGCATTGTGATTGATAATTCTATCCAAGATTGACCACTACTCATTTGAGGTTTCATTCTTGAGGCAGGGTCGGTAGTCCAGTGATGAATAAGTTCAATGGCTTTATCTGCATAAGCATCGTTCTCGCTAAAAGCATAAGCAATTCCTAAATCTCGGATGGCGTAACACATCGTTCTAGCAGCATTATAATCATGCCTGTTATCACCAGAACTAAAAATCCAACTTGTATTCCCACTATCCCTAACACTAATTGGCGATTGGTTCAGTAGCGTATTTGCTCTTGAAAGAGCAGTGTTGTATGCAGTAGTCCACGGCTCTTGTCCGGCATCTATTTTTGCCTTAATGGAAGCAACTTCTGACGCATTCAAAAACATATTGGGATGTTGTTGTGCAAAAAATAAATTGCTAGAAAAGGTGAACAGCATTAAAAATGTTAAAATTGTAATTTTTCTCATAATTATTTACTTTTTTAGTTAAAATATATTTGGCGAAAACTTATTCTTTAATTTGAATTTTATTTCACAAACTGTTGAATTGTGTTTATTATGTACTCTTTTTTCGATTTAATAACTTTTTTTTGAAAATCTAAATAATAGAATCTAAAGAAATTTTCAAGTGCATGAATGTTTCGTTTTGGTATTTAAACTCGTGTCAAGACTCATCATTTTGAACTATAATTTTATTATTTTTTTAGTAACTATTTTATCATTTTGTGAAGTAATTCTTATAACATAAATTCCATTAGATAAATTTGAAATGTTTACTTCTTTTGTTGTTATCTCTTTTACCTTTTGCCCTAAATGGTTGTAAATAATAGCTTTCTTTAAAACATCTACATTTAAATTAATAACAAATGTATTAGATGTTGGGTTTGGGTAGATTGATATGTTCTTTTCAAATTCTAATTCAGGAACGTCTAAAGTAGCTCCATCAAAAACAGGATAGGCACCTTTCGCATGGGTTAGTGTTACAACACCCACTCCAAAAATGGTGGGATACAGAGGTCTGCCATACGAATTAATAACATCCAAATATTTACTTTTTTCAAAAATAAGATGTGAAATTTCAAAAAATTTCCCAGCATTTGTACTTCCTTTTTTTTCTGAAAATCTCCAAGAAGAAGGATTGATCACGTAAGGTGCCATAAAGTCATACGCAAGTTCCAGTCCCCTATTGGTACCAGGGACTTTGTAGTTATAAAGGTCTATTCCCTGATGACGCGCCACCTCAGCAACCTGTGTTAAAGCCAACAAGGCATAAAGCGAATAGTGTAGACCTCCTTGCACTCTCCCAGCCTCTTGCCCCATCTTTCCACTACCTTCGATTTGAATGGGAATAAGTCTTTTAAACTCAGCAAAGGCGTAGTCTATAAGGGTTTGGTCTTCAGAAAACACACCAGCAGCACTGATAAGAGCAATTTTCCAATCAGCGAAATTTTGGGTTCCCCATCCGTGCTCCCTTGCATGACTGGCAAGTGCCTGAATCCAATCTTGAGTAGCTTTTTTTTCTGTTGCATCCCATCCTTCGTAGTTAAACATTAAATCGAATCCATAGATAAGACCAGTCATAACAGGCGCAATACTGATTCGGCTTTGATTATTGGTAAATCTAGGTTTCATGCCCGTTGTAGGATCTAATGCAAACACGCGGAATAAACTAATGGCTTTATCGGCATATTTGGCATCACCGGTTAGGGCGTAGCCCATTCCTAGATCCCGAATAGCAGTCGTTATCGGTATTATTACTTCGTCAGAATCGTAGAAATCGCGATTACCTTCCGCATAATAAGCACCAGTGCAATAATAAGTACTGTTGCGATCGCATTTATTCAGTCCTCCGTATGTTACACTAACCGGTTTTTGAGAAAGAGCGGCATTGGCCAATCCCATCCATTTAGTATGGGCAGATTTCCACGGTTCCTGATTCGTTTTTACTTTTTGTTTAATTGCTGCCAATTCCGAGGCATTTATATAGATATTAGGGTGTTGTGCAAAAAGCAAATTGCTAGAAAAGGTGAATAGCGTTAAAAATGTTAAAATTGTAATTTTTCTCATAATTATTTCTTTTTTAGTTAAAATATATTTGGCGAAAACTTATTCTTTAATTTGAGTTTTAGTATTTCTCATTTGCTTATTAATCTTTATTCTCTATAAAAATTTTTTCAATCTAAATATAGAATCTAAAGAAATTTTAAAGTTGTATGGATGTTCTCACTGAGGTTCACCTTTTTGAGTTATAATTTTATTATTTTTTTAGTTGCTTCTTTCCCACTTTGTGAAGTAATTTTCACAAAATAAATACCAATAGATAAGTTTGAAATATCTACTTCATTTGAAGTTGTTTCTTTAATTTGTTGCCCTAGTTCGTTATAGATAATTGCTTCCTTTAATATATCATCTCCCAAATCAATAGTAAAAGTATCATAAGTAGGGTTCGGTGTAATTGAAATAGTATTACTGAAAATTTCATCATCGGTTGATAAAAGGGAACTAAATGTATAAGCTATGACTAGAGGTATTCTGGCATAGGCAGTTGTACTACCTGCATCGTACACTGTCAGATATAATCGCCCTGAAGCGAGATCATAGGTTCCTCCAATAATAGGATGATGCTCAGGTGTACCACCAGTATATATATCCGTCTGAAATGGTACATCAAAGACACCATACGAGTACGGACGAACCTCATAAGGTTGTTTTGTTCCATTTTTTACCGATACCAAATCACTGACATCCCACAACCAATAGTAATTGTAATAATCATCAGCATCATAAGGACAAGGCCCTCCGCATAAATTGCCATTATTTTGAGTTGCTTTATAACCGATACCAGATGCATGACCACCTGATGATCCAAGCGTCATATACGTTCTACTTCCCGGAACAATAAACCCATAACTAGCCTGAGATGAAGATGTCCATAAGTTGTTATTCCCAACAACAGCATCGGCATCGGCAAAAGTATGTCCAGGACCTGTAGTACCATTTACTTCAATAAGGTTATAATGAGCATTATCATAATCAGAATAATCTGCATACAATGGATTGCCAAGATCAAAATCAAGCAATATTGTGGTAGATATTACTCCAGATGGCGAACCACTTAATATAGAAGGGTCAAAAACAAAAGCTGAAGGTCCCATGGATTGACGACCATTAATGGGGAGTTTACTGGAATTTCCTGCAATGTAGTTGCCGCCAAGTAATCCTTTCCATTCAGTAGGAACAGGCGACATCCAACCCGCAATATGTGCAGCTCCTTGTAGCTCGTAATAACCCTCAACTGTACTGTTAGCAATATCAGATGCGTTATCAATCACTAAAGTGGTATGTGTATTATTAGCAGGAGCATCATAATATTCCAGTCCGTTCACTATTAACTTGCCATTGAATAATTTTATACCAGTTACTCTATTTATATTTTGCGGATTTGAATCTGGTGTTCTGTCCAATACTTTACTGAAATTTTGCAAGAAAGTTGCTGAATTGAGTGCACTAACATCGGTACTATTTACCAATGTTGGGATAGCTAATTCTGCTATTGCACCATGCAAACTGTAACCAGCAAAAAAAATAGAATGATTAGCAGGGTTATATTCGATTGCTCCGGCTGCATAGTCAGCACGTGACTCACCATTATCGCCTCCAGGTATAATAAATGCGCCTTGATATTCTAAGTCTTCTATTTGTATTAAAGGTAGCGATGTAGCTTGTGCTAATACGTTTGTAATCCTTATAAAAAAGAAAAAAATAATTATTAGTCTAATTAATGTAGTTTTCATAATTGCCAAGTTTTATTTTTTAATAACCTTTTTAGTAGCCGTTTTACCATTTTGTGAAATGATTTTTACGAAATAAATACCTTTGGACAGGTTTGAAATATTTACTTCTTTTGTTGTTATTTCTTTTACCTTTTGCCCTAAATGGTTGTAAATAATAGCTTTCTTTAAAACATCTACATTTAAATTAATAACAAATGTATTAGATGTTGGGTTTGGGTAGGTTGAAATACTATTATTGAAAACTTCATCATTGATTGATAAAACTGAAGTATTCTCAAAAGCTCCGATATCCAAACTTCCTAAAACAGGTCTGATCTCTGAGTCTTGGTGTTTGATGTATTGAAAAGATATATCATAATTGGGCAATAAAGCGATAGGAATTACATCTCCCATATTTATGAGAGGGGATGTATCTTGTAATTTAAAGACCTGACTGTCAAAATTCTCAAATAACGGGTCTGAACCTGTTAAGTTGTTACCTTGATCATTGACTACACCACTTGGAGTACAATGACAATTACGCCAATCTGTTTTTAACCAATTATGATGCATATTAAATGTTCCGTTACCTCCTATCATAGCAAAACGATTTCCGGAAGCAGAAGTATAGATAACATTATTAAAAACTTGTGTTGTTTCGTCATTGGTTGACAATCTGATCAAAGTAGTATTTCCTGTTCGAGTAGAAATTACTGTATTATTATAAAAATATAAAACCCCTTTTCGGTAATCTGCTGTAGTTCCGCTATCTCCTCCATAATGAACCATCTGAGAATTTCCGGCATCATCCGGTTCTATCAATACATTACCATAAACGTGTGTAGTCTTGTAGTTAGGATGATTAACTAAAACTTGAGAATCTTCAGCATCTACCAAATCTAATTGTCTGTTACCACCTTCAATCCAATTATTTCGAACCACTAGACCTGCAGATCTGTCTTTGAGATTATTACCACCTGCACCTGCTCTCAATGGTCCAAAACGATTATATTGATAGGTAATATTAATGGCTGCGGTATAAGTATTATGTTCATAAATTCTTCCAACAATACCATTGTTATAAATATAATTTTTTTCAATTAATATATTTTCTGATTGTCCGCCATTTGCACCAATGAATAAACCATTACCGGAATCATGTAATGTACAGTTTCTGATGATAATATTTGCTCCTTTTTCTATATAAATGGAAGCTGCATTATTTGCATAGGTTTCCGTTTGATTACTATCATTAGTAAATTGATATGCCGGTCGTCCTGATCTAATTTCAAGGTTTTCTATGGTAATGTAAATTGGTAAGCCATCTGCCGGTGTGTTTGAGCCACCTATCTTAATTACGCCTCTTTTTTCATTCCAGAAATTAACACCAGTCACTGTAACTGCGCCATTTCCGTCTATTACCGGTTGTTGCCCTTGTGATCCGCTTACACCAATAATTTCTATACGATTTGTTGATGTTCCTTGTCTATTAATTACCCACTTTTCTTTATACGGTGCAGCTCTCCAGTGGATATATACACGGTCTCCTGCGTTTAAAGTAGCCCAAGGTACTTCAGAAATTGTTGTAAGTGGTTGACTTGGTCCGACATGATAGTCAATTGCATAAATAGTTGAAAAACTTAATAATAGAAAAATGTAATAATATCGCATAATCATTTATTTTAAGAATTTTATAAAATCAAATTTGAAGACTTCTATGTAGATTTAACTTAATATGTCCTTGGGGAAGTTGACAGTCCCAATCTTGATAATCACTTGGAACTATTTGGGGTAGAGATTTGGAAACTCTTTTTGTTTAAAATCGATAGTTTTGTACTCCAAACTTAGTTTGTAAATAGTAAAACCTAAAAACTTAAGTTTTATTGTTCAAAAAGAGGCTATTAGTTAGTTTATTAAGAATCTAAATAGTCGAGCCTTAAAAAAGGGGATTTAGATTTTCTAGTATTCCATTTTTATTTTTTGAAGCTCTATATCGGGAAAAATATATTAAATTTTTCATTTGAAAATAAAGCCAAAGATTACTTTCTT
>JAKISU010000105.1 GCA_021648445.1 Flavobacteriaceae bacterium
AAAGAATGGGGAGCTAAAAAATAAAATAAATCATTGAGTAATAATTAATTTAAATTTAAAACAAATGAAGAAAGTAATTTTAAGTATGGTAATTGCATTAATGACAATAGTTAATGCTTGTAGTCAAGATGTAAATATAAAAAGTGAAACCTTTGGAGTTCGTGGTAATTGCGAAATGTGTAAAAAAACCATAGAAACAGCAGCAAATAGCATTAATGGTGTAAAAACTGCTGTTTGGGATAAAAAGAACAGAAAGATAACTGTTTTTTATGATAAAAAGAAAGCAACCATAATGGAAATTCATAAAGCAATTGCTAAATCTGGATACGATACAGATATGCTAAATGGAGATGATAGCGTTTACGAGAATTTACCGGGATGCTGTCAATATGATAGAAATCAGGAAATGAATATTGAAACAAAAAAAGGAAAATCATAAATAAAACGTCCTAGTAAATGGACTAAAGGTAACTTTGTTTTTAATTTTAAAGAAGTCATAGACTTCTTTAATACCAGGACTTCACAGGTTATAAAACCTGTGAAGTTTAAAAACGATACTTAATATTCGCTATTTTTTAGTTTCATTCTATGTTGAATAAATTCAACGATAAAAAAGAATATACTCAATGGATTTAGCTTTTCGGGAGTTTTGGCAAATTTTTTTTTTTCTTTACCGAGTAAAAATTTTCAAGCATAACCATTTTACGGTTTAAAATTTTAATGAAGATAAAGGGAAAAAAGAAAGAGCGAAAAAATCGAAAAGCTATGTGCGTTGAGTATACTATATTTGTAAAAATAGCTTTGAAGAGTTTGACTTTTCAGTATCAAAATAATAATAATGAATAAAAAAACTATATTTTATAGAATAAAAAGAACAGAACCTATTGCACATATTATATTTTGGTGTATCGTACTTTTTTTTCCGTACATAAAATATATGCCAAACGAAGGTGGTTACCAAATGGGTATATTTCATGAGCTGAATACTTTGCTCTTTGCAATGATTCCTACTTACGTTGTTTACCTTTGGTTTTTTCCTTTAAAAAATAAAAAAAAGTATGTGCCTTTAGTCATTTTTATATTTGTTATAAACGCATTTACCTTTGGATATTTTGATAATTTTTTTCATCCAAAAAACCATCAACCTCATCAATGGATGCAGTTTTTATCCAGCATTACTACATATCTTACTTTTTCATTTGTATTTTTTGCACTATACTCTTTTAAAAAATTATATCGGAAACAAATTGAATTAGATGCAATTACCAGAGGTAAAAACCGTGCGGAATTGGAAGGACTTAAGGCTCAGGTAAATCCACATTTTTTATTCAATACATTAAATACGATTTATTCCAGTGCTTTAAAAAAAGATGATAAAACTCCTGAAATGATCTTAAAACTATCCGATAATTTTAGGTATATGATCGATGAAGGGCAACAAGAAAAGGTTTTCCTAAAGAGAGAAATAGCGCATCTTAAAAATTATATAGACTTACAAAAAGAGCGCCTTTCTGACAAAGTATTGGTAGATTGGAAAGAAGATATTGATACTTATGAACAAGAAATATCACCTTTACTATTGATTTTGTTTGTAGAAAATGCCTTCAAATACACAAGTATTCTAAAAGGTCAAGGGCATATCATTAAGATAGAGATAACCTTAAAAAATAGAGAATTATCATTTTATTGCGAAAACCCATCTCAGGAAAATTATCAGAATGAAATAGAACCAAATTGGAAAAATAGCGGTATTGGAATACAAAATACCAAACAGCGTTTGTCTCTTTTATATCCCGAGAAACATCAATTGGATATTACAAATGACACTAAGTTATTCAAAGTAAAACTAACAATACAATTGTGATTAAATGTTTGATTTTAGAAGATGAAAAACCGGCACAAGAAGTGTTGCAGAACTATATTGATAAGACACCTTTTATAGATTGCATTGGTATCTATGAAAGTGGATTGGACATTACTCAAGAGCAATTGCAGCAAGCAGATATTCTGTTTCTCGATATTCAATTGCCGGAGTTAAGCGGATTATCTTATTTAAAAACAATTGTTAATCCACCCAAAGTAATCGTGACTACCGCTTACTCTGATTATGCTGTAGATGCTTTTGAAGAAAATGTACTAGACTATTTGGTGAAGCCATTTTCGTACGAACGCTTCTTTAAGGCCATAACTCGGGCAAGAAGCCAATTACAAGTTGATCATAAAGAAACCGACACGTCCCTTTATTTATATGCAGATAAGACTATCTATAAAATTACCATTGATGATATTTTGTATTTAAAAGCAGAGGTAGACTATGTAAAGGTGGTTACAAAAGAAAAGGCAATCTTGATTTTAGATAGTTTACGAAACTGGGAAGAAAAGCTCTTCAATTCGAATTTTATCAGAATACACAGATCTTACATCATTAATATTGATAAAATAGATAAAATATATGGAAATCAAGTGTTTATATCTGATGAGATACTACCAATAGGTAAAGTGTTTAAAGATGATTTTTTTAAGCGTATTGGGTATTCGAGCTAACTAGATATCAATAATCTCTTATTTTATGAAAGGGTATCTAATTTGATAAATTATAATTTGTATGCTAATTATTATGAAAGTTTAATTCTCAAAAAGTATAGTTATTCAAATTCACTACCTTTCCCTTCTCGAAGCAGAACTGTCTCTAATTACCTCTGGAAGGTTTAGTAAGTAAATACGTCAAATTTTAATATATAGATTATAAAACGACCATAACAAAATAATTTTTATAGTGATTTAAGAAAAATAATTTTGTTATGATATATGTTCTATCTGTCTGCCAGCAAGATAGGTGCTGCCATTGAAAATAATAAATATAGACACATGAAATTACAATCTCTTTTGATACTCTTTTTTAGTTGTGTTGTCAGTTCAAATGCCCAGCAATTGGTTCAAAATAAAGCTGAAGTTGACTTTAAGATTAAGAACATTGGAATGTACGTTGATGGCAAATTTAATGATGTAGCTATTAATAGTAATTTTAATTCAGAAAATTTAAATGAGAGTTATATTAATACTACTATTAAAGTGAACTCGATAAATACCAAAAATACTAAAAGAGATAAGCATTTGTTAAGCGATGATTATTTTGATGCTGCCAGTTATGAAGACATAAAATTAAAAACTACTAAAATTGAAAAAGTATCAGAAAATAAGTATAAACTTATTGCTAAATTGACTATTAAGGAGACTACAAAACGGATTGTAATTCCACTTCAGGTTAATGAAAACGAAGAATCAATAACTATAAGATCTAATTTTAATATCAACAGAAGAGATTATAAGGTCGGAGGTAGTAGTTGGATACTATCAAACACTGTAAAAATTGAAATAGTTTATATCGCAAAAAAATAATTTTTTGAATAATAATACTTGCATAGATCTCATTATTGTTGGAGGCGGATTAGCCGGATTAGTAAGTGCCATCCATCTATCTAAACAGGGCATTGAAGTATTGGTTATTGAGAAAAATACCTATCCGAGACATAAAGTTTGTGGTGAATATGTCTCTAATGAAGTATTGCCATATTTACAGTCATTAGGTGTAGATCCTTTAAAATTGGGTGCTAAAAAAATCAATAGATTTATGTTAAGTACGCCAAAAAATAAAGTTATTGAAACACAATTACCTTTAGGCGGATTTGGCATAAGTCGTTATACATTAGATCATGCTTTGGTGCAAAAATCAAAAGAAAATGGAGCTATAATAATACAAGATACTGTTACTGATATTAAATTTTTAGATGATGAGTTTAGTATTATTACTAAAAATGGAGGGAGTTATAAAGCAAAAGTTGTAATTGGAGCCCATGGTAAGAGATCAAATATTGATGTGACATTGAATAGAAATTTCATCAAAAATAAATCACCTCTGTTAGCAGTAAAGACACATTTAAAAGGTGATTTCCCTGATGATCTGGTGGCATTGCATAATTTTAAAGGAGGATATTGTGGACTTTCAAAAGTTGAAAATGATTCTATAAATGTATGTTATATTGCTGATTTTAAATCGTTCCAAAAATTTAAAAACATTCAAGATTTTCAACAAAAAATACTGTATAAGAACACATATTTAAAGAATGTGTTTGAAAATTCAGAACCGGTTTTTTCAAAACCATTAACCATAAGTCAGTTGTCATTTTCGTCAAAAAAACCAGTAGAACAACATGTTCTAATGTGTGGTGATAGTGCAGGTATGATTCACCCTTTGTCCGGCAATGGAATGAGTATGGCAATCAGAAGCGCCCAAATGCTATCAAAATTATTAATTAATTATTTTGCCGGGACAATTAAATCACGGGAGATGTTAGAAATAATGTATGAAAAAACATGGAATAACGAATTTAAAAAGCGATTAAAAACAGGACATATAGTAGCCTCACTTTTCAAGATGGATTATTTTTCAGAATTGATGTTATTAGGTTTAAAAAATTTCCCGGGTTTATTACCGAAAATCATCAAACAAGCACATGGTAAACCACTTATAGTATAATGGGTTTTGTCATAAATACAAAACATAGAACAAATCAGATTGAATTGATGGACGATCTTGCTATGAGTGGTGAGTTACTCCGTAAAACGTTAGACCAGATTGCTAAAATCAATCAGTGGTTAGGAGGTAATAACATTACGTTGAACGGATTAAAAAAGATATTAAAAAACAAACCCAAAAATAAAACAGTAACAATTATTGACTTGGGTTGTGGCAATGGCGATATGCTTAGAGAAATTGCTAATTATGGAAGAAAAGAAGGTTATAATTTTAATTTAATTGGGGTTGATGCCAATGAATACACAGTAAATTACGCTAAAAAAAAATCTCAAAATTATACTGAAATAAGCTACCTTCAACAAGATGTCTTTTCTGACAAATTTAAAAACCTGGATTATGATATAGTATTGTCAACATTGTTTTTACATCATTTTACAGAAAATGAAATCATATATTTATTGACTTCTGTGTTGAAGAAAGCTAAACTAGGCGTAATAATTAATGATTTACACAGACATCCAATGGCATATTATCTTTTTAAATTATTATGTTTAACAATTCAAAACCCTATGGTTAAACAAGATGGGTTGATTTCTATTTTAAGAGGTTTTAAAAGATTAGAATTAGAAAGAATTTCAGAAAAATTAAAATATAAAAGTAATATCCAATGGAAATGGGCTTTTCGTTATCAATGGATATTAACAAAGCAAATAGCTAACAGCCAATAGCCAAAAAAGAACATGAGTGTTAGAATAACATCAGTAGCTAAACAGTTACCACAATATACCAGAACAACTGAAGAAATAATACCCTATCTTAAAATATGGTTATCAGGTCAAGAAGAACGTTTTCAGCGTAAGGTAATCAAGCTTTTTGAAAATGCAGGAGTAGATAAACGCTATTCAATTATGGACGCTCATGAAGTCTTTTTGAATACTTCTTTTGAAGAAAAAAATGATATTTACGTTAGAGAATCAATAAAACTTTCAGAAAGTGCATTAAAAAAAGCACTAAAAAAAGCAAGCCTACAACCTCAAGATATAGATTATATTATTACGGTAAGCTGTACGGGTATTATGATACCTTCACTTGATGCTTATTTGATTAATAAGTTAGAAATGCGACAAGATATTGTGCGTTTGCCTGTAACTGAAATGGGTTGTGCTGCAGGTGTTTCAGGAATTATTTATGCAAAGAATTTCTTAAAGGCGAATCCTAATAAGAGGGCAGTAGTCATTGCAGTTGAATCACCAACAGCAACTTTTCAATTAGATGATTTCTCTATGGTAAATATAGTCAGCGCTGCTATTTTTGGTGATGGTGCTGCTTGTGTTATTCTGTCTTCACACGAAGATGATAAAGGACCGGAAATTATAGATGAAGCTATGTATCATTTTTATGATGCTGAGTCAATGATGGGATTTAAACTGACGAATTCAGGATTACAGATGATTTTAGATAAATCTGTTCCACAAAAGATTGCAGATCATTTTCCTAAGATCGTACACCCTTTCTTAGAGAGAAATAATATCACGATCAAAGATATTGATCATCTGATTTTTCATCCCGGTGGAAAAAAAATAGTACAAACCATCGAAGAATTATTTGGTTCTTTGGGAAAAAACATTGAAGATACCAAAGAAGTACTTAAATTGTATGGCAATATGTCTAGTGCAACAGTACTATACGTATTAGAACGGTTTATGAATAAAA
The DNA here is from genome assembly GCA_021648445.1 of Flavobacteriaceae bacterium. Classification (GTDB taxonomy): domain Bacteria; phylum Bacteroidota; class Bacteroidia; order Flavobacteriales; family Flavobacteriaceae; genus Aureibaculum. The sequence goes on from JAKISU010000105.1 coordinate 6,251, forward strand.
ATATACCCAGAGGAGATAAAGGTTTGATGTTGAGTTTTGGACCGGGCTTTTCAGCACAACGAATATTATTAGAATGGTAAAAGAATTTCAGCAAAAAAATTATTGGGCGTTAATTTTAGGAGGTTCCAGTGGATTAGGTTTAGCGACTGCAAAAAAACTAGCACGCCATGGTTGTAATATTTGTATAATTCATAGAAATCGAAGATCTGAATTAACAGCAATCGAAAATGAATTTTCAAAGATAAAAGATGAAGGAGTTGAACTCTTAACTTTTAATGAGGACGCATTTAAAGAAGATGAAAGAGAAAGTATAATTAAACAATTAAAAACGAAGTTTGACAATAAAGCTAAAATTAGAGTATTGGTTCATAGCGTAGCTAAAGGAAATTTAAAACCGATGATTGCTGATGATAAATCCACCTTGAAAAATGATGATTTTCGTTTAACTATTAATGCAATGGCTATTAGTTTATACGATTGGACCAAAGCTTTATTTGATAATCAATTATTTGCTTCTGACACTCGTATAATCAGTTTTACAAGTGAAGGTAATACCAAAGCTTGGCGAAATTACGCTGCAGTTTCTGCTGCCAAAGTAACCTTAGAAGCAATTACCAGAAATATAGCCTTAGAATTTGCACCATACGGAATTAAAGCAAATTGTATTCAGGCAGGTGTTACAGATACAGCATCGTTAAGAGCTATTCCGGGAAGTGAGAAAATAATAGAACATTCATTGAAACGAAATCCATTCAAGAGATTAACAATGCCCGAAGATGTAGCTAATGTTGTGTATCTGTTATGTAAAGATGAAGCCGCATGGATCAATGGTTGTGTAATTCCTGTTGATGGAGGAGAACATATAAGTTAAGATATTATTGTTGAGACCAATGTCATTGCGAGGACGTAGGACGTGGCAATCTTTTTAATCGTAAGAAATTGCCATATTTAAAAAGGCATAATTGTCATTCCTGCGAACCCGCCTACCGGCGAGGCAGGGGCAGGAATCTAGAAAAATAATTATGGATTCAAATAAATTTAAAGATTGGTTGGCTTTAGAAAATAGAAGTAAAAAGACAATACAAAATAGAGTTTCGAATGCTCGAAAGGTTGAATATTATGAAGGTGATTTAGATGAACATTACGAAAAAGATTCAGGAATGTTTTTACTTAAAATATTATCTTATTCTAGGAAAGATGAATTAGAGAGAATTCCTAAAAAACATAAAATACCAATTGATGGTGTTATAATAACGGGAACTTCAACTCTTAAAAATAGTGTTAAACTATATATGGATTTTCGATTGTCTACTGATACTAGTGATATAAAAAAACTAAAAACTCAGTTAAATGAAATAGAGAGTAATAGCCAATTAACTTCAGAAGAGAAAAAGATTTTAATAAAGTATAGATTAGGGCAAAGTTTTTTTCGAAAACAATTAATAAGGTACTGGGGAGGAAATTGTTCTGTGTCAAAATTCAGTAAAACAGAAATCTTAATTGCTTCACATATTAAACCATATAGTAAATGTAATGATGAAGAAAAATATGATATTTATAATGGTTTATTATTAACATCTAATTATGATAAGTTATTTGACAATTTTTTGATTTCTTTCAATAATAAAGGCGAAATAATTATTTCGGACTCTCTTTCAGATGAGGAACTAAAAACTTTAAATATTTCGAGATTTGATTTTATAAGTATTAAGAAAGAGCATGAAAAATATTTAGATTTTCATAGAAAAAAGTTTGAAAAAATAAATATTAAGAATTAAGGAATCCATTTTTAACAAATGACCAAAAAAGAAATCATATCGCTATTACCCTATCAACAACCATTTTTGTTTGTTGATACCTTAGATGATGTTTCAGAAAATGGATCTACAGGTTCTTATATTTTTAAAGAAGATGAATATTTTTATAAAGGTCATTTTAAAGACAACCCGGTAACACCAGGCGTAATTTTAACAGAAGTGATGGCGCAGATAGGTGTTGTTTGTTTAGGTATTTATTTAATGAAAGATAAATTCTCATCCACTAATTATCCTAAAATAGCATTGACATCAAATGAGATTGATTTTTTTCTACCTGTGTATCCGAAAGAAAAAGTGACTGTTATTTCAGAGAAAGTCTATTTTAGATTCAATAAATTAAAGTGTAAGGTGAAATTACTCAATAAAAAGAATGAGTTGGTTTGTAGAGGTATAATTTCAGGAATGATAAGCCCATCCCTAACCCTTCCCAAAGGGAAGGGAATAATTGAATAATAGTTTCGATAGTTTCCCCTTTGGGGAAATCAAAGATTCAACGAAGTTAAATGTCCGAAGGACAGTGGGGATGTTAATTTTAACTCAAAATATGATTAATAGAGTCGTCATAACAGGTTTAGGGATAGTTGCCCCAAATGGTGTTGGAATCTCAGATTTTACCAAAGCAATTAAAAAAGGTGAGTCTGGAATTCAGTTTTATCAAGAGCTTGAAGATTTGAATTTTTCTTGTTGTATTGGTGGAATTCCACCTGTAACGGAAGAGTTGAAACAGCAATATTTTACTTCTTTACAATTACGTAATTTTAATAGTTCAGGTATATTATATGGTTGTATAGCAGGTATTGATGCTTGGAAAGATGCAGGTTTTTCTGTAGATGCTGATAGTGATTTAGATTTTGATAGCGGAACAATATTTGGTACGGGAACCTCTGGTGTTGAAAAATTTAGAGAAGCCATTTATAAACTAGATGCAAAAAAAGTAAAACGATTGGGTAGTACAGTGGTGGTTCAAACCATGGCGAGTGGAATTAGTGCTTATCTTGGCGGAATGTTAGGATTGGGTAATCAAGTAACTACAAATTCATCAGCATGTTCAACAGGAACTGAAGCTATTTTGATGGGTTTTGACAGGATACAATCTGGCAAGGCAAAACGAATGTTGGTAGGTAGTTGTAGTGATCATGGTCCTTATCTTTGGGGAGGTTTTGATGCGATGTGCGTGATGACCTATAAACATAATGATTCCCCTGAAAAAGGCTCCAGACCTATGAGTGCAACAGCATCAGGATTTGTACCCGGAAGTGGAGCAGGAGCATTGGTGTTAGAATCATTAGAAAGTGCTTTAGAAAGAGGAGCAACCATTTATGCTGAAGTTTTAGGAGGAGCCGTAAGTTCCGGAGGTCAACGAGATGGAGGTACAATGACCGCTCCAAACTCAATAGCTGTTCAGCGTTGCATAAAGGAGGCTGTAAAAAATTCAGGTATAAAAGCTAGTGATATTGATACTATAAACGGGCATTTAACAGCAACGATAAAAGATACTGTTGAAATAGAAAATTGGACAACAGCTTTGCAAAGAAAAGGAACAAATTTTCCTTATATAAATTCCATAAAATCTATGGTCGGACATTGTTTAGCAGCTGCAGGTTCAATAGAAAGTGTGGCTACCGTTTTACAAATAAAAGAAGGGTTTATTTTTCCGAATATTAACTGTGAAGATGTGCATCCTGAAATAAGTAAAATTATAGATCCTGAAAAAATCCCCAAAAAAGCAATAGATAAGCAGTTGAGTATAGCCATAAAAGCCAGCTTTGGTTTTGGCGATGTAAATGCATGTGTTATCTTTAAAAAGTACTAAACACTATACCGCCAATTAAAAAGTAGAAAGTCACACTGAGCCTGTCGAAGTGTAATTTATATTATCATCAATAATCTAAAACTATATGACCAAAGAAGAACTCATAACATCCCTAAAAAAAATAGTAAAACCATATATTCAAGACGAAGATGCTTTTGAAAAGTTATCTGAAAACACAGATTTTATAAATGATCTTAAAATTAATTCTGCAAATTTGGTAGATGTAATTTTAGATGTTGAAGATGAATTTGATATAGAAATTGATAATGAAGCTATGGAAAAAATGCTGTCTGTTAAAGCAGCTATGGAAGTTATTACAACCAAATTAAAAGAAAAATGATTGGTAATGATATTGTCGATTTGAATTTGGCAGCAGTTCAAAATAACTGGGAACGAAAAGGATTTTTAGATAAAGTATTTACTAAATATGAACAAGATTTGATTTTTAGTTCTAAGATTCCTTTTACAATGGTTTGGATCTTATGGAGTATGAAAGAAAGTGCTTATAAAATTCATGTTCAACAAACATCTAAACGTTTTTTCAATCCAAAAAAATTACAATGTAAATTACAATCAGAAACCGAGGGTGTAGTTGAGGTAAATGGAGAGAAATATGTAACGAAATCAGGAATTAATAATAGTTTTATACACACTATTGCTAGTTTAAAAAATAATAAAAAAATATTGAGTACAACTTTTGAATTAGATGATACTTCATACATAACACAACATAAAGAGAGTTATAAGAAATTGATAGGGATAGTTTCAAAAAAATGGAAGCTAGCTGTTAAGGATATTCATATAAAAAAGAATAAAGTGGGAGTCCCGAAGCTATTTTTGAATAATAAAAAGTTATCAACTTCATTTTCTATATCGCATCATGGTCATTATGGTGCTTATGCAATTTTAAATTAATGAATAGCCTTAAAAGAGAATTATACCAAACTTGTGTTTTATTTGTCAAGAAACGAGAAGAAACTGTCAATCAAATTATTACATCAAATCAAAAAGCATTGACTTCAGAAACAAAAAGTAGTGCAGGTGATAAGCATGAAACTGGGAGAGCGATGCTACAATTAGAGATGGAAAAAGCGAGTCAGCAACTAGAAGGGATATATCAAATAAAAACTATTTTAGCAAAAATTAAGTTAGAAGATACTTCTGAGTTTATTAAACTAGGAAGTTTAGTGATAACCACCCAAGCAACTTATTTTTTAGCCATTAGTGCAGGGCAAATAATTGTTTCTGATAATTAGGGCTTGCTGATTTTACAAGAAGTTAAAATTCATTTTTCAAGCAGTTTGATAACAATTTTTATTTTTAGATAAAGTAGAGTTAAAAAAGCACCTGCATTTTTCACTAATATTCTTAAAAA
>JAKISU010000106.1 GCA_021648445.1 Flavobacteriaceae bacterium
CCTTGTGAACTCCTCATCAAATAAGCCTTTATTCCCTTGTGTTTTATACATTTCCATGACTTTTTTACACCATAAAGATAAGCATAATTAGCTAATTGACAATGAGTTAATTTTTAGAAGTCCCCTTTATAGGGTTCTGCATATGGTAATTCCATAATAATATGTTTTAATTGGAGAAATAAATAGTGAATTTGAGTATAAATTCAAGGAAAAATTAAGAGGAATCTATATCTTAAAATATTAGGGACACTTTATATATAAATATATATTAAAGAATTTTTTATAAAAACTTAGGTGTTTCATCTAATGAATTATGATATATGTAAAATTACAAAATTTTAGACATGAAATTATACAAAAGAAGAAGTTATGGAGAAACTTTCTTTCGATTGAAATAATCTCTGACGGATAAAGGACCAGCGCCAAAAATAAAAAATATACAAAGTAAAAATAATACTAGAGTAGCCAATTCTAATGATTGTCCACCCATCATTAACCCGGTATGCTCGTAAACAAAGAATATAACATTAAATAATATTGGTATTTGTATAAACGCTCCTAAACGGGTAAAGGAACCAATACATAGTAATATACCTCCTAATAAATGAAAGATGCCAGCCAAAGAAACCCACATAAAAAGATCTCGTGCAATACCTAATTCAGCTATGGTTTCTGGGTTTGAAACAATCATCCAACCTCTTATTACTAATGCAACTCCTAAAAATATTCTAATTAAACCATATGCGATACTTGTTTTAGTATCCATTGTGTTTATAAACTTAAGTAACTTATCCATTAGTTGATATATTTACGATTATTCACTTTAAAAATACAATTTTTTTAATGTTTTTTGACTAAATAATAATTTTTTCATTAAAAGATAACTAAATTTTAAAAATCTTTTTTACGCAATTTTCTACTCATTCTAAATAATGGAATAATAATCCATAGGCATAATACAAGAAAAGATAGGAAAAAACCTTTATTTGTACCAAAAAAATCTTTAAAAACTGCACCTGTATACCCTAATAATGCAGAAATGTCTAGTTTCAATAAGATTAAAATTCGTGATAGATCTATGGGATTGAACATAGTTGCAATCAGAGAAAAGTTATCCAATGGATATTCATTAAATAACATTAATGAGATCATAAAGAGACCATCATAAATTACAGCTAAAAACAGCCACATTAAAATTGCATAACCAAACCCTTTTATTTTATTTTCTGTTGATAATGCTATATTATAAGCAAGTGCGACAAAAATAAAGTTTAGAAAAGAACCTACTAAGATCAACAAACTAAAATCAAAAATGGCTGTAGATCTGAATAAACCATATAACACAAACGGAATTCCCAAGCCTAATACCAAGCTTAGGGTTAGAGATAATGAAATACCTATATATTGACCCATAAAAATTTTGTTTCGTTTTATGGGTTGCGCTAGTAATAGTTCTGTAAATTCTTTAGAATTATAATAGTACATCACACCAAAAATGGTTCCAATCAATGGTGTTAAAACAATAATAATATTCATTAAAGTAATAACTGCTTTGTTAATGTCATTATTTAGAAATAGTAATACAAAACCTATTAATAAGTAAAATATAAAGTATACATAACTCCAACGGCTACGTAATAGATCGTAAATACTATATTTTAAAATCTTAAGCATATTTATTCTGTTTAATTATCTACTCTAAAAGATTGCCATACAGAAACTCCCGAACCGTTAGGACAGCACAGGCTATATTCGTGCCTTACTCCTCGCAAAGACGTTCTCTGGCAACTATTTTAACTCATTAATGTTGCAATGGAATGCTCTAAATCAGTTTCATTAGTTTGTTTTTTAAGTTTGTCTACACTTCCTTTAAAATATATTTTACCATCTAATAAAAAGACAATTTCATCTGCCATTTCATCTACAAAACTCATAATATGTGTTGTTATTAAAATAGTCTTTCCTTTTTCTTTTTCTTTTTTAATAAGTTTTTTTAAATGTATCAATGCAATCGGGTCTAGACCTGTTGTTGGTTCATCAAGTATGACCAACTGACTGTCAAACATAAAAGTAAGCACAATATTCACTTTTTGTTTTGTACCTCCTGAAAGGTTTCCTAATTTTTTATTTAAAAACTCATTGAGACCAAATAAATCTATCAATTCTTGTTCGTTTGATTCTTTAGGGCGTAAATTCTTGACCATTTTAATCAATTCAATGACAGATAGATTAGAAGGAAAGTTAGCAATTTGAGGCAAATAATTTAAGTTATTTCTGTAATCCCATTTTTTTAAAACGTTTTCTTCATCTAACAAAATATCTCCTTTATTTGGAATAACCATCCCCAATAAACATTTAATCAGAGTTGTTTTACCAGACCCATTTGGTCCTAAAATAGCAGAAATCCCTCCTTTATTTATGGTTAAATCTAATCCATCTAACACGGTGAGTTTTTCAAATTTTTTATGTAGGTTTTTTATATTTATCATTAATGTTGTTTACTAGTTATTTGGATTTTTTTTTTGGAATTTAATCCAAAGGATTTATCGGTTTCATTAGCGGTTTAACATCCATCAAATTATCTGGTGTAAAAATAGGTGATACTTTTTCTGAAAAGTTAATAATCTCTACAAATAAACTTCTTAATAACACTAAGGTTTCAGGAGTTTTATTGACAATATATGAAAATAATTTTACGGGTCTAAATGGTACATCTCCTATACCATTTTTATCAATATCATAACCTGTATACTCACTCCAATAATTGGCTTCAAATTTATTATCATTTAATCGGCTATTGTATGATAAATCAAAAGCATTATGCATAAAGTTATTAAACTCAAAAATATTTGTATAGCAACCGCCTGTAAACTTTAAAGCCCAACCATTTCTAATAAAGTGATTGTTTTTATAATTAATTCGATTACAGCCATCAATGTTTATTCCTGTGGTATTCTGTTCAAAAACATTATCATGAATTTCGGCATCATTTATTTCTTTCAATAATAAACCATAAGATGCAGTCCCCCAATTATAATGAAATGTATTATGGTGCATTTTTATAAATTTAGAAAACATAACGGCAACACCAGCTCCGTTATTTTTAAACTCATTATGATGATATTCGTTATTATTTGAAAACATAAAATGCAAACCGTAACGGATATTACCTTTGCTTGTATTATTTGAAACAAAACTATTATTTACAAATTCTAAATAAATTCCATCACGCATTCCAGAAATGGTATTTTGTTCTATTCTTAATTTTTCACATTTCCAAACATGCACACCATTACCGGAACTCGCTTCGCTTTTTGCTTGACCTATTATTTTGTTGTTTTGTATAACACCATATTTAGACCTTTGTATGATAAAACCATAAAAGACATCTTCTAAGATATTATCTTTTATAGTAAAATTATTGCTATGTGATACAAATACAGCAGCAATTTCTTTGGTATAACTAATTCCAATATTTTTAAACTTAAAACCTGAAATACTAAAATTATCAGCTTTTATAGCAAAAACACTATCAGTTTTATTTTCGGCATCAATTATTGGGTAGTCTTCGCCAATAAGGTGTATTGTTTTATTAATAAAAATTTGAGTTTCTTTATAAATACCCTTTTTTACAAGAATAGTGTCACCATTTTTTGCAAGTGTAACTCCTTCTTTAATTGTTTTTACTTTACAAGATGAACATACTTCAATTGTTTTTGTTTGAGCTTGTAAACTGATTGAAAACAGGAGTATGAAAATACTAATTAGATTCACTGTCTGTCGAATAGGGAGACTCGTCATTCTTTTTCTAGAACTCTCAGAATTGTTTGGAATAACATTGATAGAATATTTTTCCATACTATTCTGATAATTTTTCTTTTAATGCAGACCAAGTGTATAGTTTACCACCATTTTCTTTTAAAACTTTTTGAGCAGTTTCTTTTGAACTAAAAGCAGAAAGATTAGCACCCATAGGGCTTTTAATTTTTTTGCTAATTAAATATGTAGCTGTTTTAGCATCAACTAAATTTCCGGGATTTGCATAATCAGCTACTAATAAAAAAGCCATAGTCTCTTCGTTATTATTTTTATTAAGATTATTTACTATGCATTCAATAGCATCAAACATGTATACTTTTCCTTTTTTTGTAACGTATTGTGCAGCATGTGTTTTGTCAACAACGGTCATGTCACAATAATGACAATGATCAGTATTATAGTTAATTTTTTTTGGTTCAACTTTACATGAAGTGAGTATTATCAGCAGAAGGATAAATAATCTCGAGGTTTTAGAAAATGTTTTAAGTATCATTTTTGAGTAAAAATACTATTTTAAAGTGATAGGGTAATTTTAAGTTCTCTCCTCATCATTAATACGTTGTTTTGCTTCTTTTTTACCTACAAGAAATGCAATAAACGTCATCAGCATACCGGTAAACATAAACCATGCGCCAGTCATAGGGTAGGAGTGAGCCGTAAAATTCAAAATATCTTTAGACCCTAATAAAGGAGGTTGAAAGCCCATGATTGAACCGTCTGGATTTGTAAATTTCATAATGGCTTTGGGGTCTAAATTATGTCCATAATCATATTCCCATAAATAAAAATCATACATACCGGCAATGCCAAGTACAGACATTAAAATAAACCATCCTAAAAACCATTTATGTTTCCCTATAAATCCTATGAGCATCCCTAGTATAGACATTATACCAATGACTACGGGAAATATTTTAAATTCCGGGATTGTTTCAGGTATATACTGCATACCCACATAATGATTCATTAAATTAATGTTTTTTATATCAAATTCGTTCATATCTGTAAATTTATTGATATGAATATTCATTCCTAAAGGAATAGGGTATTGTGGTGCTTCTAAGGTAATATTCCATAATGGGAAAACAAATAAACCAAGTAATAAAAATGACCCAATGATCATTAAGATTTTAGACTTTTTCATGTGTTTGATATTATTAATTATCAGTATAAATTTACGGTTTATTAATCGAAATTTTGGTAACAAAACTTACATAAAAACACTTTTGACTCTTTGTTTTAAGTATAAAAAACGAGTAACCATTTTTATCTGAATTACTCGTTTTAATTACCTATTTAACTAAAAATTTTATAAATCATCTTCTTTCCCAGGTATATCACCATCTAGTGTATAAGAAATAGGCACATTAGATCCTTTTGCAGAAACTCTAACATAACCTTGCATTTCTTGATGTAGTGCTGAACAGAAATCAGTACAATAGAAAGGCCAAACCCCAACTTGTTTAGGCTCCCAAGTAAATGTTGTGGTTCTTCCTGGCATAACTAATAGCTCTGATGTGTTTGCTCCAATCATAGCAATACCATGAGGCACATCATAATCTTGTTCTAAGTTTGTAACATGAAAATATACTTTATCTCCAACCTTAACACCTTCAATATTATCTGGTGAGAAGTGAGAACGAATCATAGACATATAAATATGTACGTTTTTTCCTTCACGAACTACTCTTGTTTCTGCTTCGCTTTTAACGGCATAAGGATGTGTGTTATCTGCCAACCTAAATATTTTTTTAGATTTTGAAGCAATTTTTTCAGCAGCAATTCCTGCAGCATAATGTGGTTCTCCAATAGTTGGGAAATCTAATAATAACTCCATTTTATCTCCGGAAATATCAAATAATTGAGCAGATTGACAAACTTCCGGACCTGTTGGTAAATAACGATCTTTTGTAATTTTGTTCATTGCAACCAAGTATTTATCATCTGGAGTTCTAGAATTACCTCCGGGAATCATTAAGTGACCAACAGAGTAATAAACAGGATGTCTATCCACAACTTTAAGGTCTTTAATATTCCATTTTACAACTTCCGATGAGATAAAGAATGTAGTATAGGCGTTACCTCTTGAATCAAATTCAGTATGTAATGGGCCTAGACCAGCACCAGGTGCTACAGCACCATAATTTACAGCTTCATATTTAATAATTGGTATGCCATAAGCATCACCATCAAATGCTTTATCTTCAATGGCTTTAATCATTTTTGAAAATGAATGTATAGTCATAGATGCTGCTAATTTACCACTACCAATAATATATTCTCCTGTTGGATCTACATCACAGCCATGAGGTGATTTTGCTGTTGGTAAAAAATAAATTGCTCCCGGGACTTCTTTAGGCTCAACAATTAAAACTTCTTTTTTCATGGTTGTTGTAGCCATGTGTTTATCATCGTCCCAAATATTATGTGCATAATTTGCTGGAACTTTTTTACCGCCACCATTGGCAACATATTCGGCTATTTTTTTCCAGTTGATTGCTGCAATATAATCTTTGTCATTTTGAGAAGCATTTACCTCCATTAATGTATGTGATTCCTCTGTATTATAAGTTGTAAAGAAAAACCAATCGCTAGATTTATTTCTTCCAGGATGCGCTTTATCATAGTTAAACCCTGGCATCATAATTTGAAAATCTATATTCATATGACCTGTTTCTTGGTCAATTTTCAAGAACGATAAGGCGCCTTTAAAGTTTCCTTTCATTTCGCTAATTGGCATATCTTTTTGAGGATATGGTATTGCAAAACGAGTACCTGCAACTACATATTCAGAGTTTTCGGTAACATAAGAAGAGGAGTGATTTCCTGCTGAATTAGGAATTTCAATTATTTCTTCGGTTTCAAAAGTTTCTAAACTAATACGTGCAATACGAGGTGTATTATTTTCATTGATAAAAACCCAACGACCATCAACAGAACCGTTAGTTTGTGAAATGTCTGGATGGTGAGAATCTCCCCAAGGAATAAAACCATGAGAGGTCATTAGCATTGGCTTGGTTTCTTCACTATAACCATAACCTTTTTCAGGATCTTGAGAGAATACAGGTATTACTCTAAATAAACGACCAGACGGTAAGCCGTAAACGGATAATTGCCCGCTAAATCCACCTGAAATAAATGCATAATGTGAATCATGCTCACCGGGAGCTACATATACTTTTTCAGCAGCATTTCCGGCAATGGCTCCTTTATTACTATTTCCTTTTTTCTCTGAAGGTGCACAGCTAACTATAAAAGTAGTTGTGATTAAAAATAGAAAAATTGATTTAAAAATTGTCTTCATATTAATAAGATTTAATTGTTGTTTTAAATAAAGTTTATGAAACGAGCTGCCTGTCGGCAGACAAGTTCAGGAGTTAATTAATTTTTGTTCTTAGGTATTCTAAAATTGCTCTTGCTTCTTCTTCTGAAATTTGTTGTTGAGCCATAGGTGCATTATACTCAGCAATTAATGCTTTTGCAACGGGGTCTTTTTTTAACATTTCATCAGCGTTTAATATCATATTCATAATCCATTCTGGTGACCGTCTTTTAGTAATATTAGCTAAAGCTGGTCCTATATATCTTTTTTTGAGTTTATGGCAAGCCGTACAATTGGCTTTATAAACTTCTTTACCTTTTGCAACCATAATTTCATCAATAGCATCTAATGTTACGCTCTTTATTGGTCCAATTCCTTTATTATCTAGAGTAGGAGCCATTAAATCAATTTTTTCAGAAGTTGCAATTTCTTTAACAGGTTCTTTTTTTATTTCTTCTGTTGCAGGAGCTTCAGATTCAGAAGGATTGTCTTTTTCTTTACTGCCTCCACAACTCGAAAGAAATAATGCAATTACCGTGACTAGTGTTAAAAATTTGAATTTCATTTTGATATTATTTTAGTTAATAATTGTATTTATTTACCTTCAGAAGGAACTAAGACATCACCAACAACATGAATCCATCCGTTACTTACTTTTACAGATTTTAGTATTTCTGTTCCGCCAACAAATATTTTTCCATCTTTATTTTCAACTTCTAAATATTTACCTGACGCCATATATAATTTACGTCCTTTTTTTGCTTCTTTTTTTAATTGTTTGATTGGATAGTTAGAAGGGGCAACATGATTGACCAATATAAAAGCTAATTTTTCTTTGTTCTCTGGCTTTAATAAGGTTTCAACTGTACCTTCTGGTAGCTTATCAAAAGCAGTATTTACAGGAGCAAAAACTGTTAATGGTCCGGCATTTACTAATGCATCTTGAACACCAGCAGCTTCAACAGCAACTACTAATGTTTTAAAATCGGGTAAAGACATTGCTACTTGTAAAACATTTAAATCTTCTCCTTCACTAGCAGCAACACTAGCTTGTCCTTGATGTTCTTTTTCTACTGTTGATGTTGCAGTTACACTGGTTTGATCATTTGCTAGGGGTTCTTTTTTACAAGCTATAAACAAGAACATTGATATCATTATGATAACTAATTGTTTTGATTTCATTATAATAAGTTTTAAGGTTATTAATTATTTAAGTTTTATTATGCAAATTTAATTAGACTGTAACATTTGTAACATGATAATTATCATGTAAAAAGATAATTTCATCTTTTTATAATTATGATTTCAAAAAGGCTATATTGAAATAAAGAATCACAATACAGCCTTTAACTAAAATAATCAAAAAATGTTTACTATCTACAGTGTATAATCTAAATATTAGATAAATTCACTGTAAAGCAAGAATTAGTGTTACAAATGTAGACAGTGTGTCATTTTTATAATATGATATTTATCATATAAAAAGATAAATATATCTTTTATATTTGTTTTTTTTAACTCACAGTAAATAAGCATGTTATCTAAGTCAAGTGCATACGCAATTAGAGCGGTATTGTATTTATCGTTATATTCTAATGAAGAAAGAAAGTGTAGTCCGAAAGAAATTGCTGATATTATTAATATCCCGGCTCCATTTTTAGCAAAAATTTTACAGGTACTTGCAAAAAACAGATTAATATCTTCTACTAAAGGAAGGAATGGTGGGTTTTATTTAACAGAAAAGAATAGATTAAATAGCTTAATATCTATAGTTGATTGTATTGATGGATTGGATAAATTTCAAGAATGCTTACTTGGATTACCAATATGTAGTAATGTATATCCTTGTCCGATACATCATGCAATATCTCCGATAAGAAAAAAGTTAATAGAAGAATTGACCTTTAAAACTATTGATGATTTAACTCAAGAGATTAAAGATGGTAACACATACATTTCATTATAAAAATTATACAGTCATTGAAAACAGTTGCGTATTCGGTTTGTTCTTTACCAACCTTAAATCAAAAGCCATACAAATATTTCTAACAAATGCTCTGGCAATTTTTGGGACGATTAATCCGTTTTTTGTAATGAGCACTAATCCGTCATCTTCTAATTCTTTTAACCGAACTATTACCTGAGTTAGATCTTTAAACTTTAGGTCGCTATCTAACCATGAAGTTTCAAAATGACACATTATGTTTAATATATGTCGTCTAATAATTAGATCTTCATCAGATAATAGATGCCCTTTTATAATTGGTAATTGCTTCTTGTTTACTTGTTCTTGATATGCTGTTAATGATTTTTCATTTTGTGCAAAGCTATACCATGAATCACTGATGGCTGACATACCTAAACCTATCATTAATTGTGTATCATTGGTAGTATATCCCATAAAGTTTCTATGTAAACTAGCACTTTCAAAGGTTTTAAATAAAGAATCAGTTGGTAGAGAAAAATGATCCATTCCGGTTTCAATATATCCAAAATTTAATAGCATATATTTACCCATTTCATACAACTTTCTCTTTTGATTATTTTTTGGAATATCATCATCAACGAAACCTCTTTGCCCTACGCCTTTGACCCATGGTACATGCGCATAGCTATAAAAAGAAATTCTATCTGGTTTCAGTTCTATAGTTTTTTTTACCGTATCAATGATATTGTTAACCGTTTGAAAAGGCAATCCGAAAATTAAATCATGACTGATAGATGTATAGCCGATATCTCTAGCCCATTCAGTTACGTTTTTTACGTTTTCAAATGATTGTATTCTATTGATTGCTTTTTGAACTTTTTCAGTATAATCTTGAACCCCAAAACTAACTCTGGTAAATCCTAAATTATATAAAGTTTGTAAATGTTCTTCGGTAGTATTATTCGGATGTCCTTCAAAGCTAAATTCATACTCTTTATGTAGCACTACAGAATCTAAAAGACCTTTTATTAAAGAGTGTAAATTCTCAGATTCAAAAAATGTTGGTGTTCCACCCCCTAAATGTAGCTCTCTTAAAACAGGTTTTTCAGGTAGTAAATCTAAGTATAACTTCCATTCTTTTAAAACAGTTTTTATATAGGGCAATTCTAATTCATGCCGTTTGGTAATATATTTATGACAGGCACAAAAAGTGCATAAACTCTCACAAAAGGGTAGGTGGATATAAATACTTATACCTTTTTCAATATTACTTTCATTAAATGAACGTTGAAAGGTTTGTATCCAATCTTTTGTGCTAATTCCTTTTTCATCCCAATAGGGTACAGTAGGGTAGCTTGTATAACGAGGACCGGGAACATTATATTTTTGTAATAAAGAGGTTTTCCTCATAATAATGATAAAAATTCAGACAAATCTAATTTAGTTGTTGTTTAGATTTTATGATATTTATCATATTGATTTTTATATGGATTAAGTAATTTTGGTAATATGTCTATTTAAAATGAAAAATATTCTTCTTTTAACTGATTTTTCTGACAATGCACAAAACGCTTTAGAGTATGCAATGGAGTTTTTTAAAGGAGGTACTTATGATTTTTTTTTTACTGAATGTTCATAAAATTTCTAACTATACTACTGGAGATTTGATAACATCTACAGCAATCACTTCAGTCTATGATTCTATTATAAAAAATCCAAAAGATGTTTTAGAAAGTATGATTAAAAAGTTTGATGAAGACTATATTAATGAAAATTATTCCTTTAATGTAATTTGTGATTATGATTCTTTTTTGAGTGCTGTAAATCAAACTATTAAATTAAAAAACATTGACATGATAGTGATGGGAAGTAATGGTGCAACAGAAACCAAAGAAGTAATTTTTGGAAGCAATACTATGAACCTGAGTTCGACCTAATATTTGTTTACAGTTTGAATGAATTTTTATTCAATTCGTAGGTATCTTTTTGAAAGACTAACGGGTTAGTTTGAAAAAATATGGCAAGAATTGGGGAAAATTCATCAAATCCTTTGGAAATCCAAAGAAAAGGCAATCTTTTTGGGTAAAATTATTAAAATATCTAGATATTCCTTTAAATTTTACACTTCAAATCTCACCTCTTCTTAGGATTCTGTAAATT
>JAKISU010000107.1 GCA_021648445.1 Flavobacteriaceae bacterium
ATAATAAACTATTCTGATCTAATTCTGGCAAATCTCTAAAATACGTTTCTATTGCTGTTTTATCCATAATGGCATCTAGGTTAATGTAAATATACAAAAATAAACGCTACTTTAGACTAGAGCCATAAACATACATAACAGGCTGAAAATTAATATTATACTGAATCAGTTGTATTTTAGAATATAGCCTTATAAATTTATTTAACAGATGCTGAAACAAGTTCAGCATAATACTATAATTTCAAAAAACTCTTTAATATTTGTTCTCCTGCATTGCTGCTTTTTTCCGGGTGAAATTGTACTCCGTAAAAATTATCTTTCTGTAAGGCGGATGAATAGTTGATTCCGTAATTAGTCTCTGCAATTGTTTCATTACAAAGAGGTACATAATAGCTATGCACGGCATACATATATACTGCTTCATTTATGTTCTTAAATAAATCAGATTTTAAATTAGTAATCTGATTCCACCCTATTTGAGGAACTTTTAGTATAGTATCAAATTTTATCACATCAATATCAAAAATACCAAGTCCTTTTGTATTTCCTTCTTTGCTATAATTACACATTAATTGCATTCCTAAGCATATACCCAAGACAGGTTGTGTCAATGTTGGTATCAGTTTGTCTAATCCGCTTTCTTTTAATTTTTTCATAGCACTGCCCGCTTCACCTACTCCCGGAAAAATAATTTTATCTGCAGCTAATATTTCTTTTACATCATGACTTAAAATTGCCTCATAACCCAATCGCTGTATAGCAAACTGAATACTTTTGATATTTCCTGCTCCGTAATTGATGATAACTATCCTCACTTTTATTTTAGATTTATGATTTTAGATTTACGATTACAAAAATCATAAATCAACATTCTTTATTCGTAATTTGTTAAAGCATTCCTTTTGTTGATGGCAAGATCATTTTATCTACATCACGTTTTACAGCAACTTTAATTGCTTTTGCAAAAGCTTTAAATATGGCTTCAATTTTATGGTGTTCATTAGTACCCTCTGCTTTTATATTTAAGTTACATTTTGCGCCATCTGTAAACGATTTAAAAAAGTGATAAAACATTTCTGTAGGCATTTTCCCTATCATTTCACGTTTAAATTCTGCTTCCCAAACCAACCAATTTCTTCCTCCAAAGTCAATAACAACCTGTGCTAAGCAATCATCCATAGGTAAACAAAATCCGTAGCGTTCAATACCTAATTTATCAGCTAAAGCTTTTGAAAAAACCTCTCCAAGTGCAATTGCTGTATCCTCAATAGTATGGTGTTCATCTACTTCTAAGTCACCTTTCACAGTAATATCTAAATCCATTTGACCATGACGTGCAATTTGATCTAACATATGATCAAAAAAAGCAATTCCGGTATCAATATTACTTTTCCCGGTTCCGTCAAGATTTAACTCAATATTTATATCTGTTTCATTTGTTTTTCTACTGACTTCAGATACTCTACATTCTAGCTTTAAAAACTCATAAATACGTTGCCAATCGCTTGTTTCTAACGCAATATATTCATTAAGGTCATTTCGTTTTACAGTAATTTCATCAGTACCTAAATTGGTGTTGTCATTGATAAATATCCCTTTTGCACCAAGGTTTTTAGCTAATTCCATATCGGTTAACCGATCACCAATTACTATTGAATTTTCTAAATCATATTCCTCAGTAAAATATTTAGTAAGTAAGCCTGTATTTGGTTTACGAGTTGGCGCATTATCCTTAGTAAAAGTTCTATCTATAAATTGTTCTTTAAACACAATATCTTCCCTCTCAAAAGTTTGAATAATAAAATTGTGTATTGTCCAAAAAGTATCTTCAGGAAAAGCTTTAGTCCCCAATCCGTCTTGATTGGTGATCATAACAATTTCATAATCTAATTCTTGGGCAATTTTAGCTAACCATTGAAATACTTTTGGGTAAAAGACTAACTTTTCAAAGGAGTCAATTTGTTCATCAGCGGTTTCTTTGATGATTGTTCCGTCTCTGTCAATAAAAAGGACTTTTTTCATGATTTTTAAATTTACCCTGAACTTGTTTCAGAGTCTTGTAATAATTAGTTTCAATGTTTCTAGTTTAGGGTTTGACGCTTTGATTAAATTCCATTTCCATTCTTTATGCCAATTCTTTAATTGTCTCTCCCTCAACTTGGCTATTTTCTTTTCTTTAAAACGTTCAAAATAAACTAACTCAATTGCATTATATTCTTTAGTGAAAGATGATCCGAACCCTTTTTCATGTTGATCAATTCTTCTTTTCAAATATTCTATATAAAGAACTGTTCTGTTTTTATTTGACAATATGTAAATATAATACTGCTTCATATTAAAAGTTGCTGAAACAAGTTCAGCATTTTGAAATTAATAAAAAGGTTTTTATTAATTTCTCATTCTCATCTTTTGTACCTATAGTAATACGTAAACAGTTCTCCAATAAGGATTGTGTTGTTCTATTTCTTAATACAATTCCTTTTTCAATTAATTGTTGATACCGCTTATTAGCATTATCAACTTTTATCAATATAAAATTAGCATCTGTTGGATATATTTTTTGAATAAAACTCACTTTAAGTAATTCTTTAAGTAAGATTCTCTTTTCATTTAAAATAGAAGCAATTTCATTTTTTATTTCTTTAGTTTTTAATACTTTATCTAATGCTCTTTTCTGTGTTAATTCATTGATGTTATATGGTAATTTAATCTTATTCAATACTACGATTATTTCTTTGGAAGCATAACAAATACCCAGTCGAATTCCTGCCAATCCATACGCTTTTGAAAGCGTCTGTGTTATAATTAGATTTGGATAATCATTCAGTTTAGAAATCCAACTTTCTTGTTGTGAAAAATCAATATATGCTTCATCTATAATAATCAAACCATTAAATGAATTGAGTAATTTTGTAATACTTTTATTATCAATCGTGTTTCCTGTGGGATTATTTGGAGAGCAAATAAACAATAACTTTGAGTTTGTATCCGCTTCAGCTAAGATTGCATCAATTCTAGGCTGAAAATCATCATTTAAGAGAATCTTTCTATTTTCAATATTATTAGTGTTTGCCAAAACATCATAAATACCAAAGGTTGGTGGTAATGTGATTACATTATCTTTTGCCGGTTCACAAAACACTCTAAAGATCAAATCTAATATTTCATCACTACCATTACCTAACAGTATATTTTCTATTTGAACTCCTTTTTGTTCTGCCAAAACACTCTTTAAACTGATTTGTTGTGGATCAGGATAACGATTCAAGCCATTTTCAAAAGGATTTTCATTGGCGTCTAAGTAAATCATATTGGCGTCCATACTCTTAAACTCTGAACGTGCTGATGCATAAGGTTTCATTCGTTTGATATTATCGCGAATGAGAGTGTTTATATTGAATTTATCTTTTTTCATTTACTTTATATTCTTTACTATGCTTTGAAAACATCCTGCTGTCATTCAGAGGAGCAATAAAAAGCGACGAAGAATCTCTAAATTAATGAGTAACGAGATTCTTCGCTTCTCCCGTCCCGATAGCTATCGGGATCGGGATTCGCTCTGAATGACACGATCATTTTAAACTATTTAATCTTAAGGTAACAGCATTTTTATGTGCCTGCAAACCTTCTGCTTCAGCCATAATTTCTATGGTTTTACCTATGTTTAGGATCCCTTCTTTGTCTATTTTTTGAAAGGTCATACTTTTTATAAAACTATCTAAATTTACACCACTATACTGTTTTGCATACCCGTTTGTTGGTAACGTATGATTGGTTCCTGAAGCATAATCGCCTGCACTTTCCGGTGTATAATTCCCAATAAAAATAGAACCTGCATTTTGAATTCCATTTACAAAAAACTCTTCATCATCTGTACAGATAATAAAATGTTCAGGTCCATATTCATTTATTAATTCTAATGCAATAACTTTATTTTTTACATAGATCAATTTTGAGTTTTCTATCGCTTTCTCTGCAATTGCTTTCCGTGGTAACTCATTGAGTTGTTTTTGTATTTCTTTAGAAACATTATCTATCAACTCTTTTGATATAGAAACCAAAATCACTTGACTATCTGTACCGTGTTCTGCCTGACTCAATAGATCGGATGCTACAAAAGCAGCATTTGCAGTAGTATCAGCAACAACTAACAATTCAGAAGGACCTGCAGGCATATCAATGGCAACTCCAAACTTAGTAGCTAATTGTTTTGCAACAGTTACAAACTGATTACCCGGACCAAAAATTTTATACACTTTCGGGATGGTTTCTGTACCAAAAGTCATTCCTGCAATGGCTTGAATGCCACCTACTTTAAAAATTGTAGTGATACCACAAAGTTGCGCTGTATATAAAATAGCAGGATGTATTTCACCTTCCTTATTTGGTGGAGAACACAATACGATTTTAGAACAACCAGCTAATTGTGCAGGAATAGCCAACATTAACACCGTAGAAAATAACGGTGCCGTACCACCCGGAATATAAATGCCAACCTTTTGAATAGGTCTTTTTTCTTGCCAACATTTTACGCCTTTTATTGTTTCTATTTCAACCTTCCCAGTTTCCTGAGCTTTGTGAAACTTCTTAATATTAGCCTTAGCCATTTTTATAGCTTCCTTTAAATCTTCTGAAACTAACTTTTTAGATGCTTCTATTTCTGCATCAGAAACAGTTAACGAATTCAATTGAACTCCATCAAAAAGATTGGTGTATTTTTCTATAGCTAAATCTCCTTTTATTTTGACTTCTTTAAAAATTTCGTTTACTGTTATTTCAATATCTTCAACAGTTACGGTTGGTCTTTCTAGCAATGCTGACCATGATTCTTTAGCTGGATTGTATATTTTGTTCATTTTCGTTAATGTTTTAATTCCTCCCCTTTGGGAGGTTAGGAGGGACTATAGTACCATTTTTTCTATCGGATAAACCAATATTCCTTCTGCTCCTAAATTTTTTAATTCATCTATTATTTCCCAAAATTTATCTTTTCGGAGAACTGTATGAATGGAACTCCATCCTTCTTCCGCTAAGGGCAATATTGTCGGGCTACGCATTCCTGGCAATAATTTGGTAAATTTCTCAATATTGGCGTTTGGAGCATTAAACAATACATATTTAGAATCTCTTGCTCTTAATACAGACTTTATTCTAAATTGTAATTTGTTAAGTAATTCTCTTTTAGTACTCGATAAATTTGGTGAAATAGCCAATACAGCTTCGCTCTTAAATAGTACTTCTACTTCTTTTAAATTGTTTTTAAATAAAGTACTTCCACTGGAAACAATATCACAAATAGCATCAGCCAAGCCAATATTTGGAGCTATCTCAACAGAACCATTTATGACATGTAATTCCGTTTTGATTCCTTTTTCTTTTAAATACTTTGTGATAGTGTTAGGGTATGAAGTCGCTATACGTTTCCTTTGTAAATCATTTAACGAATTGTATGTGTCATTTTTAGGTACTGCTATTGATACTCGACATTTAGAGAATCCTAATTTTTCAATTATTTCAAGATCTTGTCCTTTTTCAAATAATACATTTTCGCCGATAATTGCAATATCAACAACACCATCTTTTAAATATTGAGGTATATCTCCATTTCGGAGATATAATATCTCTAAAGGAAAATTCCTTGCAGCTGCTTTTAATTGATCTTTACCATTATCTATAGAAATACCACAATCTTTAAGAATTTTTAAAGAATCTTCGTTCAGTCTACCTGATTTTTGAATGGCTATTTTTAATTTACTCATTGTATGCCCGAGAAAGCGGGTATCTTTTATTATGTTTGAGTAAATCTTCCAGCAACTTTATGAAACAAAAAAACCGTTTGATCTACTCAAACGGGTTTAAATATATTTTGTTTTTATTCAATATATTTTCAGTTCGCTTGAGTGCAAATATGAAAATGGTGATGATGGATTTGAATAAAATTCATTGTTACTTCTTTTGTTCTACAAATATTTCAAATAATTTTTTAATTATCCTAATAATATTTAATTTTTTATGTAAAAATTTGTTTTTATATCAAAATCCGGTGTACTTTTTCCTTTAGCCACTAATTCCTTTCCCTTCGGATTAACTAGATTAAAGCACTGCTTTAAGCTCTACCTTGGGGTTTCCGATTTGACCTTCCGCCTCAGGCGGAGAGAGGTCAAAACTTTCAGAGAAAGTTTTGGGTGAGGTGTAATAAATATCCCGAATTCTCGGGACGGTTTTTGTCCCTTTAGGTCAAAATAAACCACTATGGATTGGGAATCCATAGTTTTAATTGAAGAATGAAATTCTTCTTTTTAACGTCTGTAAGAACTCTTTTCAATGTCTTTGTATGGAAAATACAATGAAGATAAAGTTTATAGAAACTAAAGTAACTGCAATGAAATTGCAGGGTTTTAACCTTTAACTTGATAATAAAACGAGCGAAATACTCCTACGGCTTGCCCGTCCGACCGGCACGGGCGGACGACCTCGGAGATAGTTCGTTTTAAGAAATTTCTTTATTCGAAGTTACCTAGTTAGGGATGGGCTTTAATCTTTTAACTTATTCATTTCCAAATGCTCACTTTTTGCATGTCTATAGCCGTACTGCCACCATTTTGCCATTAGTTTTTTATTGAATATTAATGAATTTGTAGTTAGCATTGTTGGTGTATAGTATAAATTTAATTTCACATTACTATGTTTGGCTTGTAATTTCCCAATAGTAACATTATGTCTTTCAACATGATTTAACATAAATTCAAAAACAGTTGTCAATAGTGAAAACGGGTTTTTAGAAGGCATTCTGTTAAATTGAGTTACTTCGGTTTCTAAAATAATAGCGTCAACTTCGGTTGCGCCTCTTAATATTGCTTCACGTATTGGCACGAGGCATCCAAATCCACCATCAGCATATTCATAACCATTCTTACGTAACAAACTCATAAATGGCACATAATTGCATGATCCCCATATCCAATCACAAAAATCTAGATAGCTATTGTCTTTAATTGATTTATACTCTACTTGATCAGTAGTCAAATTTGAGACAGTTACTATAACATCTTTATTAGACTCTTTTATACTATTATAATAATTTTCTGTAATATGCTTTTTAATAAATTTTCGTAAATTTTTGCTTTCACCAAACGTTCTTCTACCGTTGATAAAATTCCAAAATGTATTTAAGTGATTTATACTTACCACTTTTTCTCCGTGTACCGTTTTTACAACAAAAGGATTATTACTAAAAATTCTACGTTGATTTACAGATGTATACAATGTTTTTAGTTCTTCTAACTTGCCTAAAGCCAGATGTGTAATCAATAAACTACCTGTTGAAGTGCCAATGAATAGGTCATACTCATTTTTTTTTTCATCAATCAGGTATTGTGCAACGCCACCTGCAAATGCACCTTTACTTCCACCACCAGATATAACTAATGCCTTCATTAATTATTATAAAATTTAAAGATTTAACTTCTCTTTTCTTAAAAAAAATTACTTTTGATAAATCTAATACAATTCGAATGAAAATAAAACTCTTCACTCTCTTATTTTTTTGCTCTTTGGCAGTTTTTTCACAAATAAGAGATTTTGATAGCATAACTATACAAGAAATCAAAATTGACAGTTCAAGTATTCGTGCCATTCAAGTATTAAAAGATTCAAGTATGTATTTTGCAAGTTCAAACGGATATATAGGTTTGGCGAATCTATCAAATAAAGAATTAAAATTTAAAAAGATAATTTATGATACTATCGTTCCACATTTTAGGTCTATTGCTTCAAATGGTAATAATATCTATGTATTGAGTGTAGAAAGTCCTGCTCTTTTGTATCAATACAACAATGAAAATCTAAAGCTAGTATATAAAGAAGAACATAAGAAAGTATTTTATGATGCGATGGCATTTTTTGATGAGCAGAATGGTATTGCAATGGGAGATCCTACTGAGGGTTGTTTGTCAATTATTTTAACAAATGATGGAGGGAATACTTGGAACAAAATTCCATGCTCAAAACTTCCAAAAACTGAAGAAGGCGAAGCAGCATTTGCAGCAAGCAATGGTAATATTGCCATTTCAGGAACAAATGCATGGCTGGTTACCGGTGGAAAACGAGCAAGAGTATTTCATACACCTGATATGGGAAAAATCTGGAAAGTATATGATACACCTATTGTACAAGGTGGACAAATGACAGGAATTTTTAGTGTTGATTTTTATGATTCAAAGAATGGAATTATATTTGGAGGAGATTGGAGCAAGAAAGAGGATAATATAGCCAATAAAGCCATTACAAATGACGGTGGTAAAACATGGAAATTAATTGCAGATGGTGAAGGTCCGGGTTATAAAAGTTGTGTACAATATGTACCTGATACTAACGGAAAAGAAATCTTTGCTGTGGGTTCAACCGGAATCTCTTTTTCAAATGACGGTGGATATACATGGAAAAAAGTAAGTGATGAAAAGTATTATACCATCCGATTTGTAAACAAAAATATTGCTTGGTTAGCCGGTAATAATAAGATTGGGAAAATGATATTAAAGTTAGAATAGAGAGAAAAGAATAAAGAAAATAGACTTGTAAGACAAAAGAAAAAGGAGATATAGCTAAATGTCTGGTCGAGCGCAGTCGAGATGCGAGACATAAACAATAATGTAAACAGAAACCAATAAATGAAAAAAATATTATTATTATTACTTGCCATCAGCTTTATTAGCTGTCAAAAAAACGACTTAAAGTCAGAATTTAATTGTAAATCTTCAACCTCTTTTTCTGACACAAAAGAAATTAGAGATGTTATGAAAAAGTTTAAAATAAAATTTCCCAGTAATTGGAAAACACAATTATACTATGACGAATTTCAATCAGAAATTTATAGTGCTGACACAACAAAAAGCTTGACAGACACTTATATTCTAGATATTTCTTGGCATCAAGGAGAGTTAAATTTAAATGAAGCATTTGATCAAAGTGTAAAAGATACCTTAGCTAAAAAGGAAAAACTAAGTCCGGTAAAAACAAAGTTTATAAAGTTTAAAGAAAAACCTTCTTATTTTAACTTATCCAAAGGAAAAAGCGGAAATCACACCTATCATTTTCTTCAAGTTTATGTAAAAACAGAAGTTGATGAATATTTTACATTTACTACCAAAGTGTATGGAGATGAAAATGTTGATGGTCGTCTTTGTGAAGCCATACAGTTGTCTGATGAAATTGTATTTATTGAATAGTTATTAACCCGACAGACATAAGACCGTAAGACTTTTATTTTTAACAAGTTAAAAAATATTTTAATATCGGTTAATTACCGCCACTTTAATAATATGCAATTAGGAAAAACAAATCTGCTCAAAGTAACCAAGTTAACTGACTCAGGCTATCTATTAGAAGATGAGGACAGTAAAAATATATTACTCCCTAACGATGCAACAACTGATAAACTTAAAATAGATGATCCTGTCAAAGTATTTGTCTATAAAGATAGTGATGACCGTTTGATGGCTACCACTCAAAAACCTACTATTGAATTAGAACAATTTGCTTATTTACAAGTAAAAGATATAAACAAGACTGGTGTTTTTATGGATTGGGGTATTTCTAAAGATCTGATGATACCTTATGCAGAACAAACAGTGAAAATGCAAGTAGGAGAATGGTATCTTGTTTTTATGTTATTAGATGAAGATACCAATAGATTAATAGGCTCCTGTAAAGAAAATGAGTTTGTGTTTTTTGATGAAATTGATGTAAAAGAAGGTGATAAAGTAGATATGTTACTTTATAGCAAAACGGATCTAGGTTTTAATGCTATTGTAAATAATTTATATAAAGGATTGATCTTTAATTCAAATATTCATAAAGATATAAAGAATGGTGACCGCATTCAAGGTTATGTAAAACAAGTACGAGAAGATGGTAAAATTGATTTATTGTTAGAACCTTTAGGTTATAAAAAAAGTATTGATCCAACCACTGAAACCATACTCAATAAATTAAAGGAAAATGATGGCTGTATCTATTTAACCGATAAAAGTTCTCCTGAAGACATCAAAGAACAATTAGGTTTGAGTAAAAAAGCATTTAAACGTGGTTTGGGTAGTTTATATAAACAAAAGAAGGTGATGATTTTAGAGGATTGTGTGAAGTTGATTTCAATTTAAAAAGTGATAAAAATAATTGAAAGAAGTATAACAATAACATTAAAATGAAGATCATTAAATATGTAATAATTCTACAAATAGTAGTTTCAACTGCATCCTGTAAAATGGGTAAGACAGAGGCTAACAAATTCAAAGTAGAATATAAGGGAGCATTAAAAAACATGATGCAAAAAGGAGATATTTCTGCAAAAGCTGATTTAAAGGACTTTGAAAATACGGAACATTTTTATGCACTAGGTGCAACTGAAAATCTTAAAGGTGAAATTCAAATATTTGATAGTAAACCATTTAACACTATGGTTGTTGACAGCACTCTAATCTTTGATAGTTCATTTAATAAAAAGGCAACGCTTCTTGTGTATGCATCGGTTAGTAAATGGAAGGCGATTAATATTCCTGATGATGTTGTGTCATATGAACAATTAGAAAGTTACATTGAACAAAGTGCTAAAAAAAATCAATTAAACATTGACGAACCATTTCCTTTCTTAATTGAAGGTACACCTAAATCATTCAATTGGCATGTAATCAACTGGAAAAATGGAGATACAGAACATTCTCATAAAAAACACATAAATTCAGGACTCCATGAAACACTAGCTAATAGACAGGTTGAAATGTTAGGTTTTTATTCGAATTCACATCACACAATTTTCACACACCACACCACTAATATGCACATACACGTAAAAACGGTTGACGACAAAATAGCTGGGCATGTTGATGGTTTGATACTAGGGAAAGGAATGATTCTAAAATTGCCGGAAACTAACTAAACAACAATAGTACGACAAAACAGTATTAAAATAAATAAAGGTAATCAAAACTAATATAACTTCAAGAATAGAAACGATATCTGAAAAAAGGTTCTTAGGCAAAAGTCTTACTATGTCATTATATTCCAATCTAAATTCAAAAGAAAATCGGAACTCAAATTATACTCAAACCATTTAGCTTTTCGGGAGTCAAAAATTCCATCACCTAAATTATCGTATTAATTGATTAATAATCAGTTATTTATATGTTATTAGTTTGGTGTTTTGAATACTATTTAGTATCTTT
>JAKISU010000004.1 GCA_021648445.1 Flavobacteriaceae bacterium
GTTGATAGCCAATAATGTTCTTGATGTTGGCATCGTTTACAAACAACCCCTTGTTTGTCTCTTTCTGATTTAAAATGAGTCTTGCAACTCGTCTCATCGGGGAATCTCTTGAAAAAATCTCGAATCTTCATGTTTAACTAATTTATAGTCAGTAAGATACGAAATGTCTAGCACTTATGCAAGTAATCCGATAGTCATAAAAACTTTTGAACAGATTGATTAATTAGTGCCTTCAAAAAACGTCACTAAATTTCTGTATCTTTGATTTTGACCATGACCAACTATTTACATTACTATCTCGCACTAGAGCAGGCAAAAAAGAGTTATGCAGAAGGTGGTATACCTATTGGAGCTGTATTAGTGAAAGGTGATGACATTATAGGTAAAGGTCACAATCAAAGAGTACAACAGTTAAATCCTATTCTACATGGTGAAATGGATTGTCTGCAAAATGCAGGTAGATTACAAGATTATTCAGATACTATTTTATACACTACGTTAAGTCCATGTATGATGTGTTCCGGTACTATTGTACAATTCAAAATTAAGAAAGTAATCATTGGTGAAAATGTAAATTTTGAAGGAAATATCCCTTTTTTAAAGGAACAAGGTATTGAAGTTGAACTATTAAATGATAAGGAAACTATTAAATTAATGGCAAATTTTATTAAAGAAAAACCTGAACTATGGAATGAAGACATTTCTGAAACTAAAGAGTAATGGCATATATCCATTTAATCACATAACTCCACTAGAAGAGACACATATAAAACGGTAAAGTTATTGCCTGATCGAGCCTTTCAGCTAAGTCTATTCTGAGCTGAGGTCAAAGGACTCAATAAACTAAAGTCGTGACCTTATTAAATAGTGAGTCTTCAAAAATATCAATACTTTTTCCAGAAAAATGTTCCTTTAATTTTTAGATCTATATTTATTGTCTTTACACAACCAGTACTCTCATTTTTATACAAACTAATATCAATTAGGTTAATTTGTTTACCTCTAATAGCGGTCAATAATTCTTTTAATGAACTTATTTTTCCTGATGGATTTACAACTCTAATATTATTAGAACAAAAATTATGTTTTATATCTGTATAATCAATTTTACCAATGGCATAATCTTGCAACATCTTTTTTGCGTCTTTTCGAGATAGTTTTATTTTTTTAACTTCAGTCGAAGCTTCAACGTCAGGTTTGTCAGGAATTTGGTTTAATAAAACATTATCAACAGGATCTATTGTAGAACGTCGTCGTCGTCTTTCATTTTTTTTAGGTAAAACATCTATTGTTCTTATCAATGCATTTTTTATATCATCATTCACTATCAATGATATTTTATAGGTTCCTTCTTCCTCAAATTTATATTTAGTGATTGCAGAAATATCATCTACTTTATCTGTTTCTCCAAAACGCCATTCCCATTTCTTAGCATAATCTGAAGTACATTCAAAAGTAATAAGGTCTCCTGCTCTAATCTCGTCAGGAAAAACAATAACAGGTACACGCTCAAGGTCTGATTTTTTTACATACACTCTTTCTTTAATATATAATTGTCTATTGACCACACAACTATTATTTACTTTTAAAGTTATCGTATATAAACCAACGGAGTCATATTTATGCAATGTATTTGAGACATACTCTTTTTGAGATCTATCACCAAAATCCCATTCCCACTTATAATTAGTATCACCAATACTCTTGAATTCTATCAAATCTCCGGTAGTAAATGTTTGTGCAATAATATCAAAACCAATCTCATCACAATTTTCTTGCTTCATATATTTAGCAACTAAAATTCCTATTCCAAATAAAAAAATCATTAAAAAAGATAAATAAACTTTGTTATCGTAATGAATTTTTATATTTTTATTTTCCATAAATAGGTTTCTTTAATAAGTAAAAGTAAAATTTTATGTTGAAAATTATTAGTTATTTAACTATTATTATTTTTATAATTGGAGGTTGCTCTAAAAAAACATACAACACATTACCTGATAATACTCTAAATGAAACTGATAATAAAGTCATAAGAGGAACGACACTGTTGTCTGAAAGTGAACGTAAGAAAATAGCTTCTATTGTGGAAGTAGCTCCAAAAAAAATAGTAAATGATGAGTTATATGCGCTGATTTATAAATGGCTTAATGTTCCATATTTATATGGAGGAGAGGATAAATACGGTATTGATTGCTCTGCTATGACAAAAATAGTTTTTAATGATATTTATAAAATTGTATTACCAAGGACATCTAATCAAATGTTTTGGTCAAAAAATGTAAATAGATTTAAAAAGAAGCGATTTTTAAAAGAAGGAGATCTAGTTTTTTTTAGAATTGATAAAGAGAAAACAATTTCTCATGTAGGTGTATATCTTCAAAACAATAAATTCTTTTCTTCTAACGTTACTGGTGGAGTACAGATTGCAGATTTAAGTAGCCCTTATTGGGCAGAACGCTATATAGCTTCGGGGAGAATTAAAGCAAAACAAAACAATATAGATTAGTTTATTATACTTAAACTAGATAAAAATAGTTAACTTATAGTAAAATGGTATGTGTTATGAACGAAATGAAAATTTTGAGATAATCAAAAATGCAAAAAAAACTAATAGATAGTGATTTAAAAGAAGAGCTAAACAGCCTTGATTTTGATATCAAAGCTGAAGCTTTTTTTATAAATTTTATAAAAGATTATAATATTCATTATAAGTTTCAAGATTTTTTTGAAAGAGGGTATAGCAAAGATATCAAAGATATCAAGGCAAATAATGGTGCAATGTCAAAAACCCATTATGCATACTTAACCAAATTAGGTTTTTATGATATTTTTCCTGAAATTATTTTTCACCCTTCAAATAATGCCGGTTATACCCAAGAAATGGTTGACCATTATAAAGAAAGAAAAAAACAAGAGACCGCTGCTAAAGATTTTTTTCAGCCCTTAGAGAATGAATTATTTAATTATTTATTAGATACAGAGAAACAAGAAACTGATATAATAAGTGCGTTAGGAGATCGTGAGTTTTTAATATTGCTCAATAGAATATGGGATATTGATCAAAGCTTGCCTTATGAAATGATGGCTAAAGTTTTTAAATTCATCCCTTTTATTCATAAAATTTCAGGCAATATTGACGCTATTGCTTATATGTTAGAACATATTTTTAATGAAAAAATTACGATAACTGAAACTCCTGTATTTATAAATGATACTTCAACCGTTGATAATGAGCTTCAACTTGGTGACAATTTTGCATTAAAAGCATCAAATATTACCTATTTAAAAAAGTATACTTTTACCATTAATAATATAAAAAGATTAAATAATATCGTTGAATATTTCGATAATGGTAAAATTAACAAAATAATATCCCTATTTTTAAACTTTACCATTCCGTTTGAAAATGACTTTGAAATAAATTTCACCATTGCTCCTTCAAAACAAGTGTTTATTTTAGATGATAAACCCTATACCGGGAGAATGAATATTTCAACCAAATTAGCGTAAAAATACTATGAAAAGATACCTTAAATACCTTTTTTCACCTGAAGTATTGTTCCCAATGTTAATAATACTGATAATTTGTTTAATTGTCATCGGTTTTTTCTCTGCTAAAATAAAAGGGTTTAAAGAAATTCGAAAAAAGTATTTATATTATGTATTATTAAATACCATTGTCACCGCAATATTTTTCCTGATAGTATATAATTTGAAGCAAACAACCATCATGTTCAGATACATAACATTACATGGTTTTTTTATAATTACGGGTAGTATTCATGTATATCTCTATAAGACTTTATTTAATTCACTTAAAACAAAAAAAATACATATAGAAATTATTCTTGCAATCATAACCTCCCTCTTTTTATTAATTGCATTGTCTCTATTGATAGCATATAACAATGACTTTACTTATCTATTTGATTTTTATTTAACGGTATTGGCTTTTATTTTCCCGACATTAGTATATATACTTTATAATACTTCTATATCAATACCAACTGCTATATATGATAAATGGTATTATCCTTTAACTAAGAAATATCAAATAGCAAGTATCAATGAATTTAAAAATATGATTGTATTAAATTTATTCTTTTATAAAGATGATGAAGAATCTCATTTAACAAAGTTTAAGGTAAAAGCACCTAAGAATATGAATTTTGGAAGGTTATTCTACTTCTTTATTATTGAATATAATGAAAAAAATCCGGGTCAAACCGTAAAAATAATAGATAAAGTTAAGGATCCTTATGGATGGTGTTTTTATTCAAAACCTAAATGGTATTCAAGAACAAAACGTATTAATAGTGAATTAACTGTTGAAAATAATAATTTAAGAGATAATGACAGTATTATGTGTCAAAGAATATTAGTAGAAGAAGAGAATAATTCTGAAGAACAAAATAATTAAGAAATTATGATAGAAGATATTAAACATTTTAGGGTAAATTGGATTGATGGAATGAAAATTTCTAAAGATCATTTTAATGATCTACAAAATTATGCACAAGAAATTGTAAAAGATACAACAAGCATTTTTTTGAAAAAGGATAATTATGGTTTAGTATCGTCACATTTATCACAAAGTCATGAGTACAGTGTCAATATTGATGTACATAAAAATATAAATATTTCAATACAACGGTTGAGAGGTATCGCTCCGAATGGAGCAAGAATAGAAATTAATTCGAAAACACTCAATGTTGATCAAAATTTACCCTTTCAGGATATAGTTGATGAGAAAATTGATGAAGGCTATATAATGATCACACAAAATCCCAGTCAAAATACCACCTTTGGCGAACAGAATTTAGAAGAAGTTCCGCCAAGATCTCCTTACTTAAATAACTCTTTTTTATTCTCTTTTGTTGATGCAAAAAACATAGTAAATTCAGGTGTAGTACCATTTCAGATTCCTATTGCTAAAATCAAAAAAGAGAATGATCTATGGGAAGTCAATGATAATTATATAGCGCCTTGTATGACCATTGCTGCTGACCCCAGATTGATTGATTTTTATATTTATACAGATACTTTTTTGAAAAAAATGGAACGTAGCTCTGTTAAAATAGTACAAAAAATAATTACAGAAGAACACACCAACCCTATTGCTGATATCATTCAAGTTATATGTACACAATTACTTAATTTTTTCGGAGTGAATGTTACTCAATTGGTTTCTGAAAAACATCAGAACTCTCCTAAAAAAGTAGTTGAAATGATTGCAAGCATGGCGCGAGTAATGAAAAATCACATTGATACTTCATCGCCGGAAAATAAAGAAATGTTACTTATCTATTTCGGAGAATGGACTGATTTAAATGGCGGTGACTATGAGAATTTATTTACAAAAACTATCAATTTAGAATACCTACATTACGATATTAATCTTTCTTTAGAAATAGTCAATAAATTTATGTTTACCCTAGATAAATTATTTACTATTTTAACTGAAGTTGATTATATAGGTAAAAAGAAAGATTCTGGTATTTTCGTAAATGAAAACATTGTAAGAGATAACGACAACTCACCAACATTTTTGACAGATTAAAATAAAACTATGGAAATTTTAAATAAAAAAGAACGACGAAATTCTTTTCTTTTATTCTTATTAATGTTAATTATAACATTAGGTACCTTAATGTTAGGTCTATTTTTTAATAATAAATTACCTTGGAAAGAAAATGCTATTTTAAGGAAAGAGAATAAACAAGTTCAATATGAGTTGAATTATCAAGTACGTTTTTCACAAGAATTAAAAATATTAAATAAAGCAATTGACTCTTTAGACAAATCAACTGATGGATATTTTTTTATTGAAAAATCTATTAATTCTGATCTGGTAGATCTAAGAAGGCGTATTCCTAAAGATTCATTAAAAAATCATAAATTATATGATGATATGGTATTGAATTACAAAAGACTTTTAGATGCTAAAAGTATTGTTAAGAGAGTGGAAAGTTCTAAAAAAGAGATCGATAAACTTAACGAAACCATTCAAGATTATGAAAAAGATATTGAAGAACTTGAAAGAGCTTTAGAGCTAAGTAAACGTTTGAATAGGAACTAAAAAATATTGCTCAATGCTTGAAGATATAGATAAAGTAATACATATAGCAAAACAGATAGCAAAAGAACATCATCATGCTAATTTTTCTCCATCACATCTAATCAAAGCATTATTACATAAAGATTTTGGTTTACTAAGGTATCTTCACAATTTAGATGTTGATGTTTATTATATAGATGAATGGGCAGAAGTACATGTAGAAAACTATCCGAAATCATCTAAAAGTTCAATAACTATTGAAAGTGACAAAGGTGTTAATGCAATATTAGAAGAAGCTGTAAGCATAGCTGATAGATTGGAAGGAGATCATGTAGATCTATTGTCGGTTTTTATAGCTGCTATTACACCAGGTGTTGGTTTTTCTTATGACCAATTAAAAACATTACCTATTACGCATACTACATTATTAGAACAAACAGCAGTTTCGTCAGGAAGTTCAAAAACTGCTAGTGATATTTTGCCTCCGGCACTGCATAAAAAAAATAGTGATGCATTATCTAGTTACTGCATCAATAAAATAGATCAGGTAAAAGAAGATATCTATAAGAATATATTCAATAGAGATAAAGAACTAAAATTAATGGCTGAGATTTTAAGTAGAAAATCAAAACCACATGTAATTCTTAGTGGGGAATCAGGTGTAGGTAAAACAGCTTTGATCAACAAGTTTATACATTTAGTCTATAATAATAAACTACTCACACAACTTGAACTAGTCAATTTTTACGAATTAAATATTCCTTCCCTTTTTGCCGGTGCTTCATATAAAGGAGAAGTTGAAGATAGGCTTCAAGCAATTTTCTCAGGACTAAAAGCATTTGAAAAACCTATTTTTTTTATTGACGATATACATATCCTTTTTGATAGTGATACTGCAAGTGCAAATACTGCAAATCTTATAAAAGATGAACTTTCTAAAGGAGATATTACCTTTATAGGAACTACAAGTATTGATGGCTATCGAAAAAATATTGCCTCTGATAATACAATTGAAAGAAGGTTTCAACCTGTTGTATTAGATGAGCCGGTTTTTGATCTTTGTTTTAGAATTGTTAAAAGTGTAGCTGAAGAGTATGAAAGTCATCACCAGTTAAGTATTAGTGATAATACTATTAAAGAATCTATACGCTTGGCAAAACGCTATTTAAAAGATAAAAGTTTGCCCGATTCTGCTATTGATCTTTTAGACAGAACGATGGCTGCTGTAACAATTTCAAATCAATCATTAGAAAGTGATCTAGAAATATTTAAAAACAGGCTTTCTAAAATTGAAAAAGAGATAGATAAAGAAGATGATTTAATTAAAGAATTAGATTGGTTATATACAGATATTAAAAATACATTAAGCCTTCTGGTATTAGAGAAAGTTGAACAGACCGGCTTCCCGACTGGTGCTGATAGTAAAGTAAAGAAAAAACACATCTCAGACTTTCTAAATCGTTTAGAAACTATCAGTAAAGAAAGTAAAGATAAGCTTTCGCAAGAAGACGTAGCAACTATGGTATCTGTGATTACCGGTATTCCGGCAGGAAAAGTAAAAGTTGAAGAAAGAGATCGTTTATTACAAATAGAAGAAACATTAAAAAAACGAGTTATAGGTCAAGATCTTGCTATAAAATCAGTTGCAGATGCTATAGTAGAGTCTCGCTCTGGTTTATCAAAAGCAGGTCAACCAATCGGATCATTCTTTTTTTCAGGACCTACCGGTACCGGAAAAACTGAGCTGGCAAAAGCATTAGCGGAGTTTTTATTTGGTGATGAAACGGCTATTATTCGCTTTGATATGTCAGAATTCAAAGAAGAACATTCCGCAGCTTTATTATATGGTGCGCCTCCCGGATATGTAGGTTATGAAGAAGGCGGAGTTTTAGTGAATAAAATTCGTCAAAAACCGTATGCTATAGTGCTGTTTGATGAAATAGAAAAAGCACATCAATCTGTTTTTGATGTTTTTCTTCAGATATTAGATGAAGGAACAATACATGATAGACTTGGTAAAGAAGGTGATTTCTCTAATGCTGTTATTCTTTTTACCTCAAATATTGGGTCAGAATATATCATTTCGTCTACCGAAAAAAATATACTTCCATCAACAAATGAACTATTAGATATTATGTCTAATTATTTCAGACCTGAGTTTTTAGGAAGATTGACTGAAATCGTTCCATTCTTACCAATTACTGAAAAATATGTGCCTCAAATTTTCGAATTGCATTTGAAAAAAGAGTTATTAAACCTTACTAAGAAATTAGGATTTGATTTAGTGTTAACAGATAAAGTAAAAAAGTATCTCGCACTTAAAGGTTTCTCACCAAAATATGGTGTACGACCATTAAAAGCTATCATACGTAGTGAATTGAAAAAACCATTGGCAAAAATGATTGTTTCTAACAAAGTTCCAAAATCCAAAACAATCAATATCATATTGAAAAACGATAAATTAGTGTTTAACTAAAAAATAGCCTGTGAGTATTATTGCAAAAATGTATGTTGACAATAAAGTGATTAACATTTTAGTTTTGACTAATCATTTGTATCAAAAAACAGATTGGACAGGTAAACCTAATGGTATTCCTATGGGCGGACTCTTTCAAATAATCTTTGAAAGTGATGGTGATACACTTTTTTTTGAATGGATGGTAAGTGAGGATATGATGAAAGAAGTAAAACTTATTTTTTCGCCTGTTATCATGAATGGCAAAAGCAGAACCATACAACTATATGATACTCATTGTGTAGGATATGAAGAATATTTTAGTAGTACTACTGACAAGCCAATCACAACTACGCTTATATTATCACCAGGTATCATAGTTGAAAATAATGAAATATTATTAAAAAAACATTGGAGAATATCAGACCCATTTATAAAAAAGGTCGCGCCTACATCAGTACCGAAAGAAGAAGAACCTAAAATCATTGATTATTATCTCACAGACGTAAATAATAATAAAATTGAAAAAGCTAAAATTGGTGATATTATTATACTAAATATAAAAACTAAAGATTTAATTGGTGAAATTTTAAATATCAATCTAAATGACAAAACAGTCGATTTTAAATATAATGGTGAATTATTAATAAATGATACTTTAACTGGTTTAAAAATTAATAGTAATTTAGAAAAAATAGAACTAGAGGTAGTTAAACAGCAATAATTGATATGGGAAATAATGTGTTTGAATTATCGATTCCGGCAATAGGAGAAACTCAAAGTGTATCTATAGAAGTTGAAGAAGATTATGTATGTCAATATTGTGATGATGAAATTACTTTAGAGCAAATTAAAAAAAGTATTGGAGGTACTGTTACATCAAAACGGGTAACAAATATTAATAAAGTTCTGCCGTATTTAAATAAGTATAGAAAAGATTTTGGATTAGATACTTGTCACAAAAAAATACATTTTATTGCTCAAGTAATTCATGAGAGTGGAAAGTTTAACACTTTTGAAGAATATGAAAAATGGAATTATTGGAATAATAGTAAGAATAAAGCAAATAGTTTACCAGGTGTATTTAGCAATAGTAAAATTGAGTTTGATGAAACAATGGGTATGTCTTTAAAAGAACATTTGACCGAAATTTTTATATTTAAGGATAAAGATGGACAAGTTTTAGCTAAAACTAATGAACAAATAAAAAAAACACTTATAGATGAGAAAGTAAAAGTAGTTGATAAAAAGTTGTATACAAATTATCAAAAGGGAGGAAAATTACTAAAAGAAGTAAAAGTAAAAGTTAAAGATGAAAATGGAAACGAAATTGAGCAAGTAAAATATAAAATATTTTTACAAAATCATTCCCATTTTGGAATACCATTATTGTCACGTATGTATGCTCCTTATACTGGTGACACTAGAGGTTTAGGTAATGGAGATGAATTAACACGTGATGGATGGAAATTTAAAGGGAGAGGTCTAAAACAATTAACTGGTGTCGGAAATTATAATAGTTTTACTATATATAGGAATAAATCTAGTTTTCCTGATGATACATCTGGTGAAATAGATTTTTCAGAGAATGATGATACATCGAGCCCCCAGGATGTGAAAAAAGGCAATTATGTTAAAGTAGCTGAACCAATATATGCTGTACAATCAGCTTTATATTTTTGGAATGAAGGTACCAAATATAATAGCAAATATGCCGTAGAACTTGCAGAGGATGATGACATTGTTGCAGTATCAAAAGCTGTTAACAGATATGACACTGGAGGTTTAGTTTATAGAAAAAAATATTATAAAAATGCCCGAAAAAAAGAAGCTTTTGATATTGTAAGGCATTATAAAGACATTTATGATAATGGGACAGATGCTCAAAAAGAAGATGCTAAAGCTTATTTTGAAAAATGGAAAGATGATGATTCAGAGGTTAAAAAAATACTTGATGAAATTAATGAAGCAGAAGAAAACGATTCAGGCGCTGAAGGAACTTCAAATACTCCTTCAAACTAAATTATCTATACCTATGAAATATTTTTTTTTAGCTATTAGTATATCCTTATTCCTTTCTTGTTCTACACAACAAAAAGTAAAATCGCAGATTGTTTTGTTAACTGATTCTATACAAAAACCGTATGCATTTTTAAGTGAACTTAAAATCGTTTCAAAAAATAAAATACTATCTGAAAAGATAAACAGAGCTATCCAGCAACTTTCTGAAAACGAAGCTATTAAAACCATAATCCCTGAGGAGCGCCTGACCATAAAAAAGAAACTTTTGGAAGATTGTTTTAATTTAAACAATTCTGAATGTTCATATATTTTAGAAGGATATAAAGTATTATCAAACATTAATAATATTCTAAATATCAAATATAGTTATAATGGTTTTGAGAATAATGAAATTTGGAATAAATATGCTTGTTTTGATTTAGAAACAGGAGAACGAATTACTTATGATTTAATGTTCATTAATCCTAACATAGTGCTTGAAGAATATAATCAACGCTATATCTCAGAAATTAAAACGTATATAAAGAAAAATAAATTGTTAACTGAAGAAAGTAAAGAAGAATATGAGCTTTACAAAGAACACCTTGAAATGAAAACACCATTTAAACTACAAGATTTAAATAATTTTGTAGCTATATATGATAAAACAGATAAAATTAAATCTGTCCGTTTTCAATATAATGGAACTGGTGGAGTATATAAGTCAATGTTTCCTAATGGTTATATTGAATTTACAATAGATGAGTTAAAACCTATTGTTAAAAAGTATCTAATAGATTGAATATTGATTTGTAAAGCCTAAATGCAAAAAACTAAAACGTTTTTAATTGAATCAAATAAAAAGCTTAACTTTAAGTTTTAAACTATAGTATACTCATAAAAGATACCGATGAACAGAAGTTATTATAAAGTCCCATTTAATTTTAAAAATTTCTTTGAACAGAAAGATCTAAAAAAAATCTCATTGCAAGAGTCAATATCTCAATATATAAGTATTATTATTACAACTGCTTTTAAAGAATATAAGCATGATCATAGTTTTGGCAGTGAAATATGGGAAACTGATTTTGATTTACTTACAAACGTTAATCGGTTAAAAGAACGAATAAAAACTTCGCTTTCTACTAAAATAAAAACACTAGAAAAGCGATTAAGTAATATAAACGTTAATATTCTCCTAGGGGAAAGTGTTGTGTCACATACAACAAAAACAAGATTAAAAAAACAATTAAAAATTGAGATTACAGGGGTTATCAAAAAAACCAATGAACCTTATAGTTTTACAGGAATGTATTATATAGCTCCGTTATCATATAATAATGGATAGTAAAACTCAAAAATATTCTTTTATTTGTTCTTACCCAAAGCATCCAATTCAGCAATCTAAATTAAAGTAGTATTTTTAATGGATTTCAACTTCTTTTTAACACATATTTCTAAATTAAAAGAGTTGCCTTTAGGCGGATTACAATCTCAATTTAAAATGGCTCCTGAACTTATAAAAAAATATTCGTTAAAAGGTATTGAAGCTAAAAACCCAAAGGAGTCAGCTGTTCTAGCACTATTCTATCCTGACAGAGATTATAATACGAAGATCTTATTAATGCTTAGAGCAAGTTATAACGGAGTTCATTCAGCACAAATTAGCTTGCCTGGGGGTAAAAAAGAGAAAAATGATATCAATCTTCAATTTACTGCTTTACGCGAAACTGAAGAGGAAATTGGTGTCTTAAAAACCGATATTACAATTATTAGAGAATTGACCAAAACCTATATTCCGCCTAGTAACTTTTGGGTAACACCTTTTATGGGAATACTTGAAAAAACACCAGTTTTTAAAACGAATGATGAAGTTGAAAGGTTGATAGAAGTATCGCTTATTGATATCTTAGATGAAAACTCATTATCAAATAAAAACCTAACAACTTCTTACATGAAAAGTATTGATGTACCTTGCTTTAAACTAAATGATTATATTGTTTGGGGCGCAACAGCTATGATATTAAGTGAAGTTAAAGACTTATTAAAACCTTCCTTAACACATTAATTTTGTACATTTGTTTTAGTCTTAACCTACTACTTATTACCCTTTATGAAGCTATATAAACAAGACCCTTTTGGTAATGCCTTATTTATCAAAAAAATTTTGATAAGAATATTGGCATTAATTACACATCAGCGTTATCAAAGTTTTAATAAATTAGAGATTGAAGGTTCTGAAATTATTAGAGATTTACCTGAGACCGGCGTTTTATTCGTTTCAAATCATCAAACCTATTTTGCTGATGTAGTTGCTATGGTACATGTGTTTAATGCTTCTTTAAAAGGAAGGGTTGATTCAATAAAAAATGTAGGATATTTATGGCAACCTAAACTAAATATTTATTATGTAGCCGCGGCTGAAACTATGAAGTCCGGTTTGTTACCAAAAATACTTTCCTATGTAGGCTCTGTTTCAATAGAACGTACATGGCGTAGTAAAGGTGAAGATATAAACAGGCAAGTAAAAATGTCAGATGTCAGCAATATTGGTAAAGCTTTAAACGATGGTTGGTTAATTACTTTCCCACAAGGCACTACAACTCCATTTAAACCTATTAGAAGAGGAACAGCCCATATTATTAAAAAAAATAAACCTATTGTTATTCCTATCGTTATAGACGGATTTAGAAGAGCTTATGATAAAAAAGGATTAAATGTAAAAAAACGGGGTGTCTTACAATCTATAGTTATTAAGAAGCCTTTGGAAATTGATTATGAAAACGATTCTGTTGAAAAAATAGTTGAACAGTTACAATTTGCCATTGAACAACATCCATCATTCTTAAAAGTGACTCCAATTGAAGAGTATGTTAAAGAAGAGACCGAACTTAATAAAAAACGTAAATGGTGATAAAGACCGAAGCTAGAAGTCAGAATACCGAAGTAAAACTTACTTCTATTTTCTTTCCGTCTCCCGTCTTCTGTCCTCAAGCCTCAAAAGATTCTTTAAAAACTTTAAATGCTCTCATTAATTATTGAGTTTATAATAGAACCGTTATCTATCCCAACCAGGCTTTCATCATCCAAATAGTTTTTTCTTGTTCAGAAATAAAGTCACTCATTAAAGAGTTTGTACCTTCATCATCTGCTTCGGCTGATTTATCTAATATATTACGTTCAATTTTAATTAATTCTTCTAATGAATTAACAATTAATTGAACGGCTTCAATATCTTTTGATATACTTTTACCTACAGGAACAGAAGCTATAGTTTGGTAATCTGCAAATGTATGTAAGGGAGTTCCTTCAAGTGTTAAAATACGTTCAGCAATTAAGTCAACTTTTTCTTGGGCATCAGTATATAATTCTTCAAATTTTATATGCAATTCAAAAAAGGATTTTCCTTTAATATTCCAGTGCAAACCTCTCAAGCTTTGATAATAAATTTGAAAATTTGCTAACAATTCATTCAAATCGGTAGTCAATTCATTGATTTTATCTTTTTGTAATCCTAATATCATTGTGCTCATAATTTATTGTTTTAGATTCTTTACAAATTTATTTCAATTTATTTTACAAATACTATAAATATCATTGATAGTTTTTATATTTTTATCAGCAAAATTTATACTTAATGACCATTACACAATTAAAATATGTATTAGCAGTTGCTGAATATCAAAACTTCACCATAGCTTCAGAAAAATGTTTTGTTACTCAACCTACACTGAGCATGCAAATACAAAAGTTGGAAGATGAACTTAACATCATTATATTCAATCGTAAAAAAAAACCTATTCAGTTAACTGCAATAGGTGAAAAAATTATTGAGCAAGCAAAAGTAATTGTTGATGAAAGTAATAGAATTAGTGATATCGTTGACCAGCAAAAAGGATTTATTGGTGGTGATTTTAAATTGGGTATCATACCAACAGTAATTCCAACCTTATTGCCTTTATTTCTAAAAACATTTGTAAAAAAATATCCTAAAGTAAATTTACTTATTGAAGAGTTGACTACTGAAGATATTGTGAAAAAATTGACTGAAGGCCATTTAGATGCCGGTATAGCAGCTACACCTTTAGAAAATGAAGCGATAAAAGAACGTGTACTGTACTATGAGCCATTTGTTGGATTCATACATGATGATCATAGATTGTTTTCAGGAAAAAAGCTAACGGTTAATGATCTGGAAATTGATGATATTCTATTACTGGAAGATGGACATTGTTTTAAAGATAGTATCATGAACATTTGTGGTGCAATAAAAAAGGATACTCCTAATCATTTCAAACTAGAGAGTGGAAGTTTCAATACACTTGTTAAACTATCTAAAGAAGGGTTAGGCATGACACTTCTACCCTATCTACATACATTAGATCTAAAAGAGAATGATAAAAAATATTTAAGAGAATTCAATACGCCAAGCCCTTCTCGAGAAGTAAGTATTATTTATCACAAATCGCAACTTAAAATGCAATTGGTTGAAGCCTTAAAGACTACAATTGATGGCATCATTAAAGGAGTAATTTCTTTTAGTGATGTAAAAATTATTAGTCCTTTACAAAAATAAAAAAGGAACTCTATAGCTCCTTTTATTTAATTTATTTTACGATTGCTAAAGACTTATAAAGTTCTGGTCTGTTAGCTGTAAAGTTATCTAGCCATATTTTTAATTCTTCAATTTCATATGGTAATAATCTTTTAACAGCTTTTTCTAGTTCTATGCAAAATAATTCAACATTAAAACTAACTTTTTTCAGAACAGTTTTGGTGTATTCAAATATTGCTCTTGCCATTTTTAAATTGTTGGGTTTAAACTTTATATTAGAACGATAAAGTTAACTAAATATTACGACAAAAAATGTTAAAGTTTTCTATATAATCGTAATAAACTGAATGTCAAAAAATTATAATTTTTCAATTTTTGATAGTAAAGCTCCAGCCTTTTTTTCAAGGTCAGCACTTATAGCTTTAAAATGAGCCTTTTTATTATCAATATTTTTAATATTCACTTTTTCAATTAGCACATCAAATGTTGTAATTGCTTCATCTATGATTTTTTCTGCTTTATCAGCTTTCTTAGTATCATCCTGTAATATTTGCCATACATAACATTCTTCAATAATATCAGATAAAACGTAATTGATATCTTTCTTTAAGTTTTTTACACTTGCCATAAATCTTATTTTTAATTTTTGTGCAAATTTAAGTTATTTTACCTAGAACTCTTCTTTAAAATCCTGTTAAAAATTATCTAAAGCTTTTTGATATGCTTCAACAAATAAACCAACATGATATCCGTCTACCAAAGCATGATTAACAGCAATAGCAACAGGCATCATTAGCTTAGCATTTTTTTCTACATATTTGCCAAAAGCTAATTTTGGTACTGATTCTTTTTTTACACCAAATAATGGTTCTTTATGACCCGAAAAATTAAACCAAGTTAATGCTGAACAGTAAATACAATCATCTGTATCTTGTTCTGGAAATAAATCAGTTGTAGTTAATACTCTTCGTTTTTCTGCTTCAAAGTTTTTATTGAATTCATTAAAATCCTTATTATAATGTATAAAAGAGCAGCCAAAGGTATTATCATCTCTAAGAATAGTTGGCGAAGCATGAATTATATCATGTATTATTACTTTATCTCCATGAATTCTGTATTTAAAATTTTCAACGCTATTGATAGCTTTCATACAAGCATGTAAATACAAAACAAAAAAGGAAAGTTGCTTCTTTTTC
Organism: Flavobacteriaceae bacterium; assembly: GCA_021648445.1. Lineage (GTDB taxonomy): Bacteria > Bacteroidota > Bacteroidia > Flavobacteriales > Flavobacteriaceae > Aureibaculum. Next base: position 16,269 of record JAKISU010000004.1, read on the forward strand.
GCATAATTGAAAGCTGTTGTAACATCAAAATCAACTGTAACTGCAAAATATGGGTCATCAAATTGACTAAAAAAATGAAAATGTTCTTTTCTATTCCATTTTTCAATATCTAAGGTTCTCATTCTTCTATAAAAAATTTAGTATCTCATTCAATTTCTCAACTGTTTTATAATCATTATTATTACCGTTATTTTCAATAACTTCATGAGCCCAAGTTGTATGAAATGGCACATGAACAGCCTTTGCTCCTACTTCAAGCAATGGTAAAACATCTGACTTTAGTGAGTTACCAACCATTAAAAATTCTGAAGGCGTACTGTCTAAATATGACAATAATTTCTGATAATTTTCAGGCTTCTTATCACTTAATATTTCAATATGATGAAAGTACTTCGTCAATCCTGATTTTTCTAATTTTCTTTCTTGATCTAATAAATCGCCTTTGGTAGCTAATATCAATCTATACTTAGGTAGTAGCGTTTTTAAGGTTTGTTCAACACCATCCAATAATTCTATTGGTTTCTCTAACATTTCCTTTCCTATTTCTATAATTTGTTGAATTACTGTTGATTTGATCTTATAATTAGAGAGCTCTAGTGCAGATTCGATCATTGATAATATAAAACTTTTCACTCCATAACCATACAAGTGAAGGTTTTTCATTTCCATTAGAAAAAGTTCCTGTTCTAGCTTATTTTCGGTTTCATACTTAGATAGCAATTTGACAAATTTATGCTCAGCTTCCCTAAAATAAGTCTCATTAACCCATAAAGTATCATCTGCATCAAATGCAATTACTTTTATGCTTTTATAGTTTGTCATTTAATATAAACTTCTAATAATTTTGAAGAATTTTCAGGTAAAATATTAAATTTCTTAAGTATCGCAGGAATCAAAAGTGTTTCTCCTTTTGTTAATGTTTCTATTTTATCTTTATCATAATGGAATTCTACTTTACCATCAACACACATATAAATAACAAATGAATCTTTGTCCGAATGATCAATCTTTATTTTTTTATCTATAGAAATAATATTTGTTGTAAAATATTGACAATCAACAATATTTGATATTTTATTTAACTTATTTTTATACTCTGTTTTATAACTCTTTTGGGTCTTATAATCAATAGCGGTTAATGCATTTGTAGTGTGTAATTCTCTGTAATGCCCCCTATCATCTTTCCGATCCCAATCATAAATTCTATACGTAATATCGCTGGTCTGCTGAATCTCGGCTAATAGTACACCTGCGCCTATAGCATGTACTCTACCTGTTGGTATAAAATACACGTCACCTTCAGTAACAACATCAACATTTAAAATCTCTAATAACGATTTATTATGCAAATGTTCCAGATATTGATCTGTACTGGTATCATTTTTAAAGCCAACTATTAGATTACTATCTTTATCCGCTTGCATTACATACCACATTTCTGTCTTACCAAACGAATTATGGCGCTCTCTAGCCAATTCATCACTAGGATGCAATTGTATACTCAATGCCTCCTTAGCATCTATAAACTTTATCAATAAAGGAAATTCATAAGAAAATTCTTTAAACACTTTCTTTCCAACAAGTGCATCTCTATAAATAACTATTAAATTTTCTAAAGGTTCGCCTCTTAACGCTCCATTAGCTACTATAGATACGTTTCTGTATACACCTGATATCTCCCAACTTTCACCAATATTATTCTTATCAGACTTTTTATTGAGCAATTTTGCTAACTTTTTACCTCCCCAGATTTTTTCCTTTAAAATGGGCTCAAACTTTATTGGGTAATTTATACTCATTTCTTCATTGTTTTTAAAATTGATAAAGATTCTGTTATATGTTTTTCGGCACCAAACTGACTACTAAAAACATGAACTATTATTCCATTTTTATTAATCACATAAGTTACTCGACCTGGTATTAAACCCAATAAACTATTGGGAACTCCAAAAAGTTTTCTTACTTTGTTTTTAGTATCAGCTAATAAAGTAAACGGTAAGCGGTATTTTTCAGCGAATTTTTTATGTGAAGCAACATTATCAGCACTAATACCAATCACTTCAACATTCAAATCTGTAAAAACTTCAAATTCATCACGAAAAGCACAAGCTTCTTTAGTACAGCCTGGTGTATCATCTTTTGGGTAAAAATAAATAACCATGGGTTTTTTACCCAGATACTTATCAATGTCAAAATCATTATTATTTTGATCTTTTAAGGTAAATTCAGGTATTGTATCACCGACTTTTAATTCGTTTGGTTGCCCCATAATATTATTAATCATTAAAACTATAAATATTATTAATAGCAATCCTAAAAATAATTTTTTTAGCATACACAAATATCAGCATTTTAACATTGATAATAAAATTTGTTTTAATTTTGGTATTCACTAATTATCAACTGATGAAGAATTTTATAGAAAACCTACCAAAAGCGGAATTACATTTACATATTGAAGGTACATTTGAACCTGAACTCATGTTCTCAATTGCCAAGCGAAATAATATTAAAATAAAATATAACTCTGTACAAGAGATAAAAGCTGCTTATCAGTTTGACTGTCTACAAGACTTTTTAGATATTTATTATCAAGGTGCAAGCGTTTTAATTAACGAGCAAGATTTTTATGATCTTACATATAGTTATTTACAAAAGTGTGCATCGCAGAAGGTTAGACATACTGAAATTATGTTTGATCCACAAACGCATACTGAACGTGGAGTGATTTTTGAAACCGTTATCAACGGAATTACCCGAGCTTGTAATGATGCTAAAGAAAAACTAGACGTTTCATCATTATTAATTATGAGTTACTTACGTCATTTATCTGAAGAAGATGCGTTTGTAACTTTAAAACAATCATTGCCCTTTAAACATTTAATTACTGCTGTGGGATTGGATTCATCCGAAAAGGGAAATCCACCTTCAAAGTTTAAAAGCGTATTTGAAGCTTCTATAAAGGAAGGGTATATTCCTCTTGCTCATGCCGGTGAAGAAGGTCCACCTGAATATGTTTGGGAAGCGTTAGATATTTTAAAAATCAAACGCATTGACCATGGAAATAACTGTTTACAGGATGAAGCTTTAGTCAAAGAAGTCATAAAACGTGACATCGCATTGACTGTTTGCCCACTTTCTAATACGGCATTACAGGTTGTTGAAGATTTAAAAGACCATCCGTTAAAGAAAATGATGGAACTCGGACTAAAAGTTACCATAAATTCTGATGATCCTGCTTATTTTGGCGGACAAGTAAATCAAAACTATATTGAAGTTCAAGAAGCCTTAGATTTAACAAAACAAGATTTGTATGAGTTGGCTAAAAATTCATTTCAATATTCTTTGTTGGATGAAGCTAGTAAACAGCAATATTTGGAAGAATTGGATGTATATTATGTGGGAAAAAAGTAAGAAAATTACTTGTTAATTCATGAGAATCAGTGCAATTAGTGTTTCACTCCCCACTATAACTTACAAAATTTCGAGGTGTTTCGTAAAGTGTTACTGAAAGGTCAAGTGTTTTATTAATTTTTGAACGGAGTTTATTCCAAATCACAACTGAAATATTTTCGGCAGTTGGATTCAGTTTTTTGAATTCCAAAACCTCTTCATTTAAGTTTTTATGGTCAAAAGTATCTTCAATTTCAGTTTTTATCAGACCTTTTAATACTTTCATATCCATTACAAAACCTGTTTCCGGGTCAATTTCACCAGTAACTGATACTATCAGTTCATAATTATGCCCATGATAGTGCGGATTACTACATTTACCAAATACAGCAAGATTCTTTTCATCAGACCAGTCTGACCTAAATAATCTGTGTGCAGCGTTGAAATGTGCTTTTCTGTTTACGGTTATTCTCATTAGACACAAATTTCACTAATTATCACTAACTATGCTTTTATTAATTGTTTAAAAAATACTTTGTAGTTAAAAATCTATTTCTATCTATGGATATCTTCATGAGACACTAATTGCACGAATTATCACTAACTATGTTTTTATTAATTGTTTAAAAAAATACTTTGTAGTTAAAAATCTATTTCTATCTATGGATATCTTCATGAGACACTAATTGCACGAATCATCACTAACTATGTTTTTATTAATTGTTTAAAAAATACTTTGTAGTTAAAAATCTATTTCTATCTATGGTTACTCTCATAAGACACTAATTGCACGAATTATCACAAATTATGCATTTACCAATCGTTGATAATATTCGTTAAAAATAATTTTAAACCATTCGGTATAAACTTCCGGGTGGGTTTCTATATCTGATTTAACAGTTTCTAAGGTCATCCATTTAAAATTTTCCACCTCGTCAAGATTAATTTTCGGATCATCATTATAAGAGCCTACCAACACGTGGTCTAACTCATGTTCGGTAAGTCCGTTATCAAAAGGTGCTTTATAAATAAATGAGAATACCTCTTTTAACTCCGTTACAAAACCCATTTCTTCCAACAAACGTCTTTTTCCGGCTTTTATATTGCTCTCTCCAACACGTTGATGGCTACAACAAGTATTAGTCCAAAGTAATGGTGAATGGTATTTAGAAGCAGCTCTCTTCTGCAACAATAACTCACCTTTATCATTCAAAATAAAAACGGAAAAAGCCCTGTGCAAAACTCCTTTTTCATGAGCTTCTAATTTGGGCATTGTACCTATTTGCTCATCCTTTACATTTACTAAAATAACTTGTTCTTCAATCATAAAAATCCTATTAGGGCAAATTTACAAAATAAAAAAATCAAAATTTTGTTATTTAACGTGATTTCGATATAATGAACTGCAAGTTTATCCTTAAAGGTTATATACCTACAAGGAATTCCTGCAAGGTTTTACAAACCTTGTAGGTATAAGCCTTGCAGGATTAGTGAATTTTTTAATTTTTCGCCAAACTAAAAGTATTAACCAAATGATTATCAATCAGTTGAATTACATCATATATTGAACTCACGTTATTTAGATCCCGATATACGCTACGCTATCTGGATCAATTCCACTTACGGTTCAGACTTCATTTCGTTTACCTTCATCAAGTGTCATTGATTAAAAAGCACGCAATGAAACACTTGCAATTTTAATAGAAGATATATCATCATTTATATCATTCCAAGCCACATAAACTGTGTCATTAACTATTTCCAGTTGAGGAAAACTACTTGCTCTTGACGCTGATAATGAAGTTATTATTAGCGGAGTTTGTTTTGTACCATTCTTATTTACTTTTACAACTTTGATTTCAGCATCATTTTCGGTAGATTCCATCCAACTTACTAGTGCATTATCTTCATCTAACAAAGTCACATCTACTCTACCTATAGGTTTACCATTATCAATTTGAATAGGTGTATCAAAATTTGCACCACTGTCATTAGAAAAAGTAATATTTACTTTCGGAACAGCATCGGCAGCCGTAAACCAGGCAACAGCTAAAGTATTCTTATAAGCAACAGCTTTTGGTCCGTTTACCGGACAACCATTAATAACCCAGTTATCATTATGTATAGATTTAGGAGCTGTCCAACTTCCGTCAAGCAATCGTGAAATATAAATATCTCTCACCTCTTCATCAGATCTATCTCTATATACAATAATAGGGCCTTTAGCAGTAATAGCAGCACTGGTTTGGCAACAATCACAGGTCTTAGCATCCACTAGTGTATTGTCAATTATTTGTCCCGTTGGTTGTACCGTTGCTGTTCTTATATTCATAGCACCCATACTACTATGTTCATTTCCATGACCACCACCACCTGTATTTCTTCCGTCTAACCATGTTACAAAAAATGAATCTCCCTTATAAGGCAATAGGGTTACAAAACCATGCTCTGTTTTTGTGCTATCACTATGCAATAAAAAATCATTATTCCAAGTATCACCATTGGTATTAGATAACATTAAACGTACATCATAAGCAAATGTTTTAGAATCAGATTTTTGTAAAAAATGTACTAATAAGTTGTCGTTATTTTTAGCAATTGCAGGAAAATCAGCCCAGTTTACAAACCAATTGTCACCAGTCACAATTTCAACTGGTTTTGTCCATTCACCTTTATTAAGTTCAGAATAACTTAAAGCAAACATAGAATCATTTACTTTTTGAGTCCATGACATGACTAATTGATCTTCATTGGCAAATAAATAAGGCTGTTTACTATCAACCTTGGTTGGTGATTCTATAAAACTTATGGTTCTTACAATTTTATCATCCTTTTTTTCTTTACAGGATACCAAAACGAATACTAATATTAATATTTTTAAAATTTTTATCATTGTATAGCTCTTAGTTGATTTAATATTTCTTCAGAATCCCATTCAGTTGCTCCATCAATACGCATAACTTCATTCCCTTTTGTATCATAAATTAGCGTAGCAGGTAAGGCATAAATTTTCAGTTTATCTAATGTGCTGTTATATTGCAAAAACTGAAAAGGATAGTTATTATTTTTTTGGAATTGTTTGATTCTTTTAAGATTATCAGTAGTAGGGAATAAAAATATATAGTTTTCGTCCTTTAAAATTTCTTGGGCATTTGCTAAAGAAGGCATTTCTTTTAAACAAGGTGTACACCATGTTGCCCAAAAATTGAGGAGTACTTTTTTTCCTTTATAGTCCGCTATTTGCACAGAGTTTCTTTCTAAATCAGTATAAATCGAAGTTACATCCTTTTTAACCACAATTGTATTTTTATTCTTCTTTTGCGCATCACCACAACTTATTAATAAGAAGCAACAACTAAAAATTAGTATATATTTAAAACTCATCATTCATTTATTAGACACGAACTTACAAAGTTTTCTTTGAATACATTTATCTTTGTAATACAAAATATCAACATAAAGGTAACTATGCGGTTTATTAACATTTCTATAACAATTGGTTTATTGATTATTAATATCAATTGCAAAAATGATACAAATCAAAAAATAATTGATGTGCAACCGCTTGCTAAAGAAAAAACAAATAACATCCTTGAGCGGGAAACTAAAGAAGTTGTTGATAAAGCACCTGATTCTATCACTAGTAAAAATGCAATTGACTTTTTAATTGCCTATGGCAAAAAACATAAAGCAAATAAAGTATTGTTTAAAACACGCTTAGGAAACATTACTATCAAATTATATGATGATACCCCTTTGCATAGAGCTAATTTTATATTTTTAACCGAAGTAGGTTATTTTAATACTACCTGTTTTTATAGAATTGTTCCAAATTTTATAGTACAAGGCGGTAACTCTGAAAGTACTAAAACCTTAAGAATACGCAATCAATATCAAAATTATACGATTCCTCCGGAATTTAGAAAACATAGAAAACACAAATATGGCGCTTTGGCAGCAGCCAGAGATTGGGAGAATAATATCAGTAAAAAATCAACTCCTTTTGAATTTTATTTTATCCAAAATAAGAAAGGAGCACATCATTTAAATGGAGAACACACTGTTTTTGGCGAAATTATCTCAGGATTTAATGTATTGAATAAAATTTCTCGCCTTAAAGCAGGAAGAGATGAATGGCCTTATGAAGATGTTTTTATTGAGGCAGAAGTAATTAAGTGAAGTTTTACCCTTCCATCATTAACCCTGAATCCTCAGGGTTAATGCTACCTTCCCTGAATTAGGGAAAGAATATGCTTCATTCTAGAATATGAAACTCCTCTCCTTTTTTCAAGGAGAGGTGCCGAAGGCGGAGAGGTTAAGGTTTTATTTTTACATTAACTTAATAAATACACCACTAAATTAACTCATTAAACACATTTTAAAATCATCAAATTAACAGTATATTTGCCCTCCTATTTTACATTTTTTTTACACAAATAAACTGACAAACAAACAACTACAATTAGAATGAGTTTCTTAGAAGAAATACAACGCAGACGTACCTTTGGTATCATCTCACATCCTGATGCAGGTAAAACTACCTTAACGGAAAAATTATTGCTATTTGGTGGTGCAATACAGGAAGCTGGTGCTGTAAAGAATAATAAGGTCAAAAAGGGAGCGACTTCCGATTTTATGGAAATTGAGCGTCAACGTGGTATTTCGGTAGCAACTTCTGTATTGGCATTTATCTACAAAGACAAAAAGATAAATATATTAGATACACCCGGGCATAAAGATTTTGCTGAAGATACTTTTAGAACATTGACAGCTGTTGATAGTGTTATTGTGGTGATTGATGTTGCTAAAGGTGTGGAAGAACAAACTGAAAAACTGGTAGAAGTATGTAGAATGCGTAGCATACCCATTATTGTTTTTATCAATAAATTAGATCGTGAAGGGAAAGATGCTTTTGATCTCTTAGATGAAATAGAACAAAAATTAGGTTTACGAGTTATACCATTGAGTTTTCCAATCGGAATGGGATATGATTTTAAAGGCATTTATAATATTTGGGAAAAGAAACTCAACCTTTTTTCAGGTGATAATAAACAAACCGTTTCTGAAGGTGTTGAATTTGATGATATTTCTAATCCTGAATTAGATAAAATCATTGGAGAAGCCGCTGCTAGTACATTGCGAGAAGAATTAGAATTAGTGCATGAGGTTTATCCAAAATTTGACCAAGGTGAATATTTAAAAGGAGAGTTACAACCTGTTTTCTTCGGTTCTGCATTAAATAATTTTGGAGTTAAAGAGTTATTAGACTGTTTTATTGAAATAGCACCTTCACCACAACCAAAAATGGCTGAAGAACGTTTGGTAGATTCTAAAGAAGAAGCTTTAACGGGGTTTGTATTTAAAATACACGCTAATATGGATCCCAAGCATCGTGACAGATTAGCATTTATCAAAATAGTTTCAGGTATATTTAAGCGTAATGCACCTTATTTGCATGTAAGAAACAAAAAGAAAATGAAGTTTTCGAGTCCGAATGCATTTTTTGCGGAGCGTAAAGAAATTGTAGACGAATCATTCCCCGGAGATATTGTGGGTTTACACGATACAGGAAGTTTTAAAATTGGAGATACCTTAACGGAAGGAGAAATCTTAAACTTTAAAGGGATTCCTAGTTTTTCGCCTGAACATTTCCGTTATGTAAACAATTCTGATCCGCTAAAATCCAAACAGTTATATAAAGGTTTAGATCAATTAATGGATGAAGGGGTAGCACAACTATTCACTTTAGAATTGAATGGTAGAAAAATCATTGGTACGGTTGGAGCCTTACAATATGAAGTGATACAATATAGACTAGAACATGAATATGGCGCAAAATGTTCTTATGAGAATTTACCAATGCATAAAGTATGCTGGGTGGAGCCTGATGACCCAAAAAATGAAGAGTTTTCTGAATTTAAACGTGTAAAACAACGCTATTTAGCTAAAGATAAACAAGATCAACTAGTATTTTTAGCTGATTCTGCTTTTACCATACAAATGACACAACAAAAATACCCAACAGTTAAACTTCATTTTACAAGTGAATTTTGATTAGAGTGTAACACTAATAGTGAAATCTGCATTGAAGGATAATCAAACTTTGATTGTCACCCTTTCCTGTAATTTTATAAACTAATCTATGCTCTTGTGTAATTCTTCTAGACCAATAACCAGATAAATTGCCTTTTAATGGCTCGGGCTTACCAATACCTTTAAAAGGATTGGACTTAATGGACTCTAAAAGTACCAAAATTCTTTTGTACAGCTTATTGTCATTTTTATGCCAATAATCAAAATCTTCTTTTCCCAAGGTAGTGAAGGAAACTTTCATTAAAGATCAGTCTCAATTAAGTCATTATTCTCTATTTCTTTCAATGAATGAGATAGTCTTGCTCTATTATTTTCCGTTGAAGTAAGATAATTAGTCTCTATCAGTGAATTATATTCACTTAACGGCATAATAACAATACCATCATCTTCATTGCTTCTCGGAATAACTATTGTTTCCAAAGAATCTGTAACTAGGTCTAAAAAATATTTCATTCTGCTTCTCAATGTAGAGGATGTTATTGTTTTCATGTGTTTATTTTTAATATTAAAATACAATTAAAGTGCCAAATATACAAAATAACGTACAATTATTTGTACGTATTAATTTTTATTTTATATAACATCACAACTACCCGAAAATTGTCAATTTAAAATAGCTTGAGAGTTTTTATCAAATATAATCAAAAACCAATTCACATAATTTTATATATTTACACCTATGAACTCAAAAACCATAGCCAATGGCATTTTACGAGCAATAGCTATCATTCTAGGTGTATTACTCCTACTCTATTTTTTATTTAAAATACAATCGGTTTTAGTATATGTCATTATTGCAGCCGTATTGTCATTAATTGCCAGACCCATTATTATATTTCTAAGACGGAAACTAAAATTTCTCAATATATTGGCAGTTATAGTCAGTATGTTGTTATTTTTAGGACTGATTTTCGGATTAATCTCTATGTTTATTCCATTAATTATAAAACAAGGACAAAACCTCTCGCTATTAGATATCAATCAACTGGAATATAATATTGAACATTTATTAATCCAAGCCAATGATTATTTTATGGCTAGAAACATTAATGTGTTAGAACAGTTAAAAACTGTTGATATTTTTTCAAAATTTAAAGCCATTCCGAACTTACTTAACTCAGTAATTAGTGCAGTTGGTAGCTTAAGCATAGGTTTATTTTCTGTATTATTCATTTCCTTCTTTTTAATGAAAGATGGTGGTATTTTAAATAAAGGTCTTGTAGCATTGGTTCCTGACGGTAGTGAAAAACGGTTTCAAAAATCATTTGAAACAATTAAAGATCTATTATCAAGATATTTTATTGGATTACTTTTTCAAATCACTATCCTATTTATACTCTACACCATTATTTTATTAATATTTGGTATAGATAATGCCATTGTGATAGCCTTTTTATGTGCCTTGCTAAATTTAATACCTTATATAGGTCCATTAATAGGCGGTGTTCTAATGCTGATACTTACTATGACCAGTAATTTAGAATTAGATTTTCAATCGCAAATACTACCTACTACAATCTATGTAATGATAGGCTATACTATTGCTCAATTGGTAGATAACTTTTTTAGTCAGCCATTTATCTTTTCGAAAAGTGTAAAATCACATCCTTTAGAGATATTCTTAGTAATTATTATTGGAGGCTTACTTTTTGGTGTTATAGGAATGATTGTTGCAGTGCCATCATATACTGCTATAAAGGTAGTTTTAAAAGAGTTTTTAGCTGAAAATAAGATAGTAAAGTCGCTTACAAAGGACTTGTAATAAAATCATCACACCTTCTAAGAAGGTGGCTTTGGAAAATCCTTAAGGGGCAGATTATAAATCGACCCAAAGACCTGTCAGGTTTTCAAAACCTGACAGGTCTGAAAAAATAGACAAAGCCAAAAGCCTGCCCGCATACGGAGGGAACATTACCCCAGCTAAGCAGGTGGTTTTTCAAGGTAAGATAAATAACGTCTTTGCGAAACATCCGCTTTTTTTTGCGGATGCTGTGGCAATCTTTTTGTTTGATAACTATAAATAAACAGATCACCACGTCGTCCTGATGGACTCCTCGTGAAGACGATAAAGTTCAAAATTATTGAATAAAAATATACTACATACTGAAGTTCAAGGTTTTATTAATGAAAATCTAAACAATGACATATCTAAATTACTCTTTAAAGGAAGTCCGTTTGATAATATTACTATTCAAGAATTAGTTGAACAAATAGAGTCTAAATATAAAGCAAAGAGTAAATTACCTACATTTTATAAAACTTCAAACATATACTACCCAAACAAATTAAATATTGAGCAAACCTCGTCAGAAATTACAGCAGAATATAAAGCCAATTTAATCTCTGGCAACTCAATAATTGACCTTACTGGTGGATTTGGAGTTGATACCTACTACTTTTCAAAACGGTTTAAAGAAGTTACACATTGTGAGATAAATAAAGACCTTTCTGAGATAGTCGCCCATAACTTTCAAGTATTGAATGTTGATAATACATCTATTATACCAGAAGATGGATTAAAACACCTTCAAACCCAACAACAGCAGTATGATTGGATCTATATTGACCCTTCAAGAAGAAATGATGTAAAAGGGAAAGTATTTTTATTAGAAGATTGCTTGCCAAACGTTCCTGAAAATTTAGATCCTTTGTTTGAATTTACTGATAATATCCTTATCAAAGCATCTCCAATATTAGATATTACAAGTGCTATTAATGAATTAAACTTTGTAAAAGAAGTGCATGCCGTCGCCATACAGAATGAAGTAAAAGAGTTGCTTTTTATATTAAAAAAAGCATATAAAGGTAGTATCTCAGTCAAGACTGTAAACATTGCAAATGATACTGAACAAACTTTTGAATCAGAATTTAAAAAGAATGCAAAAGCTAATTTTTCTGAGCCTCTAACCTATCTATATGAACCCAATAGCACTATCTTAAAAGCAGGATTATTTAATGAAGTTTCACATCAACTAAAGTTATCTAAATTGAATGTTAATAGTCATTTATATACTTCAATTGATTTAATAAATTTTCCCGGAAGACGATTTAAAATAATACAGATACTCCCCTATCATCTAAAAAAAATAAAAAAAGAATTTTCAATATCTAAAGGCAATATTACAGTTCGAAATTTTCCTGAAACCGTTGCCCAGATCCGTAAAAAAACCAAATTAAAAGACGGTGGTGATTCCTATCTCTTCTTCACCACAGATCTAAATAACAAACACATAGTTCTTGTCTGTGAAAAAGTTTAACTATACAGTTTATTGAGTTAATCAATATTTTAGTAATTTAGTCCTAACTTATTTCAAGCAATGGCAAATAAAAATATACGTTCATTATCCTATAGAAAAGAATTAGATGATAATCTCTTTGAAAATGTAGCTGAGTTAGCTAAAAATCCAGCTTCACAAGAAGAATTTCATGAATTGGCAGAACGTTTTATGATTGATGATTCTGTAGTATTAGGTACAGCTTCTTTCTATGATTTTTTAAAACCGGAAAATCAGCATAAAACTATTCATATCTGTAATGGAACAGCTTGCATGGTTGCCAAAACACAAGAGAGATTAGTCGAAAATCTTAAAACTTTTGTAGAGGCTGATAAAATCGGACATGCACCTTGTTTGGGGCATTGTCATCATAGTCATGCCTTTATGTATGATGATAAAACATATTCTGCTAGTACTAAAGATGAATTAGAAAAAATACTAAGCCCATCTTCCGTTTTTCCAAAGGGAAGAAACCTTTACAATGTAGACTGCAATACAACTCCTATCCTAACTTCTGGTATTGGTAACATTTCAAATTTCTATGCCTTAGCTGATAAATTTAAAGACAAACCCAAAGAAGTTATTGATGAATTAAAAATATCTAACTTACGTGGACGTGGTGGTGCAGGGTTTCCATTTTATTTTAAGTTAGAAGCTGTAATCAAGGAGTCCTTCGACAAAGCCAGTCTTGAGCGTAGTCGAAAGACTCAGGATGACAATCAAAAATACATCGTTTGTAATGCAGATGAAGGTGACCCGGGAGCATATTCAGATATGTATCTGATGGAACATCAACCCCATAAAGTCCTTTTCGGAATATTAATGACTGGACTTACTGTTGGTGCAGACACAGGTGTACTCTATATTCGCGGAGAATATCCTGATTCTATTCGTAAAGTAAATGCTGCAATTGAAGAATTAAAAGAGCTAAATTTATTGAATGGTTTCCGATTTAAAATTATTCGCGGACAAGGCTCTTATGTTTGTGGTGAAGAGACCGCTTTATTAAATTCCATTGAGGGATTACGCCCCGAAGTACGTGTTCGTCCGCCTTACCCGGCTCAATATGGTTTATACGGTAAACCTACAGTACTTTCTAATGTTGAAACTTTTGCAAATGTACATTGGATACTTGAAAACGGTGGCGCTGCATACGCTAATTTAGGGAATGGAAAATCTACCGGGACAAAATTAGTATCACTCGATAGTTTTTTCAATCAACCTGGAATGTATGAAATTGAAATGGGTACTCCTTTAAAAACTGTATTTGATAAGTACGGAAAAGGATTTAAATCAAGTGTAAAAGCCGTACAGATTGGTGGTCCGTTAGGAGGCATTGTACCTATTCATAAAATTGATGATTTAACTTTAGATTTTGAATCATTAAATGAACATGGTTTTTTATTAGGGCATGCCAGTGTAGTTTCTATTCCGTCTGACTTTCCAATGATACAGTTTTTAGAACATCTATTAGAATTTACAGCAGATGAATCTTGTGGCAAATGTTATCCGTGTAGAATAGGTTCACATCGTGGTTATGAAATGTTGAAAAAAGCACAGAATGAGAGCTATAAGATTGACCGTCAGTTATTTGATGATCTAATTGAAACGTTGGAAATAGGTTCGTTATGTGCGTTAGGTGGAGGTATTCCATTACCAATTAAAAATGCGTTGAAATATTTTGACGATGAATTGAAAGAGTATTTCACTTAACCGCAATGGACGCTAAGCTTTTCGCCAAGTGCGTAATGTTTTTTTGTCCAACTATAAATTGTTCGCAAAGACATAATACTTTAATCAAGATGAATAATTATGACAGAAAATGAAATTTCTAAAATTATTTTTGACTGTGCGTTAAAAGTTCATAAAGCTTTAGGTCCGGGTTTGTTAGAAAGTTCTTATGAAGAATGTTTGTATTATGAATTGATGAAATCAGGATTAAAAGTTCAAAAACAAAAATCCTTACCGCTTATATATGAGGAAGTTAAATTAGATATTGGATACAGAATCGATTTAATAGTTGACGATAAGGTTATTATAGAGTTAAAAGCTGTTGAAGCATTAAATGATGTACATTTAGCTCAAATATTAACTTATTTAAAATTATCAGATTGCAAACTTGGGATGCTAATAAATTTTAATGTAACACTAATTAAAAATGGTATCAGAAGAGTTGTTAATAATTTATAAAATACAAAAATCATTGAGAACTTAGCGTAACCTTTGCGCTCTTTGCGGTTAAGAAATAACTTATGAAAGCATATATAAACAACATAGCACACAATATACAACAAGGCGAAACCATCTTAGAATTCGTAAGAAGAATAGAGAATAAAGATGCTATACCAACCATGTGCCAAGATGATAGATTAGAGAATTTTGGCTCGTGCAGAGTATGTTCTGTAGAAGTCGCTCGTGAAAAAGACGGACTCGCAAAAACGATGGCTTCTTGTCATACGCCTGTTACAGATGGGCTTTATATTTATCACAATACTGATAAAATGAAACGTTTACGTAAGAATATCGTTGAATTGGTATTGACCGATTATCCTTCTGATAAAATTTTTACTCCTGATGATAAAAACCCAACCGAATTCCAAAAGACCATTGCTCAAATTGGTATTCCGAATGTCCGTTACCCAAAAGGAGATAATCATTTAGACATTGAACCCGATAGAGCGCATCCTTATATAAAATCAGACCTATCTCAATGTATCAATTGTTATCGCTGTGTAAGAGCTTGTGAAGAAATTCAAGGTGAAATGATCTTAGGTATGTCAGGACGTGGATTCGCGACCAATATCATCAAAGGTTTTGATACTACTTTTGATGAATCTGCCTGTGTATCTTGTGGCGCTTGTGTACAGACTTGCCCAACAGAAGCCTTGACAGATAAATTTGAAACCAAAACAATTGTTGCTGATGAGGTAATTCGTACTACTTGTACCTATTGCGGAGTTGGTTGTCAATTAGATGTATCAAAAATAAACGGTCAAATTAAAGGCATTCAAGCACCTAAAACAGCTGAAGTAAATCAAGGTCATACCTGCTTAAAAGGGCGATTTGCATTTCAATTCTATAACCATCCAGATCGGTTAAGAGAACCGCTTATCAAACGCAATGGAAAATTTGAAGTAGTAACTTGGGATGAAGCTTATGATTATATTGCCAAAAAACTAACACAGATAAAAGCTGATTACGGTAAAAATAGTATTGGAGGCATCTCATCTTCTAGAGCAACAAATGAGGAGAATTACTTAATGCAAAAGTTTGTAAGAACTGTTATAAACACCAATAACATAGATGGTTGTGCTAGAGTGTGTCACGCTCCTACTGCTTATGGAATGCAACAGGCATTTGGTACCGGAGCAGCTACAAACTCTATTGAAGATTTAGATCAAACGGATGCTATTTTCTTATTTGGTGCGAATCCTACCGAAGCACATCCTGTAACCGGAGCAAAGATCAAACAGTTGTTTATGCAAGGAATTACCAGTATTGTGGTTGACCCTGTAGAAACCAAATTGGCAAAATTAGCCACATATCACTTACAATTACGACCCGGCACCAATGTTGCTATTTTAAATATGATGGCTCATTATATCATTAAGGAAAATTTGGTGAATCCTGAATTTATCACAAAATATACAGAGTATTATGCTGATTTTAAAGAGCATGTTTCCGATTTAGATATGGATGAATTAGAGGAGCTAACCGGCGTTTCTAAAGCATTGGTGCGTGATGCAGCCATTGCTTACGCTAAAGCGGATAATGCCATGGAGTTTCATGGTTTGGGTGTTACAGAACATTTTCAAGGAAGTAAAACCGTAATGTTATTATCAAATATTGCTATGATGACGGGTAATATTGGTAGAAATGGTGTTGGTTTAAATCCGCTTCGTGGACAAAACAACGTGCAAGGAGCTGCAGATATGGGTGTTCAGCCTCATCAAACTGCCGGATATATGGATGTAAATAATAATGAAGTTCAAGATTATTTTACTGATAAGTATGGCGTGAAGATGCCAACAGAAGAAGGCTTAAAAATTCCTGAGATGATCAATGCAACTATGGATGGAGATTTTAAGGCTTTGTGGATCGTTGGTGAAGATACATTGATGACCGACCCAAATTCAAATCACATCCGTAAAGCATTTGAAAAATTAGACTTATTGATAGTACAAGAATTATTTATGAGTGCGACTGCAGAAATGGCTCACATAGTTTTACCGGCTTCTTCTTACTTTGAAAAAAACGGAACATTCACCAATGGTGAACGACGTGTACAACGTGTAAATAAAGTTGTTGAACCTATTGGAAATTCTAAACCTGATGGACAGATAATTATTGATATGATGTACAAAATGGGCTACGAACAGCCTACAGGACGGAAATATGATGCTCCAAAAATTTTGGCAGAAATAGCTGATGTGATTCCTTTTATGAGTGGTGTTACTTGGGAAGGTTTGGGTAAAAACGGATTACAATGGCCTGTATCAAAAGATGGAACAGATACTAAAATGCTACATATAGATGGTGCTTTTAAACGTGGAAAAGGAAAGTTCCATAATTTTGATTTTGAGGAAACTCCTGAATTGATTGAACATAGAGCAAAGTATCCATTTATCTTAACTACAGCAAGACAATTAGAACATTATAACTCTGGTACAATGACCCGTAGAACGGACAATCAAAGGCTTTCGCCACAAGATTACTTAGAGATAAACCCATTGGATGCAGGTAAAAAAGGAATTGCTGCAGGAGATTCTGTTCGTATTTTTTCTGATAGAGGAAGTGTAAATATTCCTGTAAAACTAAATTATACGGTAAAACCAGGTGTGGTAAGAACTACCTTTCACCAACCTGACGTTTTTATCAATATTATTACCGGAGATGTTGGCGATCAACAAACACTAACACCTGAATATAAGGTGGTTGCTGTTGATTTTGAGAAGGTTGTATAGATTAATTAGCGTTTATAAAGTTATTACGTTATAACCTATCATATAACTAACTTTTACTGGAAGATATTGTATACTAGTGTCGTGTCAATGGTTAAATGGTGGGTAGGGCGACAATATCAAAAATATATCTTTTCTATTCATCTAATGGAATTCACAAAATGAAAAATATTTCGAATTGGGTCTTGAGCTTATCAGCTGAGAAAATTACAAAGCTTCTTATCGTTTTTCCAATTGGAATTCTTTTGGTCTTGATAAGTGTATCTTTTATAATTCGAATGGAGGTTTTACCACAAAATTCAATTGTTACAGCTATTGTAGAGTTTTTATCTATTAAAGGCATATTATTATTGCTGTTTTTAGTAATACTATTTTGGACTTCTTGGATTTGGGCTACGGTAATTTCATCAAAAGAAGAAATTATTGGTCTTAAACTGAAATGGTTCAGGTATAGTTTTTATATATTTTTAATCTTTATTATTTGGCAAATTATTTGGATTATATTAACTAAAAGTGGCTATAAGTTATTTGGTGATGAATCTGAGATATTACCTATTTATAATGAGATAACAGGAATAATTACTGGTTTAGGTTTATTTATTGGATATCCTGTAATTTGTCATTATGCTGCAAGAGTATTATTTTTTAAAAAAACAAAGAAGAAAACTACATTTATAAATACTTTAGGCTACAGCCTATTACTTATATTTATACCTATTAGCATACCTTTTTTACATCTTTACATACATGAGGGTAAAAGCGAAACATCAAGTATAATCAAGCTTTACGGTATTGCTGTTTTTTTATTATTTGTTTTGTTCTGTATATCATTGATTGCAGCTTTTTCTGGGGTAATATAATTCAATGCTATAATAAAGTAGCTTTTGAGCTTCTAAAAAAGGAATTGTGGTGGAGGCTCTTTCTGATAGAGGAAGTGTAAATATTCCTGTAAAACTAAATTATACGGTAAAACTAGATGTTGTTAGAACCACCTTTCATCAACCTGACGTTTTTATCAATATCATTTCCGGAGACGTTGGAGATAAAGAAACCATGACACCTGAATATAAGGTGGTTGCTGTTGATTTTGAAAAGGTATAGTGAAAAAACATTAACCGCTAACAATTATCTTTTTGCTATAGTTTCTATTATTCTTATTTATATTATATATATAGACACCTGTACTTAATTGAGGTAATTGATCAGAAATACTAATATCATGTTGACCCGGTTCTAAGATATCATCAAACAAAACACCTGTATGCTGTCCTAAAATATTATAAAGAGATATTTTATAATTGCCTTCAAAATTATTATTAATTCTAATTGAGACCCTTTCTTGATCATAAATAGGCATGTGTTCAAAATTTTCTCTAACTATATAATCATGGTTTACCACAGTACTTGAGCAAGAAAAGCCTAAATCTATAGCCGTATATGGTCTTGGTATTGATTGATTGATAATACTCTGGTCAATACACAACCATTGTTCCATAACCGTACCATATACATTGATAAAATCTTGAGTATATTTTAAATTGCCACCTCTGGTCAAATCTGATAAACTAGGATGTTCACCTATAAAACCACTACCATTAAGTGCCGGGCCAAAAAGCATCATCGGTGCTGCAGTACCATGATCAGTACCATTTGATCCATTTTCACGTACCCTTCTTCCAAATTCTGAAAAAGTCATGGTCAACACATCTCTATCTCTTCCACTTGGTTCGAGATCTCGGTAGAATGCCGAGATAGATTCTGAGATATTGGTCAATAATTGTTGATGTCTTTCAGGTTGATTGGCATGTGTATCAAATCCGTTAAGATTTACCATATACACACTAGTACCCATTCCGGCTTTAATGGTTTTAGAAATAATTGAAAGTGCGCGACCTAAATTGGTATCAGGAAACTCTACAGTATTCGTTTGTGAATCAACTGCATCTTTGATAACTCCCGAATATTTCAAGGTAGCGTTGAGTACACCACGTATAAATTGTAATTGTGATCCTTTGGTACAATCAGGCACATCAGCTGCATCAAATAAGTTCCCACTTGAAGCGATCTGTTCTAACTGCCTTGTATTAGCAATAGTAAATGCAAAATTACTTTCAGTACCGGTAAAAATAATATCGCCAACTCCTCCAATTTGAACAGCAGGAGGGGCATCAGGTAAATTTAATAAATAGTCAGGATAAATACTTTCAAAATAACGACCATAAACACCTGTTTCAATCAAATCATCATCTGTACCTCTAGACATATTATCGGTACCTGTAAAATGTGATAAATTTTGATTTTCATATCCTGTACCATGCACTACTTTCATACATCCTCCTTCCCAAATGGGTTCCATAGAATTCTGCAAGTATTTAGGTACGCCAAAATCATTAGATAATTTATGTATGTCGACCATTTCGTGCCTTAGTGTTGGTCTGGCATTTACATAGCGATCATAATCATAAATAGGTACAATGGTATTTAAACCATCATTACCACCTTGTAATCTTACAATTAGTAAAACTCTATCTGAATTAGCTTTGCCCAAAGCGGTAGATAAAGGTGTTGGTTGCCCAAATGCCATAGGGATACCGTTCATCATTAAAGTAGCCCCAGCGCCACCCAAACCTAAAGTCTGTAAAAAAGAACGCCTATTCCATTTATTATGATCATCTGCATTGCAATTTTTATGCAAGTTTTTTTCTTTATACATACATTTCTATTTAAGTTGGTAATCTGGCAGAGAGACTATATATTCTATGAGGTCACGAACCTGAAGGTGGGCTGCTTCAAAACCCAATGTCCATATATTATCCTCGAAATAATTGGAAGGTACTCTACTTTTAAATATATCGATGCCGGTTTCAAAATCATTCAGAGTATATGGTATTTCACCCATTAAAGCCTCAAAAATATCTTTAGATACAACATCTGCATCGTTACTATTTCCTGATATATTAATAGCAAACTGTCTAAATTGCTCTTCATCTTCTTCCCAGGCCCAATACAACACATCTTTACATAAATAAGCCGTTCTAAAGGTAATAGTACCCGAATTTATCCAATTTCTATCACCTTCCCATCCAGCAACTGTAGGAGGGTTTAGTATATTTTGTCCAAAAACCCTAGAGGCATATTTGATAGATTCTTTATTTATATCATAATCTCCAAAATTGAATCCGGTGGTAGTGATAAATTGAACTATAAGGTCAAATGGACTCTTAACAATAACATTTCTTGCTTTTTCATCAAAAAAATGTTCACTCTTAAATAAGGTTCTAAGTACAGGAACTATATCAAAATTATTGGCTATAAAAATATCGGCAAGCGGATTGATAATATTCTGATGAATCTCATCATCAACCTCAGGGCTTACAAAATTTAAATAAATTTTTTCACAAATAAAACGTGCTATGAGTTCTGGTTTTTGATCAAATAAAATATTCATCACATCGTCATAACCCCAATTACCTGTTTGTCCAAAAATGGTCTTATCGTCAGTATCAAAAGCTGCTTCATTAAAAAGTATCCTAGAATTATCTCCATTCGCATATTCATTATATCCCGTTAAAGCACGTGAAGTTTCAACAATATCATCTTCTGTATAGCCATTACCTTCACCGAGTGTAAAAAGCTCATACAATTCTCTGGCATAGTTCTCATTTGGGCTACCGGCAGTATTTTCAAAACCATTTAAAAATTTTAACATGGCTTCTTCTTGACCCATTTCACTTATAAAGGTTTTAAAATTACCTACACAATTTCTCTGTAGCGTTAAAAAGTATCTAAATGCATACCCTGCAAACTTATATTCATTAGCCTCAGTAACTAAATGATTGTGCCAAAACAGCATCAATCTACCGCGCACACCATTGTCAATAAGTTCTTTAATAAAGGTATATTGTGTTTCATCTACAAGCTCATCATTTTCATCTTCACCATAGGTATATCCATTAGCGGCATAATCTACCGGGTCTAACGGTGTCCAAGCAGGTGAGACAGTAGGTGCTAAATTAATAGCAGCATCTATTAGTTCATCAACATAAGCATCAGGACTTTTACCTAATGCATTGGTTATTAGAGAAGTTTCAATACCAAAACCTAATCGGTTATGCAAGTGCCTTACTTTTATGGCATCCCAAGGATTCTCAGTACTTGGAACAAAAACTGTTAGAGGGGAAGTATTACACGACAAGAAATTAATAATCATATTTTTTACCTTTTTTGACCTAGATAATAACGGTTAAACTATCGTTTATAGTATAAAACGAATGTATTTTTTAAATCTAAAGAAAATCTAAAGGATGAATCTAAAAACTAATACACCTGTTTTTCTCTTAAAAAATAGTTGAGTGAAACACCAAAAGTTTTATTTTTCCAAACATTTCCTTCGGTATTAATAATATTAGTTAGGCTATTATAATAATTAAATCGAACCTTAATTCTCTTTTTAATTAAAAGCCCTACACCTGCATTCGCCCCTATGGCTATTCGTTTTACATCTGCATCACCACCAATATCTAATCGTATGGTTTCTTCATCATTCTTCGTGATGACCCTGCTATTGTATCCTAAATTAATACCAGCATCTACAAAGAATTGAAAGTTTCTATTATTCCAATTCACATAATATCCCAAATTAATCGGTATCTCAATGGCGTCAATTCCCCATTTCTCTTCAGTAGTATTGATACCTCTTCTACTAATAGCATTAAATTGTCTTCTATTAAAGTTAAACCCCAATCGCACATATAAGTTATCAGAAAGATCGCGTTCTGCTAAATAACCTAAGAAAAAGCCAGTAGCACTACTCGGTTCAACAGATTCACCTATCATAAAATCTGCATTGGTCATATTCATACCAACTTCTAATCCATGATAGAATTGACTATGCGATATATAGGATATAAAGAATAAGAGGAAAAAAATTATTTTATTAAGCAAACTTTTAGTTGTTGCTCTCATGCTTTTTATATTAAAAATGAATTATCTTGGTTAACTCATTGGGGGTTTATATACTTTACAAAAACGATAAAGTATATAGTTTAGTATAATAACAATTACATCTACACTAAATCAAACGAAACTCAGCTCTATTTTTCTATTTTGAAAACTATTTTTATTTTTTATCTTAAATAAAAGTGGTTTTTTGGCGGTTTGTCTTACCTGTGAAGACAAGAATAACAGGATGTAAGGATTACTCGTTACACTCGTGATCCCAAAATGGATATCCTGAACAAGCATAGAAACTACAACAAGCTCCGCTTGTTTCGTTTTTTGTTTTCCATTCACTTACAAAAAATAAATTTTTGACGTTTCCGGAAAACAAAAAACCCACAACTCTTGTTATGGGTTTCTTTTTGCGGAGAAAGAGGGATTCGAACCCCCGGAGGTGTGACCCTCGCTAGTTTTCAAGACTAGTGCATTCGACCACTCTGCCATTTCTCCAGTATGTGCTTATTGCCCAAATTAGCGGACTTGTCCGCCTAAGCCATTTTGTAATCGCGTAGGCGGGTGCAAATATAAAACCCTTTTTTGTTTATAGGAAATATTTTTGAGACTTTTTAAACCCTTCCTTGTTTCTAAATAAACTGTACTTTTACCTGCCTAACAATTAAACTATTATGGAATTCTCTTCTGACCTATTATTATTAGTTCTTGTAGGGTTTATTGCCGGAATGATCAACGTTATTGCCGGAGGTGGTTCTCTATTAACACTACCAATGCTTATCTTTTTAGGGCTTCCGCCAAATATAGCTAATGGTACAAATAGAATCGCAATTATTATTCAGAATATATTTGCAGTAAGTGGGTTTAAAAGCAAAGGCGTTTCTGCATTTCCTTATAGTATCTATCTTGCTTTATCGGCAACTGTCGGTGCAATTATAGGTGCATTATTAGCTGTTGACATTAAAGGTGAAGTTTTTAATAAGATCTTAGCCGTTATTATGGTTTTGATTGTTGTTTATATGGTCTTTAAACCCAAAATATCTACAGAAGAACTATTAGAAAGAGTTACCGAGAAATATTTTTGGTTAGGAATATTTGCTTTCTTTTTTGTAGGAATATATGGCGGATTTATACAAGCAGGTGTTGGTTTTATAATGCTATTAGCTTTATCTGGTATTAATAGATTCTCACTAGTAAAAAGTAATGCCATCAAAGTATTTGTAGCATTGATTTATTCTCTTTCAGCAGTGGCAATCTTTGCTTATAATGATATGATAAATTGGAAATACGGTTTAATTCTCTCTATTGGTAACGCTACAGGCGGATGGTTTATGAGTAGATGGTCAGTAAAAAAAGGGGATGGACTGGTAAGAATATTTTTAATTATTATGGTTACTGTTATGGCTGTTAAACTCTGGTTTTTTTAGTGAAATCCTATTTTAAAAAAATGACAAAGGAATTGAATTGAAAATAGCTAATTGAACTAACCCCGTTGAAGAACGGGGGTTTTCTAAACGGATTAACTAAATCATATCATAAACTATCTAGAAATTTCAGGGTTGTAAATCCGCCAAAGGGAGAGATCTAACTTTATTCTAAACCTGTTTATCTGAAAGACTAATCTAGCCTAATAGCAAGATCCGATTAAGCATCTTTTCTAATCTCAAACTCTATATATCCCTGAAAGTCAATACAATTGTCGTAAATAACCTCTCTTACTCTTGACAATGGAGAACCTTCATATAACCAATCAATAAATTTATCTAATGATTTTTCAGTACCTTCAGCTGAGATAAATACAGTTCTATCAAATTCATTTTGTACGTAACCCGTAATGCCTAGTTCATCAGCTTTATCCTTCGTGTATTTCCGAAACCAGACATCTTGAACTTTACCCGTTACCATAATAGAATAATTGATTTTATCCATATTTTAAGGAAATTTTATCCAAAATTAAACAATACTAGATACTGACTGATTCTTTTATAGATTTATTTTACCTTTGCTTTTCAATTTTTTAGCAAAACAGAATGAGTAATTCTTTCGGTAAATTATTTAAACTTTCTACATTCGGTGAATCACATGGTAAAGCTATGGGCGGTGTTATAGACGGATGCCCTGCAGGCTTACAATTAAACTTTGAAGCTATTCAAACTGAATTAGATAGACGTAAACCCGGGCAGTCAAAGATCGTAACACAACGAAAAGAATTAGATCAAGTTGAATTTTTATCAGGAATTTTTGAAGGGAAAACTACTGGAACTCCAATAGGTTTTATCATAAAAAATACCAATCAAAAATCAAAAGACTATGCTGATATCAAAGACACTTATCGTCCTTCTCATGCTGATTTTACTTATGATAAAAAATATGGTTTTAGAGACTATCGTGGTGGTGGACGTTCATCAGCTCGTGAAACTGCAAATTGGATTGTTGCCGGAGCCATCGCAAAACAATTATTATCAGATATTAAAATCAATGCATTTACTTCTTCAGTAGGTGATATTTTTCTTGAAAAGCCATATCAAGACTTAAATTTTAACTTGACAGAAAGTAATATAGTTCGTTGTCCTGATGATAGTTATGCTAAAAAAATGATTCTTCGTGTTCAAGAAATTAAAAAGCAAGGAGATACCATAGGTGGAACGATTACTTGCGTTGCACAAAATGTTCCCATAGGATTAGGAGAACCTGTTTTTGATAAATTACATGCAAGATTAGGCAATGCAATGTTATCAATAAATGCAGTAAAAGGTTTTGAATATGGAAGTGGCTTTTGCGGAGCTAAAATGAAAGGCTCAGAACATAATGATGCTTTTAATTCTGATGGTAGTACCAAAACTAATCTATCCGGTGGTATTCAAGGTGGAATTTCAAACGGTATGGACATTTATTTTAGAGTTGCATTCAAACCGGTGGCTACTTTATTACAAAAATATAACACCATTGATAAAGATGGTAATCCAATAGAAATTCAAGGTAAAGGAAGGCATGATCCTTGTGTAGTGCCTAGAGCTGTACCAATTGTAGAGGCTCTAACTGCAATGGTTTTAGCTGATTTTTATTTATTAAATAAGAGTACTAAGTTATAATTTATCAACAATAAAATTTGTTGAATTTTACCCTAAATTAATCATCTCTTTTTGCTAAATCTGATGTAACTTTATGGAATCAAAACTTTAAATTACATAAAAGGAAGAGGTGCTCAAATAAACACTCATAATCGCTTTTTACAAGATCAATATATTGTAGAAGATGACTTTTTAAATCATTGCCAGAGTATAAATGAAAGTCCTGATAGTAACAAAACGCAATACATTGAAATTTTCCCAAAAACCATCCTCAATAAAGTAACAAGTACAGACATTGGTCTAGCCTATTCAATGAACCCCTATCAAGGTTGTGAACATGGCTGTATCTATTGCTATGCAAGAAATACGCATGAATATTGGGGTTATAGCGCAGGTCTAGATTTTGAAAGAAAAATATTATTTAAAAAAAATGCAGCTCAATTGTTAGAAACCAAACTAAAAAGTAAAAATTGGGAGGCTCAAAATATTATGCTATCCGGCAATACTGATTGTTATCAACCTATTGAAAAAAAACTTAAAATTACGCGTGAAATACTACAGGTACTACTAAAATACAAACATCCGGTAAGTATCATTACTAAAAATGCATTGATTCTAAGAGATTTAGATATTTTATCTGAAATGGCAAAGCTGAATTTAATCCATGTAAGTATTTCTGTTACCACATTAAAAGAAGAAACTAGGTTAATCCTTGAGCCTAGAACAACTTCCATAAAAAAGAGGTTAAAGACCATTAAAATACTATCTGATAATAATATTCCGGTAAATGTAATGATGGCACCCATTATACCTGCAATAAATAGTCATGAAATTTTTGATCTGGTAAAAAAAGTAAGCGAATTAGGTGCTTGTTCTGCAGCATATACAATTGTTCGATTAAATGGTGCAATCGGGAGTATTTTTACTGATTGGCTTAAAAAGACTTTACCAGACCGAGCAGACAAGGTTTTACATCAAATAGAAGATTGTCATGGCGGACATCTTAATGACAGTAGATTTGGAAAAAGAATGCGTGGTGAAGGGAAAATTGCTGAACAAGTAGCAATACAATTTAGATTAGCAAAAAAGAAATATTTAAATTCTGTATGTATGTCTCCTCTAGATTACAGCTTATATAATAATCAAAGGCAACCTCTTGAATTAATTTTTTGAATATCAAATAATTAATTGCATATTGTTATTATGAATAAATACAAAACATCTGGATCAATATCTTTATTTTCAGAGCATTACCGACTTGAGAAATTAAGTAAACAAGGCGATCCATTAGAACGATTGAACAAAGTTGTAGAGTGGGAGTATTTTCGAGAGACAATTGAAAAAGTTCACAGAGAAAAAATGGTTAATGCAGGTCCAAAACCTTATGATCCTTTATTGATGTTCAAGATATTAATACTTCAACGTTATTATAATTTAAGTGACAACCAAATAGAATATCAAATATTAGACAGACTAACATTTTGTCGTTTTTTAGGTTTATCTCTAAATGATAAAGTTCCAGATGAAAAAACGGTTTGGGAATTTAGAAACAAGTTGATAAGCAAGGGTATTGAAAAAGAATTATTTGAGAAGTTTACTTCCTTGTTAGAACTTCACGGACTAATAGCGCACGAAGGTAAAATCATTGATGCCAGTTTTGTAGAAGCACCTCGTCAACGCAATAGTAAAGAGAAGAACAAAGAGATAAAATCAGGAAAAACACCTAAAGAATGGAAGGATAAACCCAACAAGAAACGTCAGAAAGATGTAGATGCACGTTGGACAAAAAAGAACAACCAATCCTATTATGGCTATAAAAATCATGTGAAGGTTGATAACAAGCATAAGTTTTTGGAAACTTACACCACAACAGATGCTTCGGTTCACGATTCTCAGGCATTGGACGAACTATTGACTAAAAAAGATGAAGGTCAAGACCTTTGGGCGGATAGTGCCTATACAGGAGAAAAACAAGAAAAAACTATCAAAAAATATAAGGTGAAAAGCAAAATACACGAAAAAGGCTATAAAAACAAGCCCTTAACAGAGCAACAAAAAGAATCCAATACAGAAAAATCAAGAACAAGAGCACGTGTAGAACATGTATTTGGCTTTATGGAACACAGTATGAACAAACTCTATGTTAGGTCAGTAGGAATAAAGCGAGCCACAGGGTTTGTAGGACTAGTAAACCTTACTTACAACCTCTTTAGGTATGAACAAGTTAGAAGATTGGATAGGGTAGTTATATCTAGTTGGTAAATTTAAAGAATATAATTAATTAAAAACAAGCGACTTATGAATTGATTTAGTTTTTACACAAATTATAGAATCAATCTAAACTCAAACTGAGTTTTTGATATAAAAAGTTTGTCGTCAAAACTAATTAATAGAGGTTGCCCAAAGAAACAGACAGTTTAAACTCTTTTAATAAAAAAATTACATAAAGAGGGTAGGAATATTTAATAGCAAGTTGTTATAGTTAAAATAGGATGTTTTAATATCTAAAATTTAACATGAAAAAAGAAGTGCAAAATATTTTAACATATTAAGCGTTTTAACTTAACTCCCTAATAGTTTCAACAGAGACTACTAGGGTTTATATATTAAAGTAATTTCTAACCTAAATTAAAATGGCATGAAAAAAAGTTACTCAATGCAATTATTAATACTTGCATTATTTCTTATCCAATTTAATGGATATGCAAAAGATGGTAATACAAATCCGTCTTCTAAAAAAATTGACCTTACTTCAAATACTTTTACAAGTTTAACCGACCCGGGTTGGTCATATTCTTGTGATGAAAGTATTGAAGTTGAACTAATAAGTCTAGGCTTAAAGAACAATGTCCCTGCTTCATTAGAGATTAATGATGGGGAAAGTATTGACCGTGTGGTTGTCGAAATTGTATATAAAGGTAACAATCCTGGCAGTACAATTGAAATTCTAGATGATAATGGCAATTCTTACACCGCAAATAGAGAAGTTCCAACCGGGGGTAGTTCTAGTGTTTGGTATTACAGAACAGAAATGCCGGCAACTTCATCTGTAAATTATTCAAATACAACGCATGCAAGTTATGCGCAGTCAATGTTAGTCTATGTTTTTAGACATAGTAATACCGGTGCTGCTACTTCAGGCGTTTTTACAGCTTTAAGCGGATATAATAATATTGAAACTCTTACAATTCCTATTCAAACTGATGAAGGACCTCGAACAGTAAGTGTAGAATTACCAATATCTGAATTAACACCCGATGGTAGATATATACATATTGAAGTTTCTGCAGCAGATGGTAGTTTTGTTGAACTAACTGAAACAATAGACGGTTTTTCTTCAGGAAACTGTTGTATTAAGATTTTTGAATTAAATATGGAAAATGTTGCAGGTTCAGTCAGTGAAATTGAAATAAAAATTGATACCCGAAATAAGAAAAACGGACAAAATGTTAATGGACAATCATGGGTTATGGCAGGTGCTGTTAAGACAGACGTTATGTGTAGTTGTGTAGATTCTGATACTACACCTCCTACGGCTGATAATTTAGTGCATCACATTTTATCTTCAAATATTAATGAGCTACCTGAAATAACTTTTAGTGATGAATGTTCAGCAGTTACCATTGAATATAATGAATATGAAGATATTACAGAATCATGTTTTATTGACTTTGGTCCTACCTACACAGATTCTAATATTTGGTTCCATAGCTTTCCATTTGACAAATGGCATCATTGGGAAAATGGATATTTCGAAAAATTTACAGATGGTTCTGCTAAAATACATGGTAGGGTTGTAAATAATATTGACCCAACTTCCGGATGGATCATAGAAATTTTCTTTGAAACTTTAGTAGATTTTAATACTTGGTCAGCTTCAGGTGGATATATAGATAATGATTCACAAAAGGAATTACGTTTATATTCCAATGTTGATTTTACTAAACCATATACATTAGAAGGATTCGGTGATTATACAAATTCAAGTTTAACTTTACTCAGTAATACCAATTTACATCATATGGATATTGGTCCAAGAGATGTTTATGGTGATTATGGTATTGGCTTTTGGATATCTTATGAAGGTACTGTTAACGGTCAAACTGTTGGTGGTGAAAATTTACAACACATAGATATGTATGCGTCTTTAGATAAATGTGTAGTTAAAAGAGTTAACATGATAGTTAGAGAGTGGATAGTAACCGATGCAGCAGGAAACTCTAGTGTATTTATACAACGTGTGGAATTTGAATAAGTGACACATAGATGTTTTAATCAAAAAAAATAATCCGATGAAAAAATTAAATTTATTATATATATTATTCTGTGTAGGCTTTATAAGCAATGCACAAATACAAGAAGAAAATTTTAACGGTAACTCTTTACCATCTGGATGGTCTGCAACAACCCCGACAAGTGGTTGTACATGGCAATTTGGTTATACCGGAAATTTAGAAGGTAGTGGTTCAGGTTCTAGCCCTATTTATGCATCTTTTGCTTCTGGTGGTGTTATTTTTAACGACGATGATTGTGGTCTTGATAAAAATAATTATATTGAGTTAGAAGGTCCTACTGTAGATCTAGTTGCTGCAAATGTAGTCAGCGCTGGTATAGAATTGGTATATAATCATCAAACTTTTGGTGTTTCCGGTAATTTTATGGTTGACGTTTGGGATGGTAGTACATGGCAGAATGTACTTTTTGTTGATGCTGATGATACAGCGCCAAATACTGGTACAAGTCAAACTGCAAATATTGATGTAAGTGCATATATTAATAGTAGCTTTAAAGTAAAATTTATTTATGACGATGAAAATACGCTAACTTGGGGTGTTGGTGTAGATAATTATAAACTTTTAAATACTGCTACCGCTAATATTGGTGATCTAGTTGATCTAGGATTTAACTATTACCCAAATCCTGTAGTTGATGATGTATTGACATTACAAGCTAATGAAGAAATTTCAATTATCAATGTGTACAATATGATTGGTCAAAAAGTAATTGCTAAAAAACCTATCACTTTAGAATCTAAATTAAATATGGAAAATTTACCGGAAGGCATGTATATAGTAAACGTTGCTATTGGTAAGAAAGAAGGTAGTTTTAAAGTAATTAAACAATAAAAATAATAATCAACCCAATATTTTTTTTTTTAAAAGGTTCATCATATTTATGATGAACCTTTTTTGTTGATAATCATCTATATAATTGTTTTATTTTGAAAAACTTCTTTTAAATTCTTTCAATATTTAATCTTTCAGTTATTTTTCAATCCCTATCTTTGCAATCTTAAAATTTAAAAAAATGAACGACGGATTATACGCAAAATTTAACACCTCAAAAGGTGAAATAATAGTAAAATTAGAATTTCAAAAAACACCGGGAACAGTTGGTAACTTTGTTGCTTTAGCGGAAGGAAACTTAGAAAATAATAGTAAACCTCAAGGCACTCCATATTATAACGGATTAAAATTTCATAGAGTAATTCCTGATTTTATGATTCAAGGTGGTTGTCCACAAGGTACGGGTACCGGAAATCCCGGTTATAGTTTTGAAGATGAATTTCACTCAGATCTAAAACATGATAAACCCGGAGTTTTATCTATGGCAAATTCAGGTCCGGCAACCAACGGAAGTCAATTCTTTATCACTCATATTGAAACACCTTGGTTAGATAATAAACATACTGTTTTTGGGTTTGTTGTTGAAGGTCAAGATATTGTTGATACAATTCAACAAAACGACTCTTTAACTTCAATAGAAATAATTCGTATGGGTAAAGATGCTGAAAAATTTAATGCCATTGAAGCATTTAGAACTTTTGAAGGTTCTAGAGATGAACGTGAAGCACTAGAAAAAGAAAAACAAGAAGAAACTTTAAATGCTGTCTCTGCAGGGTTTAAAAAAACGGATAGCGGACTCAGATATCAAATTATCCAAGAAGGCAACGGAAAACAAGCTGCTAAAGGTGATAATGTGTCTGTACATTATAAAGGTCAATTATTAGATGGTACCGTATTTGATTCTTCATACAAACGTAAGCAACCAATTGATTTTACTGTTGGTATCGGGCAAGTCATTTCTGGTTGGGATGAAGGCTTGCAATTATTAAAAGTAGGCGATAAAGCCCGCTTTGTAATTCCTTCTAGTTTAGCGTATGGTTCTCAAGGTGCCGGCGGTGTAATACCACCTGATGCTCCGCTCATATTTGATTTGGAATTGGTAGATGTAAAATAACTTCAGTCAAAGAATATATCGATACACAACATTTATAGCAACTTTTACAACTTTAATTGTGAATCTTAATTTTTAAAAATGTCAACATTAAAAAAATCATATCTCAATATTTCTAATCTTCACGGACTTGCCAATATTCTCACTGATGCTACCATAAATGTAACAGATTTGGTAGAAGATATGAACAAGAAGATTGTCCATTCGCCTTTTTTAATACCCACACCATTACAACACCTCATAACTGGAATTTCAGGTATTGTTTACAATAATGTGCGATTTGTAACTAAATTGGTAGGTTATGGTTTAGAGAAAACTTTAACTCAATTAAACCCTAAGTTTCCTATTGGTATCCGTATCTCTTTTGAAAAAAAAGAAAACATACTTGCTACTTTAAATGGTGTTATTGGTGATTATTTGGACAAAAATAATAATCCTTTAGCCATACCAATGCAATTAAGACATCAAAATAAAACGATTCCTCTTAATATAGATGGTATTAATAAAGTATATTCAAAAACTAATGGGAAAATCCTCTTGATGGTACATGGTTTGTGTATGAATGATATGCAATGGAATCATAATAACCATAATCACGGAGAACTTTTAGCAAGAGAACTAAATTTGACACCTGTTTATTTACATTATAACGGAGGTCTCCATATTTCTACAAATGGTCAAAATTTAAATATAATTTTAGAAGAATTGATAAAGGTTTGGCCAGTACCTGTCGAAGAACTCATTATAGTAGCACATAGTATGGGAGGTCTTATAAGTAGAAGCGCTTTTCATTATGGGAAAAAAGAAAAGAATACTTGGACAAAATACCTGAAGAAAATGGTTTTTTTAGGATCACCACATCATGGCACTCCGCTTGAGCGAGTGGGAAATTATATTGATCTTCTTTTCAAAACTATACATTATGTAAAACCATTTGCTCGCCTAGCAAAAATGAGAAGCTCGGGTATTACTGATTTAAGGTTTGGTAATCTTGTAGAAGAAGATTGGAAAGGAATTGATAGGTTTGAAAAACATCCTGATAAAAGAGTACATATTGCATTACCTGAAAACGTAAACTGTTATACTATAGCTGCAACCACTGGAAAAAAAGGCGATAATTTGAAAGCTAAAATAGTAGGTGATGGACTTGTTCAGCTTCAAAGTGCATTAGGACAGCATAAAAATGTAAATAAAAAGTTACACTTCAAAGAATCTAATACTTATATAGTATATGAAAATAATCACATGGATTTACTAAGTAATATGAAAATATACAACAAGATAAAAACATGGCTATTAGAATAAATAAACCTTTATAAAAAGCCTAATGATAGAAATCTACCTTCTTAGACCCTACATATACCCAAACCACACAGCCTTTCGGTTTTTTGACTCGTTCTTTCTCTCTTTAAACGTGTTAAAAAATAAAACCATAACAAAGGCTATGGTTGAACTTTTCGCCTTTTTAAAGAAAAAAATAACTTTCGCCAAAACTCCCGAAAACCTAAATGGTTTGGATATACAACCTATTAAATAATATTTAAACTTTTAAAAAGTTGAAACCAGAACCCTTAGAGCAACTAAAATATCCAATAGGCAAACTAGTGTTAAGTTAAGCATACTTTAGCCGAACCAAGTCTTGTTCTTTTTGCCTCATACTTCTTTAAAAAATACTTGCGTAACTGAGGCTAGGCGCATATTTTTTGCATCGCCTGAGACAAAAATCCCTACAACTTATACGACACAGTACACTTAACTTAACACTAGAGATACCTGAGAAAATATCTTCTAAAAAAATTATAGAGTGGCTTGATATTTTAGAAAATTTTCCTAAACAAATAAAAAAAATCTTGAAACCGACTATCCCCGAGGCCCGTCCGACCGGCACGGGCGGGCAAGCCGTCGGGGTATTTCGCTGGTTTCATTTTGACCTCAGGGTCAAAAACCGAAATTTTGTATTTTACCTCACCCGGAACTACGAAAAAGCAGTTCCGACCTCTCCAAAGGAGAGGTAAATAGGAAACCCCGAGGCAAGCCGTCGGGGAATTCTTTTGATTAAATTTCAACTGGTTATTAACCTGACCAATGAACAATTAGATACACCCTACAGGTCTGGAGGTTGGACAGTCAGACAAATGATACACCATTTAGCTGATAGCCATCACAATAGTTATACACGTTTTAAATGGGTACTTACAGAAGATAAACCTGTAATCAAAGCTTATTATGAAGACCGCTGGGCAGAATTACATGATAGCAAGTCAGCTCCTATCCTACTCTCTTTAAATGTATTAACAGCATTACATGCAAAATGGATTTATTTTCTAAAAGGTTTGAGCTCTGAAGAATTAAAACAGGTTTTTATCCATCCTGATGGTAATCAAAAAGTTCCTTTAGCAGAAAATATTGGTATTTATGCCTGGCATTGCAAACATCATTATGCACATATCAATAATTTAATAAAAAGAATGGAATGGAAATAATTAGTTAGCAGTCCCGATAGCTATCGGGATCAGTCTTCAGTTTGCAGTCAATAGCTATCAAAATAAAGTTTGCATTAAAACTGCTTACTGCCAACTGAACACTTTTTTCCCCTTTGAGGAGATTTGCCTATGGCGGAGAGGGGCTTATTTCCACTTAATACCACAACCAATACTTGGTTTTTGAACTTCAGTATTTTCTTTTCCTGCAAGTAAACAATCCAAGGCATGTCTTAGGTCTTTTCCTGTAACTTCAATTCCGTTACCGGGACGCGAATCATCTAACTGTCCACGATACACTAATTTTAAATTCGCATCAAACAGATAGAAATCTGGTGTGCAAGCTGCATCATAAGTTTTGGCAACTTCTTGAGATTCGTCAAACAAATACGGAAAAGAATACTTTAAGTTCTTAGCATTTTTTCGCATTAAATGCGGCGCATCATCCGGATAATTCAATACGTCATTTGATGAAATTGCCATAAATGAAACTTTTTTATCAGAATAATCATTCGCAACATTAACCAACTGACTATTCACATGAATCACAAACGGACAATGATTACAGATAAAAAAAATCACTGTTGCTTTATCTCCTCTATTTTCAAAGAGTGAAAGTTCCTCTCCGGAAATTGTGTCATACAATATAAAACCCGGAGCGATTGTTCCTAACGGAAGCATATTTGAAGAAGTGCTAGCCATTTTTTAGAATTTATTTGTAGATTTATAGCTTTAAAGTTACAAAATAAATGTCAGATACTATTTCATTTGAAGATTTCACTAAAGTGGATATTAGAACAGGTACAATTATTGAAGTAAACGATTTTCCAAAAGCTAGAAAACCTGCCTATCAACTAACCATTGATTTTGGAGCCTTAGGCATTAAAAGGTCAAGTGCACAAATCACTTCATTATATACTAAAGATGACTTGTTAAATAGACAAATAACTGCCATTATAAATTTTAAACCAAAACAAATTGCTAACTTTATAAGCGAATGTTTGATATTAGGCGTTGAAAATAGAGATGGTGACATTGTGCTATTAAAGGCATCAACACAAACAAATAATGGTACACAAATAAATTAATATGCCAAAATCACTGACCAAACGGCATATGCAAGAGCTTTCCGAACAATTAACCGGAGAGCTCTTTTTTGATGATTTACACAAAAGTATCTATGCTACTGATGCTTCGGTATATCGAAAAATTCCTTTAGCGGTTGCTTATCCGAAAACGAAAGATGGCATTAAGCTATTAATAGCATTTGCTACACAAAATAATATTACTTTAATACCAAGAACTGCAGGTACTTCACTGGCTGGACAATGTGTTGGTGATGGTATTGTGGTTGATGTTTCTAAACATTTTACTAAAATTTTAGCTTTTGATGAGCGTAATAAAACAGTAACTGTTGAACCTGGTGTTATACGCGATGAGCTAAATCATTTCCTAAAACCCTTTGGACTGTTTTTTGGTCCGAATACCTCTACCAGCAATCGCTGTATGATTGGTGGTATGGTTGGTAACAATTCTTCAGGAACAACCTCTATTCAATATGGAGTTACGCGTGATAAAGTGATTGAATTAGAAATAATTTTATCTGATGGTTCTGAAGCTGTATTTAATTCATTGAACACGGATGAATTCAGAGCCAAACAACTTGGAACTACTTTAGAAAATAAAATCTACAAAACACTTTATCGTGAGTTGTCTGATAAAGAAACTCAGAAAGAAATCTTAAACGAATTCCCAAAAGCATCTATTCACAGGCGTAATACAGGTTATGCAGTTGATGCTTTGCTGCATACTTCAGCTTTTGCAGATACTGAAGAGAAAATTAATATCGTTAAATTATTATGTGGCAGTGAAGGTACTTTGGCATTTACAACTTCTATAACATTACAACTTGATAAGCTACCTCCTAAACAAAAAATTGTAATAGCTGTTCATTTTAATAGTATTCAAGAAAGTTTAGAAGCAGTATTAATTGCCATGAAACACAGTTTGTATATGTGTGAACTCATGGATAAAACCATTTTAGATTGTACCAAAAGTAATCGTGAACAAATAAAGAATAGATTTTTTATTGAAAAAGACCCTCAAGCTTTGTTGTTGCTTGAAGTCAAAGCTGATACCAAGCAAGAAGTAGAACAATCTGCAAATCAACTCATTGAAGATCTACAAAAACATAATTTTGGTTATGCCTATCCTAAACTATATGATGATGATGTCAATAAAGCTATTGAACTCCGTAAGGCCGGTCTAGGTCTGTTAGGCAATATTGTAGGTGATGCTAAAGCTGTAGCCTGTATAGAAGATACTGCGGTTGATCTGCAAGATCTACCTGCATATATTGCTGAATTTACCACAATGATGGATGGTTTTGGTCAAAAAGCAGTGTATTATGCACATGCAGGTGCCGGAGAAATACACCTCCGTCCTATTCTGAATTTAAAGGATTCAAATGATGTTACTCTTTTTAAAACGATAACTACCGAAACCGCTAAGTTGGTTAAAAAATATAAAGGCTCATTTAGTGGTGAGCATGGTGATGGTATAGTACGTAGTTCATTTTTACCGTTGATGATAGGTCAAAAAAATTATGATCTATTAAAACGTATCAAACTTGCTTTTGATCCACATTCAGTTTTTAACAAAGGAAAGATAATAGATGCTTTTCCAATGGATGAGTCATTACGCTATGAAGTTGATAGAAAAGAACCTGAAGTAGAAACGTTGCTGGATTTCTCTGATTCTTTAGGGATATTAAGAGCTACAGAAAAGTGTAACGGATCTGGTGATTGCAGAAAGTTGTCTAATGCCGGTGGCAGTATGTGTCCGAGTTATAGAGCCACCTTAAATGAAAAAGACACAACAAGAGCAAGAGCCAATGCCTTACGTGAATTTTTAACGATCCCGATAGCTATCGGGACAGATAAGAAAAACAAGTTCGATCAACAAGAATTAAAAGAAGTCTTTGACCTCTGTTTAAGTTGTAAAGCCTGTGCAAGTGAATGCCCTAGTAATGTTGATGTGGCAAGTTTTAAAGCTGAGTTTTTATATCAATATCAAAAAGAGAATCCACCATCCTTAAGAACAAAACTATTTGCAAATAATGTAAAATACAATAAATTAGGAAGTAAATTTTCAATTATAACTAATATGCTAATTAATAACAGGTTAACTAAACTTATTTTAGGCATTCCTTTAAAAAGAAAAATGCCAAAATTAGCAAAGCAAACGTTACATAATTGGTATGCTAAAAATCAATCTAGCCTTAAAAACAATCATCATAGCAGTAAAAAATTATATCTTTTCTGCGATGAATTTACCAACTTTTATGATACCCAAATAGGTATAGACACTATCCAATTATTAGACGCTTTGGGATATAGTGTTATACTAGAAGATAATGAAGAAAGCGGGAGAAGTCATATTTCAAAAGGGTTTTTAGAAGAAGCCAAGGTTATTGCAAACCAAAATATTGCAATTTTTAAAAGCTTAATCAATGAACATACTCCGTTGGTCGGTATCGAGCCTTCAGCTATATTGACATTTAGAGATGAATATCTACGCTTAGCGGATGATAAAGAAGCTGCGCATCAGGTAGCCAAACATACTTATACTATTGAAGAGTTTATTAAAAATGAAGCTATAAAAGGAAACATCAAATCAGATCAGTTTAAAAGCGCGGCTAAAACCATTAAGATTCACGGACATTGTCATCAAAAAGCTTTATCGAGTACTGAAGCAACTTTTAGCATGCTTACTATTCCTGAAAATTATAAAGTAACTATTATAAATTCAGGATGTTGCGGAATGGCTGGTTCTTTCGGCTATGAAAAAGAACATTATGAAATCAGTATGAAAGTTGGAGAACAATCATTATTCTCTAAAATAAGAAAATTTGATGCTAAAACTGTAATCAGTGCATCCGGTACAAGTTGCAGGCATCAAATTTATGATGGAACTAAACGTATTGCTCTTCATCCAATACAGATTTTATACAAAGCACTACTATAATATCAATACTATTTATTTGTAAATTTATAATTATATAGTTTTTCCTTTAGTACTTCATCAAAATATTATTTTAAAAAAATTATGCTTATCAAATACTAATATAAGGATAATACCAATTTAATTATAAAATTTGTCATTAATAATCCCGATAGCTATCGGGAGAATTATTTTTTGCTTAGATGAGGCAAAAAAACAAAATATAGTATTAATTATAGTTTCTTTTTTTAACAAAATATAAGTGAAAAAGGAACAAGTTATATGACTAGTTTTATGGTTATTAACCTAGCGCTAATATACCGATATATATGATTTTTTTGTATCTTTACGGTATGGAAAAAATTGATTTCAGAACACTTTCAAGTCAAGAACGATTAAGTTATAGAAAGCGAGCTATAAGCTTGA